>JAAZKF010000117.1 GCA_012799975.1 Burkholderiales bacterium
GCGACCCAAGCCCCTGCCCGGGGAGGCGTAACACCCAATCGATGCCGACTCAGAAAGGAGGCCTCCAGCCCGAACAGGAGAATCGAACAAAAGCTCCGAGGTCGGGGATCGAACAAGTGGATCTTTTTATCCGATCTCTAGGTGGATCAATTAGACCGATCCGTGACACCCGCCCCACCCGCTTACGCTGCCAAAGGTCCACACGGCGCGCAAGATTCTGAACGTCCCCGGGGAACCTGCTGTCTTCCCAAGTCAACACGCGAGAGGCCTCCTCGCTCCTCACGAGGTTAACCGATCCCCGGAAGCTTTCTGTTGCGAATCTCACCAGAGGAAAACAAAGGGAAAGCGGTTCTCTGCTTAGAAAATTCAGGTATCTGTTTAAAGAAAGGCACCGAGATGGATATAAGCAGAGCGTTCAGTTATCCCCGGAACGATCCAAGGTGGTTCGGCAAGTTGCTGTCCCTGGGCCTGATCAGCATCTTCCCTATCGTGAATCTGATTGGAATGGGCTACATGGTCGAAGCCCTGCGTCGGGTCGCTCGGGGTGATGAGGCCACCTTGCCCGAGTGGGATAATTATGGCGGGTATTTCATGGATGGGCTGCGGGTCACGGTGACCTATATGGTCTATGCGCTCCCGCTCCTGCTGGTCATCGGCGTGCTGCTCGGGGTGGTCATCGCCTCCGGCAACGATGAGGCAAGGGGCATGGGTCTGCTCAGCATGCTGGCCAACCTGTTCCAGATGTTCTGGCAATTCCTGCTGTGGGTGGTGTGGCCGGCCCTGCTCCTCCAGGTGGCCTTCCGTGAGGGCTGGGCGGTAGGTTTCGATTTCGCCGCCATGATGTCCAACATCACCCGCAACATTGGCGCCTACGTGATGGTGCTGGTGATGACGGTCGCCTTCGGCATACTGGGAACTCTGGGGATCCTGGCATGCGGCGTGGGGATCCTGATCACCGGCCCTTATGCCCAGATGTGCATGGCCCACCTCTTCGGCCAGTTGGCCCAGGGAAATATGGACCAGGTACACCCGGCCGAGTATTCCTGAGGTAGAACCGGCGGAAATCCGGATGAAGGACGCGAGACGGGCTTCCCGAAAGTGGAGCCCGTCTTTCTTTTTGTGCGAAAAGGAGCGAGGTCGATGTCTTTTGCCCTGTCATGTCCCCCCGTCCCCTTCAACGAGCCCGTTCGCAGCTATGCTCCGGGAAGCCCCGAGCGCTGCAGTCTGCAACGCCGCCTGGAGGAACTGGCCGCTCACCCTGTGGAGATACCCTTGTTCATCGGAGGGGAGGAGGTTCGGACGGGCGACCTTGAGGAGATCCGGGCCCCGCATCGCCGGGACCTGCTCCTGGGCCATTACCACAAGGCCCGCCCCGAGCACGTCGAGCAGGCCATCACCGTGGCCACAGCCGCTCGCGAGACCTGGATGAGTACTTCCCGCGAAGAGCGCACGGCCATATTCCTGCGGGCTGCCGAGCTTCTGGCCGGGCCCTGGCGGGATACCCTGAACGCAGCCACCATGCTGGGGCAGAGCAAGACGGCCTACCAGGCCGAGATCGACTCGGCCTGCGAGCTGACTGATTTCTGGCGTTTCAATGTTCATTTCATGACCTGGATCTACGCCCAGCAGCCTTTGAACTCTCCGGGAGTCTGGAACCGCCTGGAATACCGTCCCCTGGACGGTTTCATCTTCGCCGTGACCCCCTTCAACTTCACGGCCATCGCCGGCAACCTGCCCACGGCCCCGGCCATGATGGGCAATACCGTGGTTTGGAAGCCAGCCTCCAGCTCGGTCTACTCCAATTGGCAGGTCATGCGCCTGCTGGTTCAGGCCGGGCTTCCTCCGGGAGTCATCAACTTCGTGCCCGGTTCGGGTTCAGCGATCGGCAATCCGGTGATGGAAAGCCCCTCTCTGGGCGGGTTGCACTTCACGGGTTCGGTCCCGGTCTGGAACCGTCTGTGGCAGCAGGTCTCGGAGAACCTGGACCGTTATCGCTGCTATCCCCGACTGGTCGGCGAGACCGGAGGCAAGGACTTCGTGGTGGCCCACGCCTCGGCCGATCCGCAGGCCCTCCTGGTGGCTCTGCTGCGCGGAGCCTTCGAGTTCCAGGGCCAGAAGTGCTCGGCCGCTTCCCGGGCCTATATCCCCGAGAGCCTCTGGAAGGGCGGTCTGCGCGAGAGTCTGCTGGATGAGGTGGGCACCATCTCGATGGGGGACGTGGCCGACTTCCGGAACTTCATGGGGGCCGTCATCGACCAGGAAGCCTTCGATCGCATCTCGGGCTATCTGGAATATGCCCGCAACTCGACCGGAATCGAAGTCCTGGCCGGGGGGAAGGCCGACGCCTCGAAGGGTTTCTTCGTACAGCCCACTGTGGTCACGGTACAGGACCCTGGGGATCGGATCATGCAAGAGGAGATCTTCGGCCCGGTGCTGGCGATCTACGTCTATCCCGACGCGGATTACCACGAGACCCTGCGCTTGTGCGAGAGCACCTCACCCTTCGGCCTGACCGGCGCCATCTTTGCCCAGGACCGGCGGGCCGTGCAGCAGGCTTGCGAGGTGCTGCGCTTCGCCGCGGGCAATTTCTACATCAACGACAAGCCGACCGGGGCCGTGGTGGGCCAGCAACCATTCGGCGGGTCGCGCCTGTCGGGAACCAACGACAAGGCGGGGAGCATGATGAACTTGCTGCGCTGGACCTCGGCGCGCACCATCAAAGAGACTTTCGCTCCGCCCACCGACTGGCGTTACCCGTTCATGGCTGAAGAAGGATAGCGTCCTCCAGGGCATGCGGAGCAAGGCCTCCTTCAGTCCAGGGGGAGCATGGTGGTGGCCAGGGGGTCGTGTCGACGCCGGTTGAGGCGGGCTTGGTTGAAGTCCCGCACGGCATAGCAGTACACACACCCGGCCGGGCACGAGTCGTACATCCCGACATCGCGGCTCGGCGCACAACGACAGGCCTGACGCTGCCCGGGATCCTTGGTTTCGGGCAGCC
>JAAZKF010000118.1 GCA_012799975.1 Burkholderiales bacterium
GATGGTCGGGGCGAGAGGATTTGAACCTCCGACCTCATCGTCCCGAACGATGCGCGCTGCCAGGCTGCGCTACGCCCCGACGTTGGATAACGTGAGGAATTATAGCACAGGCCGGTCGGGTGTCAACTATATTCTTTCCCCCTGAATCCGCCGCTAGAATAGTTGTCTGGTCGCTATGGAATATTCAGCCCATCAGCAATGAGTCGAATCCAAAATTCCAGGAAACGGCTGACTTCCTCAGCAGCCCATTTCGCCACCGTAGCGGCGCGATATCAGTCTCCGCTCCGGAATTCGCCGTCCTTCCAGGTCCAGCGCTGCGCCTGGTGGCCCTTCTCGGCCGGAACTCGAACCGTCTTCCCCTCCAGGATGGGAGCGCTGGCACCTTGGAACCGGAACAGTAGCAGCCCCCAGGGCGCCTTGGTCCCCAGGTCCAAGGTCCGTCTGCCCTGGCGAAGGTGCTCGACCCGGACGAAGTCGGTGCCCCCGATCTTTACGGCTTCGAGGCGGGGCGATCTGCCCAGGGGCAAGCGCTGGGGACGATCCTCGCGCAGGCGGGCCCCATCGGGGCGTTGGATTACGCATTTCAGGAGGGCGTGCAACCCCTGGCGCTCTCCGAAGGCCTCCAGGAAGAGCCCCTCCGAGTCCCCGTCGTCGACCACCCGGACCAGGTCCCCCTCGGGCAGGCGCACCCAGGCTGGCACCGTGGCAGGCCAGGGCACGTCCAATGCCAAGGCTTCCCAGGTTTGCTCGCGCAGGGAATCCCACTCTTCCTGTTCCTTTTGCGAATCCCTCGCCAGCAGGTCCAGACAAGGTAGGAAGCGGCCTTGCAGGAAAGCCACCCGGGCGCGAAGCAGGGGGACCTCGGCGTCGTCATTTTCCGCCAGGACCTCCAACGCCTCTTCCAAGCCCTGGACGTGGCGGATTTCCCAGGCTCGGCGAGCCCGGTCTCGGGCTTGAAGGAGCTGCGGGGAAGGTTTCTGCCAAACGAAAACTTCGGCCAGGAGCACCACCAACAACAAACCGATGAATGACCAGGACCAGGTCCGGGGTCTACCCATCATACTCTTGAGGTCTCGAGGCGGGATTCGGGTTTGACACTCATCTGGAGGTTCTCTTCCAAGCATACACTCCTTCTTCCCCCTCCCCGCGCCTTGTTCTTGAGGGAACGGACTGCTGCAAGGCGAATAGACCTTCGGCTAGAAAAACCCCGGAGGCTCTTCGGGTATCCAACCGTGCAAGGAGGTCGCTCCCATCATCGCTGCTCCCCCCGCCTCCAAATCCTCTGCCTTGACCTTGCTGCTCTCGGCCCTGCTACTGGGCGTTGCGGTCTGGTTGTGGTGGAAGACGGGGCCGGCGAAGCAGCAGACCGCCCTGGAAGTCCGGACGGTCCCGCAGGGGGCCGAGATCACGCTGGATGGGAAGGTCGTAGGACGCAGCGACCTGACCCTCAATGACCTGGATTCTGGACAAGTCAAGGTCGTGGCTCGCTTGACCGGATACCGCGAGGCGCAGAGCGAAGTGCGCCTTGACAAGGGGGAGACGGGCCTGGTGGCCCTGACCCTCTCTCCGCTTCCGGGAACCCTGGTGCTGAAGGTCCAAGGTCCCGAGAAGTTTCTGCTGGTCTCTGCGGAAAAATCATGGGAGACCCCAGGGGAGCTGCACCTGGAGCCCGGCGAGCATCGCTTCCTGGTTCGCGCTCCCGGTTTCCGCGAGAAGTCCGTTCGAACCCGGGTCAGAGCTGGGGAGCGGACCACTTTGGCGGTCGCTTTGGAGAAAGCTCCTTCCCTCTCGTTCCCACCGGCTCCTCACCTACCCCCCCCAGCCTCCAGGATTCCTCGCGATCCCGGACGCCCTGCGAATCTCTCCTGGCCCCGACTGCCCGCCGAATTGCCTCAGGTCCATCTGCCCATCAACCCCACTCGATCTACGGCCCCACCCCGCCAGACACCGGAAACCACTGTCCCGAGAAACCCTGTTCCGAAAGCGGCGCTGACCCCCGTGCCGCCTCCCTCCACCCCTCCGGCTGCCGTACTGACGCCGGTGCCACATTCCGGAACGCTCCCGAGAACCGAACCTCAACCTCTATTGACCCCGGTGAACCGCTGATGATGAAGAAGATTTGCTCAATCGGATTGATCCTGGTGCTGGCCCTGGCTGCGGCGACGCAGGCCGCTCCGACCACGCTGGCACCCGAAAGAATGCTGATCCTGGTCGTGGGGCCAACCACCACCCCGATCCATCCTGACGAGGGAGAGCTCGTGCAGCGACTCAACCAGTTGCGCCGCCAGAATGGACTGGACCAGATGCAATTGGCTACGATGCACTACGACCAGCCGGCCCAGGCCCGCGTGTGCCGCGAGGTGCTATCCATCCAGAGCCGGGACCTGGTGGCGGTCAGCCTGGTAGAGCTGGATGCCAAGGGAAACCCGGTGCGGAGCCTCTACACCCTATCGCGGGTGAACCCGGCCGACCTCGATCAGCTCCAGGGTGCCATGTCGCGCTTCGCTCAACTGGCCGGGCTGCCGCTGCAAAATCAGAACCTGGCGGAAGACTTCCCGGTGAGCCAGGAGGTGATGACTTCGGAAGGCCTGCATAATACCGCCCGGCGGCTTGACGACCTGACCCAGGCCCTCTGGATCGAGGTGCGGAACCAACCCATGCGCCCGGACCAGGCAGACCGTAGGGCCCGTCAGGCTCTCTTGAATCTGGCCGAGAACTCGCTGCTGCTGCGCCAGGCCCTGGAACGGGGTGTGATCAACCCGCGAGAACAGTTCCGGTTGGTGCTGACCCAGGCTCAGGAGTGGAAGGATTCTCGACCCGAACTCTACCTGCCGGTACCCTCTCGCGCAAAGGTGGCCCCCATCAACGACGCCATCAAGGGTGTCCGACAGGCCTGGCTACAGTTGAACCCGGGGCAGTTATAGGAAACCGGCCGGAGAACCGTCGGTCGCCTCGCCGGGTCTCTTGAACCCTTCTAATCATTCAGGGGCTTGGAATTTGCCATTTGATGCTCCTTGCGTCAAGAATCTGGATCAAGATCCGAATTGATCCCTGGATCCGCCGCCTGGCGTGGGAACCGAGGCCATCGAGGCGGGTCTGGATGCCAGGAAGGCGTGCGTTCTGAGGAGCGGAGCGTAGTTGGAAACTACGTGAGCACCGCAGAGGTGCGCCTGACGACGCAGACGAGCCCGCCTCGACGGCCGAATGCCACGGTAGGCGGCGGATTCAGGTGATCCATAACGCCGGGGCGGCGGCGAAGGAAGAACGCGTTCGCGAAACCGCTTACAAGGAGCCTGAAAGAGCCTGGAGACTTCAGGGCTCGGGGGGATCCTTGCGCAGCACTCCTGCGGCGCTGAGCCCCTCGGCCACCAAATGCGCGACCCGACGATGACCGGCGGCTTTCAGGTGGATGTCGTCGTCAAAGAGAGCCTCCCGCTCGATCGGGTCCAAGGCCGCCACCGGGGTGAAGACGTCCAGAACGATCAAGCCCTCCCGGTCGGCCACCCGACAGGCAGCTTCCCTATACTTCCGGGTTGCAACCCCGACGTGGGCGTCTCGGAAGGGCTCCAGCAGCACGGCCAACCGGAAGCCGTTCTGCCGCCCCAGCTCCGCCATCGCGCGCAGGTTCGTCTCATACTCGGACGCAGATACCCGCGGAACATTGAGGCGTCCCGGCTCCCGATCGGCTGCGAAAGATTGCTGCCGCAGCGCGAGGGTGCGGATCAAGAGGTAGATCCTGCTGCGGTAGAGCCAGGTTCGCAGGAGATGGATCCGAGGGTCATCGGTCATGACCTGGGAATCAGAGGATATGGCTGGGACCGAATCGTGGTAGCCGAAGGCCGCTACCACCAAGTCGGGGTGATAGCCGAGGCCCAGATTGCGCAGAAGCAGAAGGCCCTGCCAGGAGGTGTAGCCCGAGATGGCGGCGTTGATAGTCTCGATGATCTCGCCGTTCGGTCCGACGTATTCCAAGCCAGCCAAGAACTTGGGGTAGGTCTTCGGGCCGCCATAGCGATGGGGCTGGACGCTGATCGCCTGAGAGTCTCCAAGGAACATGATGCGGTAGCGACCAGGTTCTTTGGCTGAAGAATAATCCGTATCAAACAGTCCATCCAAACGCTGAACCGAGAGTTGACTGGCCACGGGCATGGGACGAGCCGCCCAAAAGGTCACCGGGTCGGCCACGTAGGCCTCGAAGGGATTCTGGGCGGACCAGACCTGCAAGCAGGCTTCCCAGATGACGAAGAAGCCAAGCACGACAGCCAGCCTCCAGGCCCGCATCCAAGCAGGGGACCAGTTGGCCACCCGCTCCCGGCGCTTCATTCGCATGGTTGCCAGAAGCGCACAGAGCAACAGGACCAACGCGCTGGCGAGACCGAAGGACACACTGTCCGAGGACGGGACCGGCCGATTGCCTGTGACGAAGAGGTGGGGCAGAAGCGCGTGCAGACCATGGACCAGGAGGAAATCCCGGAGATTCTGGTCAGCGAGCAGCAACATAGGCAATACAACCTTCCGGAGATACCGGAAACTCTCCTCCTGTTGACCTGAATCCGCCGCCTGGCGTGAGAATCGAGGCTATCGAGGCGGGTCTGGATGCCAGGAAGGCGTGCGTTCTGAGGAGCGGAGCGTAGTTGGAAACCAAGTGAGCACCGCAGAGGTGCGCCTGACGGCGCAGACGGGCCCCTCCCACCCCACACCCTGGTGTGGGGTGGGGTCTCAACGCCTCGACGGCCGAATGCCACGGTAGGCGGCGGTTTCAAGTGTTGATGCCCACACTTGACGAGAGGTGCGCCTGACGACACAGACGGGCCCGGATCGACGGCTAATGCCACACCAAGCGGGCGGATTCAGGGTCAGCCCGAAGTGGTCCACTTTGTGCGGAACCTTGCCGCACAGCGCCCCCCCGACGTCCATCGGCGGCCTCTGCCGTCAGGGGACCAGTGAGAGCCCTCGCGCGGTGTAGCGGGGGAAGCCGCCCAGTTGGACGGCCTGGGCACAGCCCGGGTGGAGCTCGGAGTTCATACAGCTGAAACTCGAGGTGTAGACGACGCTTCCGGGATACATCTTCTCGAAGAAGGCCTCATGTAATTCCCAATACATATAGGCTCCATTACGCTTACCACCCAAGGGGCAGTGCATCTTGGAAACCTCGCAGTATCGGCTCAACTTTTTATAAGCCGGGCTCCCCTGCACCAGGTAGGAACTATGGCCGGTGCCGGTGGTGGGGGGGTCTTCGAGGATGCCGGCCCGCTTGGTCTCGGCCTCGACCATGCACTTGGCCGTCCACAAGCTGCGAAGGTTCTGGCTGCAGGCCGACAGGTTCGCCTGGTCGCGGGCCCTGATGAAGTTCGGAACCAGCAAGGAGGCCAGTAGTGAGATGAGGGCCATCACGATCAACAGTTCGAGCAGGGTGAACCCACCGCCCTCAGACGAGCGGAGTCTCCACGCAGGTCGAATCATGAGCTCTCCCTCCCTTCCCATTGGGAGTCATAGGGGATGAAACGAGGCGGACCCTCCAGGCTGGAGCTGCTGCCGGGCTGGATGACGCTGACGTCACCGGGGTGGCTCTGGATCAGGGGAACGGCAAATTCGACGAGGGCCTGGTCCGGAACGTCCTGCAAGGTCAGGAAGGTCGAGCGGTTTTGACCGTCTGAGCGGTACTCTACCAGGAAGGTCAGCTTGCGCGCCAACCTCCCGCTCTTGTTGGAGACATAGCCTTGCAGGACGGGGATGCCTTCTCGCTGAGCGGGCTTGACACCGACCACTTTGACGCTGTCGGGAGGCGGATTGAAGGGGTCCTCCGGCTGCAAGCGCCAGAAGAGGATCAGCATCCCCAAGATCAGACCCGCTACGGCCAAGGCGGTTAATGCATCGCGCGTCCAAGGGGGGAGTTTCTTCTTCGGAGGCTTGGGCAGACGGCGCTTTGGTGGATCCGTCCTTTTCAGGATCAGGTCTTCCGGGGCCAGGGGAACCCTGGGCTCTGCGACCTGCTGCGGAACGCTTTCGCTGCCGATCATCCGTGCCCCCGCTCAAAGTGTTGAAATTCCATCCAGCAAGAAGTTTCGCGAAATTGGCCGCCATGCCTTCCGGAAAAAACCGGATGCTCCCTGAGAACGCGCCAAGACCTGCCTAGCGCCGGACCTCGGAAGGCCTCCAGTCCCACTGGCTGGGGATGACGGGTTTTTTGATGGTGGGCCTGGGCGGGGGCGGAGGACCGGGAGGGGGCTTCCAACCTGGATGATGAGGGTCATACGGGTATGGATAAGGGTAGGGGTAGGGGTAGGGGTAGGGGTAGGGGTAGCCATAAGGGTAGGAACTGAACACGGAAGTCGGGGGGGTATAGGGATCGTCCGGAGGCAGTGCAGAAGATGTTTTGGCCTGATTGGCCAGGGACGGATCGGCCAGGGTGATCAGCTTGTTGCTGGGAACCTTCTGCCCCTGGAGGGCACCCACCACAACCGCTTCGCCGTCCCGGGCGCTGTGGTTGACCACGACCGAAAAGGTCGCATTGGTCTGCCCGGCCGGAATCACCACGGTTCCAGGGACCCAGATGGACGTGCTGCCTGTCAACTGGATATAGGCCCCCCCCTGCAATGCCGGGCCGGTCAGGGTTATCAGGCCTTCGACCCGGTCCTGTGGACCCGCCTTGTCGGGAAGCATGATGATCGATTGGATCATGGGCGCCGGGGGGGGCTGTGCCCAGGCGGTCAAGTTGGTCAGGGCCACCCAGAACAGCAGGCCAAGAACGGCCAACCGACGCATCATCTCGGACCTCCTGAAAGCGGACCGGAAGCGCAGGGGACTACCTCAAGACCGGTCCAACAATTTTTTTCGCTTCGTCCGGTGCTCTCGGGCAACCGGTCGACGAATCCGATCCTGCGCCCCTTCTGGAGCAGGGTGTTGTGGGCTGAGAGCAGCGCTACCTGACGGACCAGGAGCAGACCGGCGGGCAGGGCGGTGAGGAACAGGCCCTCCAGAAGCTCATCGTGCGCTGGCAGCAAGAACCCTTCGGGGATAAGCATCACCTTAATCAGCACGATCGGGATGACGATGGCCAGCGCAAGCAGACCCCAGCCGATCCCTGCAGCGGCCAAGAAGGTGACGACTACCCCTGCTGGTTGCGGGCGATGTCGGTAGTCCGCCGCCATCGAGGTTCCCCAGGCAGCAGCAGCTTCTACTGAAAGGAAGGCCGTCAGGGCCACCCAGGCCATCGACAACCCGGGCCATTCTTTTCCTGTTTGAGCAGGAAGGAGAACCACGACGGTGGCCAGCAGGAACGGATAGAGCATCCTTCGCCCCCGACCGGCGGCTACCCCGACGCAACCTTTTACGAACTCCTGGACCGTCAGACCCGTCTGGAACAGCAGATCCAGGGAACCCTGCTGGCGTTCTTCATACAGACGAGCGGACGAGAACTGCAGGACGAGCAGGACCGCCAGCAGGCCCGCCAAAGGCCAGGCCATGGCCAGGACGCCCACCGTCTTTTCGAAGCCCACCCCCACGATCCCGAGCAGGGTTAGCGTCGGCAGCATCCAGAGGCAGTGGGCCAGGAATCGTTGATGGAGGGTACCGGAGCTCGAGGCCTGCTCGCGAAAGACCAGGGCGTTCAAGGGCTCGGCCTGGAAGTAATGGGAAGGTCGGGAGGCCGCCGTGGACCATTCGCGCAAGCTCCTGCGCAACCCGGAATCAGGATGAAGTCCCGCCACGGCCATCTCGCGATGGACCAGGGCCCACAAGGCGCTGGTCAGGACCACCAGGGCCGCTCCTGGAGCGGCTCCGAGAAACCAGGCGACCCGGGCGCCAAGCCAAGCTGTAGCCATCGCCGGAGCGAGGAAGGCAACCATGCGAAACAGGGGCAAGACCACCCCCCGCTCAGAGTGCGGAGTCTCTCCACCCCAGGCTTTGACGGCCAGGAACGAATAGAACCAGTAGATCGCCCAGGTGGCGGGGAGAAAAGCCCACAGCAGGTTTTCCAGGGGCCATTCCGAGAGCCAGAAGAGGCCCGAACAGAAAATCAACGGGAGCGCCAGGGTTCGCAGCGCCTGTTGGATTCCGTGGTTTGCCAGGGCGTCCAAGACCAGCCGCGGCGTCAAGGGAGTGGCGACAACTTCCTCCAGCGCCCGAGCTTTGCGAATGGAGGTCAGGAAGCGGGCCGTCAGACCCGCATGAACCATAGGGCCCACGAGAAGCGTCAAGAAGATGGATGCCACCGCGCCGGCCCCGAGACAATCCCGGAGTGCCTTCCAGGTCAAGGGGACAAAGATCGGGTTGGCGGTTCCTCCACGCAACCAGTTTTCCACGACCCTGTTTGCCAGTTCCACGGTCAAGAGGGTAGCCGGCAACAGGGCCAGGCCAACCACCGCACTGAAACTCAGCCAGGGTGCCATGGAAGGCCCTTGGCGCCGAGCAACCATCTTCAGCCAGGCCGCGATGGGATCTTCAGGAAGGGACCGTCGAGACTTCATGTTCAGAGAACCTTTCTCGAAGACATCTCTCATGAATTTTAGCCTATTCTCAGGGACATGTCTTGTCGCGGAGGAGTACTCAACCGGCTCGTCTGAGACCCGTCGCTCTGTTCCGGGACCTTCCAGATCAAAGGAGGCCGGGCCTCGCAGCAGGAAGGTTCGGCAGATTTCGGATCCGCCAGGAGGAAGAACATGCCCATCCCCAAAACCACTCCGCACATCTCCTGCACCGCCGAGCAATTTGCCCGGACGGTAATCATGCCAGGAGACCCGATGCGCTCCAGGTTCATCGCCGAAAACCATTTCGAGAATCCCATCCTGATCAACAATGTTCGCGGAGTCCAGGGCTACACGGGCACCTGGCAAGGCAAAAAGGTCACGGTCATGGCCAGCGGCATGGGCGTGCCCTCCATGGGCATCTACTCCTACGAACTCTTCAATTTCATGGGCGTGGAGACCATCGTGCGGATCGGGACCTGCGGTGGGATGCAGGCTTCTCTGTCGGTGGGTAATCTGGTCCTGGCCCAGGGAGCCTGCACCAACTCCAACTACGCCAGCCAGTTTCGCCTGCCCGGAACCTATGCTCCGCTGGCCTGCTTCAAATTGCTCCGCGCGGCCGTGGAAGCCGCCGAACGGCTGGACATCCCTGTGGCCGTGGGCAACGTCCTGACCACAGACTACTTCTACGATGATTCCCGGTCCACCCTGGATTGGGCACAATTGGGCGTGCTGGCTTGTGAAATGGAAGCCGCTGCCCTCTACACGAATGCCGCCCAGGCCGGCAAGCAGGCCCTGGCCATCCTGACGGTCTCGGACAACCTGCTCACCGGAGAGGCCATGACCCCCGCCCAACGTGAAACCACGCTGGGGACCATGATCGGCCTGGCTCTGGAAATCGCCTGAAGTCCCCTCGACTTAGTCTCGGTCCAACCGACCATCACATCGACCAAGGAGGTCTCTAGTCTTGAACCAGATCCTGGAAAACATCAAGTCGCGAAGGAGTATCCGCGCCTTCACCGATGAGCCCATCGACCCGGTGGATCTGGACCGGATCCTGGAGGCCGGGCTCTGGGCTCCCAGTGCTCGAGGGTTGCAGACCTGGCAGTTCACGGTGCTGACCGACCGAACCCGAATCTCCGAACTGGCAGTCGCCATCGCCGAGCAGCTCCAGCGGGACCCGAGCCGCTACACCATGTACGAGCCGACAGCCTTGATCCTGGCTTCCAATGACCGCGAGAACCATAACGGTATGCTGGACTGTTCCTGCGCCCTGCAGAATATGTTCCTGGCCGCCCACAGCCTGGGCCTGGGCTCGGTCTGGATCAACCAGCTCCGTGGAATCTGCGACGAAGCGGGAATCCGCCCCATCCTGGACAGTCTGGGAATCCCGCCGAACCATCTGGTCTGGGGCATGGCCGCCCTGGGACATCCCGCAGGCCCGGCTCCCGAGCCCCCTCCCCGGAAGGGTGTGGTCCACTACGTGAAGTGAGGACCCCACTCGAAAGCCGACCGGCGAGGCATCCCCCGCTTGCCGGCCTTTTACCCGGCTGACGCAGGCCCCGGCCGTCGTGGCTCCGGTCGGGGCCTGCCGCAAGGATCAGCGCAACCCCTGCGGGACCTGACTGGCCGTAGGGCGCTGCGAGGGCAGGCGGCCGGGGACCCGAAGCGAAGGGGCGCGCATGGAGACGCGCCTGATCCTCTTCGACATCGACCAGACGCTGGTGGACATGGCTGGCGCTGGAATGCGCTGCCTGCGTCGAGCCTTCCGGGAGGTCTGTAAGGCCGAGTTGGAGGGCGTTGTGCCCGACGGGCGAACCGACCCGGCCATCCTGCGGGAAGGTCTGGCCGTGGCCCGTATCCCTACGGGGCACTGGGCCGACCTGGAGCGGAAGTGTCTGGAATATTATGCCGAGGCTCTGGAGGCAGAGCTGGCAGTGCCGGATCCCGGTCGGCATCTCAAGCCTGGGGTCCAACTGCTTTTGGACACCCTCTCCCAGGCGGATTGGGCGCGTCTGGGTCTGCTGACCGGCAACCTGGAGTCGACGGCCCGACTGAAGTTGCGATCTCTGGGGATCGAACACTACTTCCCGGTGGGGGGCTTCGCCTCGGACTGTTCGAACCGCTGCAACCTGGGCCCGGTGGCCCTGGAACGGGCCCGGCGTTTTTTCCGGGTTCCCTTCCAGCCTTCTCAGGTGTGGGTGGTGGGGGATACGACCCATGATGTCCAGGCCGCTCACGCCTTGGGTGCTCGGGCCCTGGCCGTGGCCAGCGGGCGCTATCCGGTTCCGGCCTTGGAGGAGTCCCGCCCGGCCGCGGTCCTGGCCGATCTCTCGGACTTGGACCGGGTCCTGCAGATTCTGCAGAGTTAGGAATCCGGCGGGAACCCCTCGGGAGCGGTTCCCGACCGGCCCCCTGGAATTCGGAGGAAAACCATGAACCACCCGCACCCGGGCAGTTCCCCTGTCTGGGAACCCGTCGAGGAACCCCTCGCCCCCGCTCCCTCTCCAGCTTTGGATGCCATGTTGTTGCTCCTGGAGCGTGAGTCGGAATGGCTGGAGGGACACTCCCACAGGCTCTTCCTGCGGGCTCGGGCTCACCCCGACCTGCCCCAGGCCGTGATGCAACAGACCCACCGTGCGGAGTTCGAACGCCTGTTGACCTCCGGCTTCAAGCCGGTCCTGCGCGAGGAGGGTCTCTTCGACGCCTGTCTGTACCTGGGCACTTCCCAGCGCGAAGAGAACCTGGCGAACTTCGCCCGTGGACTGCTGGCTCTGCGGCCTGATGGGCTCTTCCTGTGCGCCATGCCCAACAATCTGGGGGCCTCACGCTACGAGAAGAACCTGCGCCAGTTGGCGCCGTTGGTGGTGCAGTTCTCGAAGTATCACTCACGCGTCTTCGGGGTCCGTCTGGGACCGGAGGTGGACCGGCAGCTCCTGCTTGAGCAGGCTGCTCGGGGAGAGCTTCGCCGCTCGGAGAAAACGGGTTTCTTCACCTGTCCCGGCATCTTCGGTTGGGATAAGATCGACGAGGGCTCGGCGTTGCTGGCCCGGAACCTGCCCGAGGACCTCTCGGGGTCTGGGGCCGATCTCGGGGCCGGTTATGGCTACCTGGCCCATCAGATCCTGCTCTCGAACAAGCAGGTCGATCGTCTGGACCTCTTCGAGGTCGAGGAACTGGCCCTGCAGGCGGCGCGGAAGAACCTGCAGGACCTGGAGTCTTCGGCAGCCGTGGGGTATCACTGGCACGATGTGACCACCGGAATCCCGCCCGGACAATATGACTGGGTCGTGATGAACCCGCCCTTCCACCAGGGACACAAGCGGAGCCTGGAACTGGGCCAGCGCTTCGTGCGGCTGGCAGCAAAGGGGCTGCGTCGAGACGGCGTGCTTTATATGGTGGGCAATCGCCACCTGCCTTACGAGGCGATTCTGGGTAAATTCCTGGGGAAGGTTCGAACCCTGGCCGCCACCTCGAGGTTCAAGGTGCTTGCGGCATGGCGTTGATCCGACTGGACAAGCTGCTTTCCAATCTGGGCTACTGCACGCGCAGCGAGGCCCGGGATCTGGCCCGTCAGGGTCGGGTCCTAGTCGATGGGCAGACGGTGAGCAGTGCTGCCTTGAAGGTGGACCCCGCGGCGGTGACCCTGGACGGGGAAACCTTGGACCCCGAGGGTCTGCTCCTGATGCTGCACAAGCCCCCGGGCTATACCTGCAGCCACAAGGATGCCGGCGTCCTGATCTATACCCTCCTGCCCGAACGCTACCTGCGCCGCAATCCCGTCCTCTCGACGATAGGGCGCTTGGACCGGGACACCACGGGACTGCTGTTGCTGACCGATGACGGCGCTCTGCTCCACCGCTTGACCTCGCCGCGCTACAAGGTGGAGAAGGTCTACGAAGTGTGGTTGGAACGCGATTTGGAGGACGACGCGGCGAAGACCCTGACCCGGGGCGGCCTGATGCTGCCGGAGGAACCCCATCCGCTGCTGCCCGCCGACCTCGAGGTCGTCGAACCCCGCTTCGTCCGGCTTACCCTGGTCGAGGGGCGCTACCATCAGGTCAAGAGGACCTTCGAAGCCCTGGGTAACCGGGTGTTGCGCCTGCATCGGCCGCGCTTCGGAGCCCTGGAACTGGGAGATCTGCCCCCAGGTAGCTTTCGCCCGCTGACCGAGGCCGAACGCCTGGCCCTGGTCTCGGGTTGAATACCCTTCAACTCCTCCTGGAGAGGGCCGTCCAGGTTCGGGGGAATCTGCTGGATCGGCTGCAGGCCGAAGGCACGAATTGCTGGCGAGTCTTCCACGGCGTGGCGGAAGGACGCCCCGGGCTGGCGGTGGACCGCTATGGCCCCCTGCTGCTGGCCCAGCTCTTCCACGGAGAACTGGAACCCGAGGACCTCCATACCCTCCAGGTGCTGGCAGAAGACCAGGAACTGCGTCTGGTCCTGTGGCGTCGCGGTCAGGGCAGGGGGGCGCCGGAAATGGATTCCGGGCTGACTTGCCGGGAGGAGGGTCAGCGCTTCGCCATCGCCGAGCGCTCGCCCGGACTGGACCCCTGGCTCTTCCTGGATTTCCGGGCTGCCCGTCGCTGGCTTCGAGCCCATGTCCCGGCCGAAGCCTCGGTCCTGAACCTCTTCGCCTATACCTGCTCGGCAGGGGTGGCGGCGGCCTGGCATGGGGCCGAGGTCTGGAACGTCGACTTCGGCCGCTGGTGCCTGGAGGTCGGAGGTCGGAATCGGGACTTGAACGGGTTGGACCCCGAACGCTTCCACTTCTGGCGCGAGGATGTCTTTCCGATCCTCTGGCAACTCTCGGGGAAGGGGGTCCGGGGGCGTGCGGCGCGTCGGGAGTTCCTGCGGGTCAAACCCCGGCTCTTCGACGTGGTGATCCTGGACCCGCCCACCCTGGCTCGAAGCCCTTTCGGCAAGGTGGATCTGTTGGCGGACTATCCCGCCATGCTCAAGCCGTGTCTGCTGGCTCTGCAATCGGGGGGCCGGGTTCTGGCCACCAACCACGCTGCCGGCGTGGACCGGAAGACCTGGGAGCAGGTGCTTCGCCGAACGGCGGAAAAGGCCGGTCGGGAGCTGCTTTCCTTGCAGTTCCTGGCGCCCGAGGAGGACTTCCCCAGTCCCGACGGTCAGCCTCCCTTGAAGATCGCAATCCTCTCGGTGGGGTGAAGACCAGAATCCCGATTCCCGGAAAGGTTTGCAGGCTTCTGGAGGAGGACGTGGCCGAGCTGGAACGCAACACCGCCGAGAAGGAGGCCGAGCTCTCCTCGGTGCTGAGCGAGCAGGTCCGCCAGGCCGTGGAGGTGCTGATCCGCGAGTACGGCCCGGCCCTGGCCGGGTTGCAGGCCGACCCCGTCCGTCCCGTCTCGGCATGTGACATCTACCGGGCAGCCATCCGGGTTATGATGCGGATGGTGGTGCTGCTCTTCGCGGAGGCCCGGGACCTGTTGCCCCGCGAGAACGCCTTGTACCACGACGGTTACAGCCTGCAGGGGTTGCGCGAGGCCCGGGACCGGGTGGGGGCCTCGACCGGGGAGGCCTTCGAACGCATGCGCAGTCGTCCCTCCACCGCCTGGCCGCGGGTGCTGGCCTTGTTCCGGCTGGTGTATGAGGGCTCTCCCTCCGAGGCCCTGCCCGTCCGCCGCCATGGCGGAGCCCTCTTCGAGCCTGGAGACCCGTCCGCCGCCGACCCCATCCGTCGGGCCCTGGCGGTGCTGGAGGACTCCACCTTGGAGTGCCTGCCTGGCGACGCCGCCGTGCGCACCGTGCTGAAACTTCTTTCCCACAGCAAGGTGCGGATGCGCCAGGGCAATCGCTCGGTGTGGGTGGAGACCCCGGTGGACTTCGCGGATCTGTCCTCGGAGTACATCGGCATCATCTACGAGGGACTACTGGATTTCGAGCTCCGCTACGTAGCCGGAGAGGACCCGGTGGTCTTCCTGACCCCGGGCGACGAGCCGGCCCTGCCCGGCGAGTGGTACCTGGTGCGCTCCGGAGGGGCCCGCAAAGGTTCGGGGACCTTCTACACGCCCCCCCAATTGACCATACTTACGGTGCGGCGCACCCTGCACCCCCTGCTGTACGCTCCGCCTGCCGGGCACGAGGAGGCCCCACCTGCCGAGTGGGCGGTGCGCAAGCCGGAGGAATTGCTGGCCCTGAAGGTCTGCGACCCGGCCTGCGGTTCGGGCTCTTTCCTGATCGCCGCCCTGCGCTATCTGGTCGAGGCCCTGTGGGAGAGCCTGCTGCACCACGGCTGGCTGACCCGCAGGAGCCGGGGGCAGGGCTCAGCAGTCCCCTACGACCGCTTGGAGGTGACCCTGGAGGAGGGCGCCCGTCCCCCCTGGTTCTCCGCTTGCGTGTGCGACCTGCCGGTAGACGCCGAGGACGCCGAGAGCCGGTTGCGCGCCCGGTTGCGACGCTACGTGGTGGAGCGCTGTCTGTACGGGGTGGACCTGGACCCCCTGGCCGTGGAGTTGTGTCGGGTTGCCTTGTGGCTGGAGACCATGGACCGGGATCTTCCCTTCACCTTCCTGGACCACAAGGTGAAGTGCGGCAACTCGCTGGTGGGCTGCTGGTTCGACTGTTTTCAGGACTACCCGGCCCTGGCCTGGGAGCGCGAGGGCGGCGACAAGACCCACAGCAACGGCGTCCATTTCCCCAAGGAGGCCTGGACGAAGGCGCTCAAGACCTTCAAAAAGAACCGGGTCCGCCCCGCCTTGAGCCGTTGGATCGACTCCCTGGGCCTAGAGCACACCCTGGAGGGGGGAAAACCCGGGACCACCTACGACGAGGCCTTCCGCCTCTTCGAGGAGCTGTACACCTTCGAGGGCACCGACGCCCAGGTCCGCTTCTGCCACGAGCGGATCCAGGGTTCCCCGGCCCTGCAGACCCTGCGCGAGGCCTTCGACCTCTGGTGCGCTGCCTGGTTCTGGCCAGCCGACCGACTGGAGCACGCCCCCCTGCCCGGCCAGCTACACGCCCCCTCCGAGTCGACCCAGGCCCTGACCGCCGAGCTGCGTCAGCGGCATCGCTTCTTCCACTGGGAGCTGGAGTTCCCCGACGTCTTCCGGGTCACCGCGGGCCCCGGGACCGCCGAAGAGGCCCCGGCCCACGGCGGCTTTGACGCCATGGTGGGCAACCCGCCCTGGGAGATCCAGAAGCCCAACTCCAAGGAGTTCTTCAGTAAACTGGACCCCCTCTACCGCACCTACGGCAAGCAGGAGGCCCTGGCCCGCCAGACGGAGCTCTTCAGGGCCCGCCCTCGAGATGAGTCGGCCTGGCTCTCCTACAACGCCGACTTCAAGGCCATGTCCAACCTGGTCAGGAACGCCGCCTCGCCCTTCGGAGACGGGTCCGACCAGGGGGCTTCGTTCAACCTGGGCGGCGGTAGCAAGCGAAACCAGATGTTGCACCGCATCTGGGCCGGACACCGACGGGGACGCCGGGGCTACGCCGACCCCATCCATCCCTTTCGACATCAGGGAACAGCTGACCTGAACACCTACAAGATGTTCCTGGAACAGGCCTGGCGCCTGCTGGCCCCCGGGGGACAACTGGGTCTGGTGGTGCCCAGCAGTATCTACACCGACAAGGGCACTGCAAGGCTGCGCGAGCTCTTCCTGGACCACGGGCGCTGGCGCTGGCTCTTCGCCTTCGAGAACCGGGAGAAGATTTTCGACATCCATCGCTCTTTCAGGTTCTGTCCCGTCCTGGTCCAGAAGGGGGGCCGTACCCGGGCCATCCAGACCGCCTTCATGCAGCGCGATCTGGCCGACTGGGAACAGGCCGAGCGCCACGCCATCCCCTACAGCCGCCGGCAGGTGCTGAGGTTCAGCCCCCGCACCCGGGCCATCCTGGAGCTGAGAAGCCGGCGAGACCTGGAGATCCTGGAGAAGATCTACGCCGACTCGGTGCTGTTGGGCGACGAAGGTCCCGACGGCTGGGGCATCCGGTATGTCCGCGAGTTCGACATGACCAACGACTCCAGGCTCTTCCCACTGCGCTCGAGGTGGGAGGAGAAGGGCTATCGCCCGGACGAGTATGGCCGCTGGTTGCTGGGCGCCTGGCGAGCACGCGAGTCCGGCAGCCCGGCGCCGCCCGAGGCTCCACGCTGGGAGCTGCAACCGGGGGTGATCTTGTCCCGCGACAGCAGCGGGTGGATCCACGAGAGCGAGGTGCGGGATACGGCACTGCCGTTGTATCAGGGTGTGATGATCTGGCAATTTGATTTCGCGGCGGCCGGTTATTGCAGTGGCTCCAGCCACTCCGCCAGGTGGGAACCGAGCTGTTTCCGTGACAAGGGATTGTCTCCACAGTATTTGATCGGACAGGAGACCTATGGCGGCGATGGTTCCAACATTCGCGGACTCAAGCCGATGATCCGGGACATCTCCAATGCGACAAACCGCAGGACAATGGTTTGTGCAGTGATACCGGATCTGCCGGGCAGCAACAAGACCCCCATCCTGGCTTCCGCCCAGGACAAAGACCCCATGGGCCTGGTGGCCACCTTGAACTCCACTACCTTCGACTTCGCCTTGCGACAGCGATTCGCTGGGACCTCGCTCAATTATTTCATCCTCGAGGAGCAACCCCTGATCAGGCCCGGGAAAACATTGGGACTGCTCTACAAGATTTGTAGGAGTCTTTCGCTGGTCTCACCGATTTTTGCGCCCTGGTGGCCTGGCCGCCGTCGCACCTCTGGCCACCCCTGGCGCCTCCTCTGGGCCCTGACCCCTCACGAGAGGCTACGGCTGCGCTGTGGGTTGGATGCCGTGGTGGCGCTGCTGTATGGCCTGGACCAGGAAGACCTGGCCTGGATCCTGCGGGACTGCGACCACCCGCTGGAACTCAGCACCCGGAATGACTTCACCCGCACCCTGGACCCCAAGGGCTTCTGGCGGGTGGACAAGGACCGTCCTCCCGAACTGCGCCACACCGTGCTGACCCTGGCCGCCTTCCGCGACTTGCAGGAAACCGTGCGCGCCCACGGCGGTGACCGCCAACGGGGAATCGAGGCCTTCTGCACCTCCAATGATGGTGACGGTTGGATGCTGCCCGAGACCCTGACCCTGGCCGACCTGGGTCTGGGCCACGACGACCGCGCCCGGCGGCCCCAACCCGTCCGCTCCCGGATGGGTGAACGCTTCTATCCCTGCCAACTGGAGCAGTCCGTGGCCGACTCGTGGGCCGAGTGCGAACTACACGCCCGCAACCTGCTGGGCGACCTGGAATACCGGCGATTGAGAATCTGATACCCAGGCCAGGGGATCTGCCGCTCGTTCCGGATGGGGGAGGAACGCCTGGGGGACAGGTGAAGACCCCTTCGATGTATCTGGGCGTGGCGCGATTCGATCTGCACCTGGTCTGCAAGCCCGGTTCGCTCAAAGAGAAGCGGGCCATCGTCCGGCGCTTGCGGGATCGGATCCGCAGTCGCCTGGAGGTGTCCGCGGCGGAAGTGGATGCCCAGGACCTGCACCATCGCGCGGTCCTGGGCGTGGCCTGCGTCTCCGCCGACCCCAGGGTGGCCCGCAGCCTGCTGGAGGCGGCCGAGCAGGTTGTCGACTCCGAGCCCCGGGTCGAGGTCCTGGAACGGGAATTGGAGGTGGAGGTGTGGTGAAGGCGGTCCTTCTGGATTCCGTCGAGAGGGATCTCGTCACGGCCCGCGAGGCGGTCTTCGGGTGGATGGCAGCTCGCACCGGCAAGGTTCCCCTGCTGCTGAAGGACGAGGACCCTGTCTGGCGGCAAGAACTGACCTGGTTGGGCCTGGACTTCGATGCCGGACCCGCACCCGAGAGGCCTGGGGAGGTGTTACGGGTCCGCGACGCCGACCGTCCTGCGCCACCAGGTCCGCTCTTGCGCTTGCCTGCCTTGCGGGAAGCACAGGGATGGAGTCTGACACGTCTTCAAGGACAGGGGGCCCTGGGCTCCGCCGTCCTGGCCTTCCTGGCTTCCCTGGGTTGGCCGGATCGCCCGAACCGCTCGTACCTTTCGCGGATCGAGCTTTTGAGACAGTTCCGACCAGGGGAATTGGACCCCTCGCCGGTCTGTCTGGATTTCGCCGATTTCACCGAGATTCAGCGCCACTTCATGGAGGAGCTGACCCCTGCAGAACTGCTGGATTTCTCCTTCCCCTTCTGGCGGGAGCAGGGGGTGCTGGACGAGGAACCGCAGGGGGAACTCCGGCGAAACCTGGAAGGCCTGGCCTTGTTATTCAGTTTCGAGCTGACCTGGTTGACCGAGTTTCCCCAGAGGGCCGCCTTCCTGGTTCGCGAACCGCCGCCCCTGGGCGATCCGCGACTCTCAACCCTGGCTTTGACCCTGGAGAAGGTTCGGCCTTGGGACTCCGAGACTTTGTTGGAGGCCCTGGGGGATCTGGAACCCCAGACCTGGGAGGCGGCGGAGCGGGCCCTGACCGGCTACTCGCCCACCCCTGGCCTCCCCGAGATCCTGGCCATGGTCGGGCGTGAGGTCTCATTGCGTCGGCTCAAGGCCTGAAGGCCCCGGCCCTCCTGGGCAGCTCCGGTGGCTCGGTGCGAACGGGCGTTCCGGAGGAGCGCTCGGCATAGTAAAGAATTTTCAATCCCGTGGTCGGTCCCAGGGAGGTGGCTCGTCCCGGACCGCGATCGGCCTGACGCGCTGAATCGCTGAAATTCCCGCAGCGCCGGGCGCCGAGTTCGAGGAGGATTTCGCATGTTGGCTCCGGACCGGGTCGCCGTAGGCGTTCCCGATTGGGCTCGCGCGCAGGCGCTGGGGTCGGCCCTGGGCGTTTCGCCGGTCCTGGCCGCGTTGATGATCGGGCGCGGAGTCACGGATGCCGCCCACGGGCGAGCCTATCTGGAATCCGGCCTGGAAACCTGCCACGATCCTTTCCTGATGCGGGACATGCCCGCTGCCGTGGAACTCCTGGAGGAGGCCCTGGCCCGGCAGGAGCCGATCTCCGTGCATGGGGACTATGACGTCGACGGAGTGTCGGCCACGGTGCTGCTGGTGCAGGGATTGCGCCGTCTGGGGGGAGAGGTGCGTTACCACGTGCCGCATCGGGTGGGCGAGGGCTATGGATTGTCGCCGGCCGCCGTCGAGCAGGCGGCGGCAGACGGAGCCCGACTCCTGCTGACCTGCGATTGTGGTTCCTCCAGCCTTCAGGCCGTGGAAACGGCGCGACGCTGCGGGATGCGGGTGATCCTCTCGGACCATCACCAACTGCCCGAGGTGTTGCCGGTCCCGGACGCCTTCCTGAATCCGAACCTCCCCGACTGCCCCTATCCGGAGAAGAATCTCTGCGGGACCGGCGTGGCCTGGAAGCTTTTGGTGGCCCTGCACCAACGTAGGGGCCTGCCGTTGCCGCTGGAGTCCTTGGACCTGGTCGCCTTGGCCACCATCGCCGATGTGGTGCCCCTGCAGGGCGAGAACCGGGCCCTGGTCCAGGCCGGGTTGCAGGCCCTGGCCCGCCTGGAACGACCGGGGTTGGCCGCCCTGGTCGCTCAATGTCGCTTGGATCAGACGGCCTTGAGCGCTCAGTCGGTGGCCTTTTCGCTGGCCCCCCGGCTGAATGCCGCCGGGCGGCTGGATTCGGCGGACCTGGCGGTCGAACTGCTCTTGGACCAGGATCCCGAGCGCTGTCTGGTGCGCGCCGGCGAGCTGGACGAACTCAATACCCGTCGTCAGGAGGTGGAGCAGTCCATCCGCCAGGCCATCGTCGACCTGCTGGAGCGCGAACCCTCCAAACTGGAACGGGGTGTCCTGGTGGAGGCTGGAGAGGGCTGGCACCACGGTGTGCTGGGCATCACGGCGGCCCGGCTGGTCGAGCAGTTCGAACGTCCCGTCTTCGTGGCAACCCTGGAGGGCGAGCTGGCCCGAGGGTCGGCCCGCGCTCCGCTGGGGATGGACCTTTTTGCCGGCATGAGCCGTTGCTCGGAAGTCTTCGTGAAGTTCGGGGGGCATGCCCGGGCCGCCGGCTTCACCGTCGAGGCCTCCCGCCTGGACGAGATGCGCGAATGTCTGACCGAGGCTGTGGTTGACCTGCGTCAGAAGGCTCTGCCCCGAACGGTAGACTTCGAACTTCCGCTGAAGCAGGTCGGGATGCCCCTGGTCCGTGAGCTTCAGCGCCTCGAACCATTGGGAGAGGGAAATCGCAGGCCCTTGTTCCTGGCCCGCGAGGTGCACTTCGAGAAGGTCCGTCAGGTCGGCCACGAGGGGGCTCACGCTTCGTTCCTGGCCTGCCAGGGGGAGGTCTGCCTGAAGGGTATCGCCTTCCGGCAGGGAGCGCATGCCGAAGAAATGGCCTCCGGCGACTTGAGTTTCGATGTCTTGTATACCGTGGAGGAAGACACGTGGAACGGCGAGAGCCGTCCCCAACTCGTGATCGAGGCCATCCTTCAGCCCGACCCGGTGGTCCTGGAGGTTCTCGGCGTGACTGCCGGGCCGGGGATCGAGACATCCCTGCCTCGGACCGGACCTGCCCTGGTCGATTCCCGGCGCGTCCGCAACCGCCTACGCTATCTGCAGGCCTTGCGCTCGCGCTCGGACAGCCTCCTGCTGGTCGCGGCCGGCCCACGCCAGGCAGAGAAGGTCCGCCAACACCTGAACGATTCCGCTCTTCAGGTGGCCTGTTTCGAGGAACTCCCGTCGGGGCCCGGCCCGCAGGAGGTGCTCTTGTTGGCCCCGCCTCCTCGCCTGGAGGTTTTCGACCATCCGCCCTTGAGCTCGGCGCATCGGATCCACCTGCTCTTCGGCTGCGAGCAGATGGAGCGTCAGCGTCAGCGGGTCCGGGTCCTCTACCTGGATCGCGAGCGCATGGTCCGGATCTGGAAGGCCCTGGTGCGGCGGGTAGCCTCGGGCGCCCTGGCTGAGTCGGAGTTGGAGAAAGTGGCCCGGGAGGTGGACCAGGGTACCCATCCCATCACCCTACGCCAGGCCATCCGCATCCTGGAGGAGTTGGACCTGGCCCGCTGGGAACTTTCCGGAGACCAGCGTTGGTTGAGTCTGGGAACCGGGTCGGGCCGGCGCCTGGAAGACTCGCAGCGCTTCACGGCCCTGAACCACCTGCGGCGCGAGTTCCTGCAGGTGCAACGGGCCTTCGGACGACTGCAGATAGGCTTGATTTGCGCAGGTGCCGGAAACGGTTAGACTACTGCGGTAGACCATGCTGTGTGAGGAGAACCAGATGGAGAACAATAAGTCATTGATCGACCTGAAGTCGCGGATCCGCGACATTCCCGACTTCCCCGAAAAAGGTGTCCTGTTCCGGGACGTGACCACCCTGCTGCAGGATCCGGCCGCCTTCCGCCAGGTTGTCGACCAGATGACCGAGCACTTCCGGGGCAGTAACGCCACGCACATCTGCGCCGTCGAGGCCCGCGGCTACATTTTCGGAACCCCCCTGGCCTACAACCTGAACCTGGGCTTCATCCCCGTGCGCAAGCCCGGCAAACTGCCCTATGACACCATCTCGCAGGCCTACGAGCTGGAATACGGCAAGAATGTCTTGGAGTTGCACCGCGACGCGGTGGGCCCTGGCGACCGGGTCCTGGTGATCGATGACCTGATCGCCACCGGGGGCTCCAGCCGCGCCACCGCTCAATTGATCGAGAAACTGGGTGCCGAGGTGGCCGGGTTCGGCTTCGTCATCGAGCTGGGCTTCCTCAAGGGGCGCGAGGCCCTGGAGGGCTACGAGGTCTACTCGCTGCTGCAGTACTGACAGAGCTGCTCCGCATATCGTTCTGGCAAGGAAATACCGCCTGACGCGAAAGGCCCGGCTGGCCGTAACCGCCGGGCCCTTCGCTTGTTCGGGAGGTTCTTCCGGTCAGGCTTGGCGCAGCCTTGTCGTGGACTTCATCGGGGCAGACTCCGGAAGTTCCATAACCGTCCGAAGGTCAGGTCCCGCAGGAGCCTGAAATTCTGTATCCGGATTCCTTCGATGAGAGGCATGGTCGGCTCCCTGGCATCCCGGGTCTGCCTGTGGCAGAATCCACCTCAAGATCCAGGCCCGTCGTGGGCCTTGTCCGGGCTTGTCTTGGTCCCGCAGGCAGCACCAGCCGGAACCCAACGAACTTCCCCGGTCGGACAGGGAAGTCCTGTCCCGACAATGGCTCGCATTCCCCCACCCATGCCCTTGACCAATCTTCCCCATCGCGGATGCCGTCCGGGGAGGGCACGGCGCTCTTCCCCTGGCCCGGAAAAGACGGGGCGGATGAGGGGAGAAAACCTTCTTCAGGAGGGCTGCGTCGGGCCAGGGTGGGGGCGGGAGGCGTCGAAATCCCGGGCATCACCTTTCTGGAGGAGAGAATGCTCAGTCTGAAGAGATTCCTTCTGGCATCTTTACTGGCCGTCGCGATTCTGGCGGGTTCGTTGCCGGCGCTGGCGGATGATATCTTTGTCTCCAATCGGCCCTTCCAGGGCCCCGTCAGCGGCTCGGGAGGCGACACCTACGTCGGGGCTGCGGCTTTGGCCAAAGCCCTGGGCTCCAACCTGGTTTCCGCCAAGGGGTGCTGGGTGGCGGGTTCGGCAAGCGTCCCGGCGGGCACACCGGGTGGCAGTGTGGTGTTTGCGGGCAAGGTCGTTCCCAGCCGCACTGGACCCGGAGGAGCTCCCATGGTCCACCTGAAGTCGGCCGCCGAGGCCCTGGGCTACGTGGTTCGGGTGAACCCCCAGATGAAGAACATCGACGTCAACCGGGCCGTCGCCAAAGCCGTCCCGCCCACCCCCCGTCCGTCTCGCTCTGCAGGGACTTCTGCCAGCGTTCCTGCGAGTCCGATTCTCCTGAACGAGGGACGTCCCGGCGAGAAGGTCAACATCGAGGCCAACCTGGTTCCCGGCCGCGTCAACGTGGTCGACTTCTATGCCGACTGGTGCGGGCCTTGCCGCGAGCTGGCCCCCCGACTCGAGGCCCTGGCCGCCAAGAAAGGAATGGTCCTCCTGAAGGTGGACATCCGCGAGTGGGGTTCACCCGTGGCCAAGCAATTCGACATCCATGCGATTCCCCACCTGATTATCTACGACAAGTCCGGCAAGAAGATCGCCGAAGGCGACGATGCCATGGAATATCTGCAAAGACTCTGAGGCAGAGCGGGAGGCCAGGTCTGCGGGAGCCAGGGGCGAAGTGCGGGCTTCATGAAGCCTGGACTGTACGAGAGCTTGGTGACCCGCGGACTGGCCCAACGCTTGGAGAATCTACCGGCCTCCCTGAGGCCTGATCTGCGGAAAGTGGAGTCTGCAGAGGTGCCTCGGGTCCTGACCCAGCACCTGGCGCAAGTCCTGCAGCGAGCGTTGACCTCCCTGAAAGGGGACTCGGATGCTCTGGAGGTGGTCAACCAACTCTTGCTGGCACTCATCCAGAGGGTCCAGCAAGGGGCTGTCGAGCCTGAGGCCTTGATATCTGGCGAGCTGCGGGAGCTTCTTGCCGTGGTCGAGGCGTGAGGGCTGCCGACAGCACAGTCACCCGAACGCCCGGCGATTCCTATGTCCTGCACGGACCTTATGGTGAATGCCCGGGGCGAGCATCGGGTAGGAACCGAAATCCTCAAAGAGTTGCGCTCGGCTGATCGGGTAGACCTGCTGTGCTCTTTCCTCAAATGGAGCGGTTCCCGTCTGATTCGCGAGGGCCTGGAAGAGGTGGCACAGCGGGGGCGCGTCCGGGTTTTGACGACCTGTTACACGGGGACTGACCTGCCCCTATCTCTTCCTGGGACCAGCGACTTATGTGTCTCATCAGGGCGAGAGGCCCATGGCCATCACCTGGCGTCTCAAACATACGATACCTGCCGAGTTCCTCCGGGTCTTGTCCATAGCCTCTTGAAAGTGGCACCCCTCAACTCTGGCCTGTCCGCTTCCTGCGAGATGGAATTTTGCTGAGCGGCCTCCATCTTCTCCCTGCAGGCGTTGCCCGGAGTGTTGGCCAGGTGCACCTGGGAGCAGGGGCACTGACTGAGGCGCAGAAGCCCGAAGCATGACGTTTCTTGCACCGAAACTCGGCGAGCGCACGCTCTTCCCGAACCTCGAGGCCCGGGCCTATCTGGCTCATGCGGGGATTTCTCCTGCCTCTCGTCCCGTCCAGGAGGCGGTGGCCGCCGTTCTGGACGCTTATAGCCGTCGGGGGGCGGGGGCCCTGATGGAGTGGTTGCCTGTCCGGGAGCGACTGCGCCAGCGCCTGGCCCGATTGATTCAGACCCAGCCGCAGGATTTGGCCCTGGTCCCGAACACGACCCAGGGAGTGCTGAACATCGCCTTGTGCTTCCCTTGGAAGCCTGGGGATCGGGTTCTCATCTTCCAAGGCGAGTTCCCGGCCAACGTCACTCCGTGGATGCAGGCCGGAGTGGAGGTTTCCTTCCTCCCCTTGCCCCGGGTCCGGAATCCGGAGATCCTCTCTACCCTGGAAGCGGAACTCTCCCAGGGGGTGCGTCTGGTGGCGGTCAGCGCCGTGCAGTTCCAGACCGGCTTGGCGATGCCTTTACAGGAGATGGGCGCGATGTGCCGTCGCTATGGGGCCGCGCTCTTCGTGGATGCCATCCAGGCGGCCGGCGTGGTGCCCTTGGATGTCCAGGGGGCTGGCATCGACTTCCTGACCTGCGGCAGCCACAAGTGGCTGATGGGCATGGAGGGGTCGGGTTTCCTTTACGTCTCTCCCGAGTGGGTAGGGAAACTGCGCCCCCGGATGGCCGGATGGCTCAGCCATGAGGACCCGTTGGGCTTCCTGTCCCCCGGGGGAGCCTGCCTGGATTACCAGCGACCCATCCGCAAACGCGCCGATTTCCTGGAGCCGGGCACGGGGAACCTGCTGGGCCACGTGGCCCTGGAAGCATCGGTGGCCCTGATCGAGGAGTTGGGGGTCCCGGCCATCCACGCCCACGTGAACTCTTATCTCGATGCGCTCGAGCAGGGCCTGGGGCGTTACGGCTTCGCCTCGCTGCGGTCGGCCCGTCGTTCCGGAATCCTCAGTGTGCTGCCCCCCTCGGGTTGGTCGCTGGGGGACATCCATCGGGGATTGGCCCGGAGGGGCATCATCTGCAGCACCCCGGACGGCTTCCTGCGTTTTGCACCTCACTGGCCCAACCATCGCGACGAGGTTCCTTTCGTGTTGGCGGCGGTGGACGAGATTCTCCGCCAGGGCTCCTGAGACGGGGGCGACCCCGCCCGTCTCCGAACTGGCGCCCGGGCCAGGTGAGGGGGCCTGGGTGCGATCCTCCTGCCGGCACAGCCGTCCCAAATCCCCTGCAGAAGGATGTCAGGCAGGAAATTTTCAGAACTCGTAAAGGCCCCTTCCCCTGGACCAGAGGAAGTGCTATATTCGGTTTGCTCATCGAGAGGCAGGCGGGCGACCGCCTGTAGTGGGTTGAGGGACCGAGCCCTGTGACACCCCGGCAACCGACGCGGAAAGACGCGCACGGTGCCACATCTCGGCAGGCATCAAGTGCCTGGAAGATGAGGGAAGAGCGTCGCGCGCTTCGGTAAATCGGGCGAGCGCGAAGTGAAGCCCCCAGTCTACACCAGGCAGGGGGCTTTTGCCCCTTGTAAGCGGTTCCCCCGGAGCCCCAGAAGGAGGAGACATGTCCAAGCGCGAGTACATTTTTACTTCCGAATCCGTCACCGAAGGCCACCCCGACAAGATCTGCGACCAGATTTCGGATGCCGTGTTGGATGCCATCATGGCCCGCGAGATCGAGATGGGTCCTGATGCCCGCGGCAGCGTCGAGGATGCCCGCGTGGCTTGTGAGACCTTCATCACGACCGGCCTGGTGGTGGTGGGCGGCGAGATTCGCACGCGCGCCTATGTGGATGTCCAGAAGATCGTCCGCGAGCTGATCACCGAGATCGGCTACGACCGCGCCAAGTACGGCTTCGACGCCCATACCTGCGGCGTAGTGAGCTGCATTCACGAACAGAGCACCGACATCGCCATGGGTGTGGACGAGAGCTTTGAAGTCCAGCGCGGCCAGGCTACGGACTCCCTGGACCTGGTGGGTGCGGGGGACCAGGGCATGATGTTCGGCTATGCCTGCAAGGACACCAGGCAGTTGATGCCCATGCCGATCTATCTGGCCCATCGCCTGGCTGAGCGTTTGACGGCCGTGCGCCGCTCTGAGGTGCTGGGTTATCTGCGCCCCGACGGCAAGACCCAGGTCTCGGTCCGTTACGTGGATGACAAGCCCGTATCGGTCGAGAAGATCCTGATCTCCACCCAGCACGCCGATGGCGTCGACATCGATGTGCAACTCCGCCCCGACCTTATCGAGACCGTCATCAAGCCCGTCTTCGAACAGGAAGGTTTGAGCTACGCCAATGCCGAGATCTATATCAACCCCACCGGTCGCTTCGTCATCGGGGGGCCCATGGGTGACACCGGCCTGACGGGCCGCAAGATCATCGTCGACACCTATGGAGGAATGGGCCGGCACGGCGGCGGTGCCTTCTCGGGCAAGGACTGCACCAAGGTGGACCGCTCGGCCACCTATGCCGCCCGCTGGGTGGCCAAGAACGTGGTGGCCGCGGATCTGGCCGATCGCTGTGAGCTGCAACTGGCCTACGCCATCGGCGTGGCCCGGCCCCTGTCGTTGCTGGTCGATACCTTCGGAACCGAGAAGGTTCCCGTGGCCGATATCGAGCGGGCCATCAACGAAGTCTTCGACCTGCGCCCCGCCGCCATCATCCGGGATCTGGATCTGCGCCGGCCGATCTACCGCAAGACGGCGGCCTACGGGCACTTCGGGCGGGCTGATCGCGACTTCACCTGGGAGCGTACCGACCGCGCCCAGGCCCTGGCGGCAGCGGCAGGCCACAAGGTGCTGGCCAAGGCCTGAACACCATCCCTGAATGGCCACCGAGGCCCTCATAACCCGCCCCCCGGGGAGGTTATGGGGGCCTTTTCGCCAGGATCCGCCCGGCCCGTCGCTCTGCCTCTGGGCTTCTCGGCCCGGGATTTTCCGGGTTGACAGGAAGGAATCCCCGCCTACCACCCGAACCCGCCGCCGTCCCCAGGCCCCCGACCCAGGAACGCAGAGGGTCGACCAGGGGGGGAATGCGGGGGCCGGGTGTGCCACGGAGAAGGAAAAGACGTGTCAAGTAACCAGGAAGGTCTGCCGGAAAGCCATGCTTGAGATCGCTTCCTCCCTCGACACCATGATGGCCCCCGATACCGCCGTGCTCGTGGCCCTGGTCTCGGTCGTGGTGGTTTCACTCCTCTTCGACTTCACCAACGGCTGGAACGACTCGGCCAACGCCATCGCCACGGTGGTCTCCACCCGGGTCCTGAAACCCGCACACGCCGTGATGATGAACGCGGGGATGAACTTCGTGGGCGCCCTGGTCAGCACCACGGTGGCCCAGACCATCGCCAGCAAGTGGGTGGACGAGGCCGCGATTACCCAGTGGAGCGTGGTCGCGGCCATGATCGCGGCCGCTGGCTGGGTCGCCGCCTGCACCCGGATGGGGATTCCCTGCAGCGGCTCGCACTCGCTGATGGGCGGTATAATCGGGGCCGCGCTGGGCACCTCCTTTGTCCGCGGTGGAGGGGCCGAGGTCGTGAAGTGGGACGGGATCACCCCCGCCGTCATCGCCTTGTTCCTCTCGCCCCTGATGGGTCTCATCATCAGTTACGTCGTCCTGCTGGGGTGTATCTGGTTGGCCAGCGGCGAACGCCTCTCGGCCCGGGGCGGGAAGAAGCTGTTCGGCTCGTTGCAGGTCCTGTCGGCCTCCTTCATGGCCTTTCAGCATGGCAAGAACGACGCCCAGAAGGTCATGGGTGTGATCACCCTCTCGTTGCTGACCATCAGTTCGCACACCGCCATCCACCTGCCGGACTGGGTCCTCCCCCGGATCGACGACCAGGGGATGCCCTCGATCCCCTTGTGGGTCATCCTGAGCTGCGCCACGGCCATGGCCATCGGCACGGCGGCGGGAGGCTGGGAGGTCATCCGCACCCTGGGCATGAAACTGGCCCACATCCGCCCGATGGAGGGCTTCTCGGCCGAGATGGGTGCTGCCCTGACCCTGGAGGTGGCCTCCGAGATGGGCATCCCGGTCAGCACCACCCACACCATCACCGGCAGCATCATGGGCGTCGGCAGCGTGCGCAACCCCAAGGCCGTAAAATGGAACCTGGGCGGCAAGATACTGATAGCCTGGATCCTGACCTTCCCGGCCACCATCGCGGTGGGCTGGGTCCTGGGCTGGTTGTTGAATAGCTGAATACCGACTTTGCGGCGGGCTGCTCTTCGCCCTGATCCTGGTCTCGCTCACCCTTCTGGTCCGGCCACCGATTCTGGTCAGGAACGGCTCGGGAGTGGCCTTCGAGTGTGGGCGTCAAGGCCTATACGGCGGGTTTCGGGGAAGCCGTCAGTGTTTACAGTCCGCGGCGGCACATGGTATACTTCGACCCGCGCCGAGGTAGCTCAGTTGGTAGAGCAGCTCACTCGTAATGAGCAGGTCGTCGGTTCGAGTCCGATCCTCGGCTCCACAAGGAACCCCCGTCAACACGGGGGTTCATTCGTTTTCTTCTTGGGTCGTGGATAGGGGTTGGAGGGGGAATGTGTGTGAAATGTGTGCGAAATTTTCTCTCTCTCAATGGCAGCCAGTTATATGGAATGCTGTCAGCAGGTCCTGCAGACGGGGCGCCGGCAACCCTGAATCCAGGCTCGGGCCGTGCAGGCTCCCTGTCCTGGCGAGCGCGGATTCCAGGCCAGAAGAGTCGGATCAATGACGTCGCGCAGGGTGGGGCGGTTTCCTGGCCAGCAGCAGATAACTCCCCACGATGGGAAGTCGGAGCATGCTCCGTTGGATTCCGAGGGTGCGGGCCAGGGTCTGGAGCCCTCGTCGCCCCGTCATGGAGGCGACCTCCTCCAGGCAGGTGTATTGGAATTCGGTCGAGTGGGAGACGATCTCCAGACCCAGGGAGTTCAGCAGACGGGTGACGTTGCTACGGTTGAAATAATAGATGGCGTTATAGACCTGTTTGAAACTACCCTGGAGGATCCGGGCCGGGTGGTCAAAGTCGAAATAGTTGAAGGCCAGGATCCCACCGGGTCGGAGAGCTTCGACCATATGGGAGTAGGTTTCCCGGACATCGTGAAAATTCGAATCGCAGCCCCAGGCAGTGATGCCGTCGTAGGATTCTGGAGGGATCTCCAGTTGGTCGAAGTCACCGAGTTGGATATCGACATCCAGCCGGGAGCGCCCATACTCTGCCATCGCTGCGGATAGCTCTATGCCGGTCGCATCATACCCGGCCTGCTTCAGGGCGGCCAGGAAGAAGCCGGCAGCGCAGCCCACTTCCAAAACCCTGGAACCGGGCGGCAGGTGCCTGGAGAGGGCCCGAACCCTCTGCCGGGCTTGGGCCATGCGGTAGGGGTGCCCCATCTCGTAGTTGTTGTAGCCCAGGCGGAGTTCCTCGGCACTCTCGGCAGAGGGTGGGTTCGCGTCGGATCGACCGTGCCAATAGAGCTCGGAATTGTAGATCAGGTCCAGCGATTCTTTGGTGAGCCGGGGCGACTGGAAGACCAGACCGCAATCAGAGCAACGCACCCAGTGGAAGGAGTGGTCGAAAAAGGACTTTTCGAAGGCGGGGATGCGCTTCGTGGAAGCGCATACATAGCACGTCGGAACCTCTTCGAAGTCGATGGAACTCGTCCAATCGCTCCGGCTCCAGTTGCAGATTTCTTCTCCAATTCCCCCCTGAATAGTTTGGGGTTCCGTCTGGTTCTCGACAACTCCGAGCGAACTGGCCACTTTTATCACCTGCATGGGTCAGAGAGCAGTTGCGGTCTGCTGCTGAGGACTCCCTTCCGCCGGCTCAGGGCCTTCGGCCCGGGGTACGGCCAATTGCCCTCCACCTGGGTTCCCGGGTGGGCGTATCTGCTGCGATGCTCCAGCACAGACCGAGGAAGAATATTCTTGTAGGTTATCCTGCTTCCTCCGACCTGAATCCGCCGCCTGGCGTGAGAACCGAGGCCATCGAGGCGGGTCTGGATGCCAGGAAGGCGTGCGTTCTGAGGAGCGGAGCGTAGTTGGAAACTACGTGAGCACCGCAGAGGTGCGCCTGAC
>JAAZKF010000119.1 GCA_012799975.1 Burkholderiales bacterium
ACTGGATCCACTCGAAGCCTCCGGGGCGGCTGTCCAACTCCCACAGGGCCCTCTCCTGCAGATAGAGCTGGTTCATGTCGGCGCTCCAGCTCTTCAGGCCGGCATGTTCCGGGAAATCCAGGAGGTGCCAATCCAACGAGCGTGCTTCCCACCACTCGTTCCACTGACCGAACTCCCCACCCATGAACATCAGCTTCTTGCCGGGGTAACCCATCATGTAGCCGTGCAGGAGGCGCAGGTTGGCGCGCTTCTGCCAGTTGTCTCCAGGCATCTTGTCCAACAGCGATTTCTTGCCGTGCACCACCTCGTCGTGAGAAAGGGGCAACATGAACTCCTCGCTGTATTGGTAGAGCATCCCGAAGGTCAGATTGCGCTGATGATACTTCCGGTAAATGGGATCCTTCTCGATGTACTTCAGGGTGTCGTTCATCCACCCCATGTTCCACTTGAAGGTGAAGCCCAGCCCGCCCTCCTGGACGGGGCCGGTTACCCGGGGCCATGCCGTGGATTCCTCGGCCAGGGTGAAACAGCCGGGATGGTGGTCGGCCACGGCCATGTTGAAGTCCTTCAGGAACTGCACCGCCTCCAGGTTCTCACGCCCACCATACTGGTTGGGAATCCACTGCCCGTGTTGACGGCCATAGTCGCGATACAGCATCGAGGCCACCGCGTCGACCCTCAAAGCGTCGATATGGTAGCGATCCAGCCAGAACAAGGCGCTGGAGATCAAGAAGTTGCGAACCTCATTGCGCCCGTAGTTGAAGATGAAGGTGCCCCAGTCGGGATGGAACCCCTGACGCGGGTCCTCGTGTTCGTACAGGCAGGTGCCGTCGAAGCGGGCCAGGGCGTGCCCATCCGTCGGAAAGTGGGCGGGAACCCAGTCCAGGATTACTCCGATTCCGTTCTGATGAAGTGTGTCCACCAGGAACATGAACTCTTCGGGAGTTCCGAAGCGACTGGTGGGGGCGAAGTAACCGACCGTCTGATATCCCCAGGAGCCATCGAAGGGATGCTCGGTGATCGGCATGAATTCGATGTGGGAATATCCCATCTCCCGAGCGTAGGCCGCCAGCTTAGGTGCCACCTCGGTATAGGTCATCCAACGGTCACCCTCTTCGGGGACCCGCATCCAGGAGCCCAGATGGACCTCGTAGACGTTGACCGGACTGCGCCGCACATCCCTTTCCGGGCGAGCCTTCATCCACTCCTGGTCTTTCCACTCGTAGCGGGAAAGGTCCCAGATCCTCGAGGCCGTGCGAGGTCGCAGTTCCGAGGCGAATCCGTAAGGATCCGCCTTCTCCATGGTCTGTCCGCCGAACTTTGGCTTGATGGCATACTTGTAGAGATCACCGTGACCGACCCCGGGCAGGAATCCCTGCCAGACCCCGGTGGCGTGGCGCAGGTGCAGGGGAGTCCGCCCGTGTTCCCAGTTATTGAAGTCCCCGATTACAGAGACCTCCTCAGCATTGGGTGCCCAGACCGCGAAGTGAGTCCCCCTCTGCCCGTTCAGACTGGCCAGATGTCCCCCCATCCGCAGATAGGCCTTGTGGTGCCTGGCCTCGGCCCACAGATACTCGTCATACTCCGTCATCGCGGGAAGATTACCCAATGTCTCGGTCATATCCGTCACCTCTTCGCCTGGTATGCGGGAAGTCTAGCACACCCTGTCAAGGAAGGCCAGATTGATGCATACTCAACTTTTATGAAGCCTTCTTCAATGCCCTCCAAAGTTACCGGTCAGCCACAAACTCTGCAACAGGCTCCCTGCAATGACTTCATTGCAGGCGCACCATACAGCTCGACGAGGCTTGCCAGGAACTGAGAGTTCAAGACAGAATCCGGCGCCCAACATGGATGTTCCCAGGAGAGTGCACATGACCTGCCGGATCGGACTGATGACCAGCGGAGGCGATGCCCCCGGAATGAACGCGGCGATACGCTCGGTCGTGCGCACAGCTCAACACAGCGGAGGCCAGGTCTTCGGCATCCTGGACGGATACCGCGGCCTGATGAATCCTGAGACTGGGATCCAACTTCTGGAATATGCCAAGGTCAGCGGAATCCTCTCTCGTGGCGGCACCATGCTGGGGACGGCCCGCTGCCGCGAGATGTTGGAAGTGGCGGGGCGCCAGCGGGCCGTCCAAGCCCTGGTGGAGCGTGGAATCGATCGACTGGTCGTGGTCGGAGGAGATGGAAGCCTGACCGGAGCCGACACCCTGCGCCAGGAATGGCGCAACCATCTGCAGGCCATGATCGACGAAGGTAAACTCCCGCCCAGCGTCCTGGAAGAGCATCCGGTCCTGAGCGTCATCGGCCTGCCGGGAACCATCGACAACGACCTGTGCGGCACGGACATCACCATCGGCGCCGACACCGCCTTGCACCGGATCGTCTCGGCCCTGGACGCCATCTTCAGCACCGCCGCCAGCCATCAGCGCACCTTCGTGGTCGAAGTAATGGGCCGACACTGCGGTTATCTGGCCGTGATGGCGGGGCTGGCCATAGGAGCGGAGTGGTTGCTGATCCCCGAGGACCCCCCACCCGACGGATGGGAAGAACAGATGGGAATGGTACTGTCCAAGGGCCGAGCCGAGGGCAAGAGGGCCACCATCGTCCTGGTGGCCGAAGGAGCCCGTGACCGCCAGGGCCGCCCGATCAGCAGCTACTACGTCCAGCAGGTCCTGGAGGAGCGCCTGGGCGAGGATGCCCGGGTCACGATCCTGGGGCACGTGCAACGCGGAGGTTCGCCCTCGGCCTATGACCGGAACCTCAGCTCATTGTTGGGCCAGCGCGCGGCCCGGGAAGCCCTGCGCGAGCACATCGACACCTCGATCCTGGTGGGTATGCGGGGGAATCGTCCCACTACCATCCCCTTGATGGAGGCGGTTGAACTGACCCGCCAAGCCCAGGCCTCGTGCGCCCACGATGCCGAATTTAAGGGCTTTACCCTACGCGGGCAATCCCTGGTCGAGGCCTATCACCTCTTCCATATCGTCAATGGGTCCCCTCCAACAACCTCCGCCGACAAGCCCCGCCGGATCGCCCTGGTCCATTCCGGCTCTCCCGCCCCGGGCATGAACATGGCGGTGCGGACCGCCACTCGCTGGGCCCTGGCCCATGGACACGAGGTCCTGGGTATAAGAGGTGGCTTCACCGGGCTGGCCCGGGGCGATGTCGAGGAACTCGACTGGATGGGGGTCTCGGGATGGGCCGGACTGGGTGGCGCGGA
>JAAZKF010000449.1 GCA_012799975.1 Burkholderiales bacterium
AACTGAAAGCGAAGGGCGAATCCGTTTTGCTCGCCGCATTCGCAGGAAAAGCCGCCGCCCGCATCAAGGAGGCCACGGGCTTCGAGGCTTCCACAATCCACCGTATGTTAGGCTGGATTGGCGACCGCTTCACGCTTGGCAGTCTTCAAGACCAGACGGTCATCATCGACGAATCTTCAATGGTCAGTTCCATGCTACTTGCCGAAATCACCCGCCGCAACCCGAAGCGGTTGGTGCTGGTTGGCGACGCGGCCCAGTTGCCCCCTGTGGGCGAGGGGCAGCCTTTTCACGACATCATCCATTATTTTCCCGCCATCGTCTCCCGCTTGACGACCTGCTACCGCGCCACCGAGGCGGTGTTCAAGGCGGCGACCTGCATCCGCAACGGCGACCAGCCTCTCATGCAAGACGAATCCGAACACGAAAAATGGAAGATGGTTGCGACTGGCGATGCCAGGTCAACTCACCAATACATCCTCAACCTTGCCAAGACTGGCTATTTGGATTTCAGCCAAGACATCATTTTAACACCAAGAAACGATGACGAAGCCAATGGTGCCGCCGCCATCGTTCCACTCAACAAGGATTTGGTTGAGATCGCCAATCCACGCGAATCATCTGACACGGACAAGTTCAAGGCTGGCGACCGCATCCTCAACACCAAGAATATGCCAAACTTGGACATCTGGAATGGCACTACTGGAACAGTTGTCAGCGTAGAACCCAAAGGACGGCTTTATATCAAGACCGACTATCCAGTAACAGGCGATGATGGCGAAACGACCACCAGCGTGACAGTTCCAAAAGAGGAAGTCAAACACTTCAAACACGCCTACGCCCTCACCGTCCACAAGTCACAAGGCAGTCAGTACCGCAAGGTTGTGTTTGTGGTTCTGCAACGTGATGCTTATGCCTTGCTAGACCGAGCCATGATCTATACTGGCGTTACCCGCGCCAAGCAGGAGTGTTTGGTTGTAGGCGAACTTCGTGCATTTGCCGATGCAATTCGCCGCAACACCTCAAAAGCCACAGTATTCCAGCAACTAGCAAGACTAGGAGCGTAGCAATGGAACATTCAAGATACGACGCAAAAACAGTCAAACAGCATGTCACCGCATTGCAGGTTGCGCAGGACTTCGGGCATGTCACCATGTCCAGCCACAACCAGAGCAACGCCGCATGGCGCAACGGCGACAACCCGAAGGCGGTGTTCTACAATGAAGATGGCACCTACCATGACTATGTTCTGGACAGCCACGGCGACGCGATTAGTCTTTATCAGATCATTGTCGGCTGCTCATTCCAGGAGGCCGTCAATGCGCTAGGCGATCATTATTGTCCACAATGTAAGCTGGACACCTATTATGGTGCCAAAACAGCCGAGCCGCCCAAGCCAGCGGAACCGCCGATTCTACCGCCGCCGCCATTGCCGACGCCTTCCCCCGCACCTGCACCCGCGCCTGCCCAAACAGTCACCAAAGAGGATGTGTTTGGCTTGCCGCAGCCCAAGTCAGCCGAGGAACAACCGCAACCACAACCAGCTACCACCCCCGCAACAACCAACTGGCAGCCAGTCAATCTCCCCAAAAACCGCTATGAGGAATTGTTGGCGAAAGGCTACAAGGTTATCAAAGAATGGCCTTATACCGACGCCAAAGGCAGAGTGCAGTATTACGTCGTCCGTCTTGAAACGGACACCGACAAGGAGATTCTGCAACGCGCTGCCGATGGGACGTGGGGTATCAAAGACGAGAAACGCCTGCTCTACAACTTGCCGAACGTCATTCTCTCCCAGAAAGTGTATATCGTGGAAGGCGAGAAATGCGCCGACGCGATGATCGAACATGGCTATGTCGCCACCACCGTCAGCGGTGGGGCTGGAAAAGGACGTTGGCGGGCCGAGTTCAACGACTATTTCCGCGGCAAGGATGTGGTCATCCTTACCGACTGCGACACGAAAGGCGTGGATTTCGGCAAACTGGTTTGCAACGAGGTCATCAAGGTCTGCAAAACCCTAAAGATTTTTTCGCCCTGCAAGGACAAGAAGCAGGACGTGGCGGACTACTTTTTGCTTGCCAAACACACCAACGCCGACTTTGACGAGCTGGAGGCGAACAACCCCTTCCACCGCCCGTACCACTTTGGCGAGGTCACGCAGGACATGATCGACATCGCCAAAGAGAAGAACGAGACACCGTTCCAGAACTACAAGGAGATCGACGACGAGAAGACGGGCCGCAAGAAACAGATCCCGATCCAGCCCATCACCTTAATGAGTGATTTCTTCGCAAGGTTCCTCAATTTCCCATGCCTTCTTGGGCAGGACGTTCTTTTCGACCACGACCGCGATACGCGGGAGATAAAGTCATTAAACAGTTATGACGAATTGTTCGCGTGGATATCCGTCAAGACCAAGCAGAACTACCAGTGGGCCAGCAAAGCGGGCTACATGTCCAAGAAGGAATTTTTCTTCGCCGTGAAGCAGAACGCCCACCGCTTCGAACTCATTTCCGAAACGCCGGACTACCCCCACAACGAGAAGTCCTACTACCTGCACCCCGAACTGCCGCCGCCGTCGCCAAACCATGAATACTTCAACCACCTTATCGACTTCTTCTCGCCGGCCGACGAGAACAGCAAACTACTCATAAAAGTATTGTTCATGGCCCCCATGTGGTATCGCTTCGGCAACTCGCGCCCGTCGTGGGTTATCGATTCGGCAAACGGGAAAGGGGTCGGTAAGTCAACCCTGTACCGCAAGCTCGCCTTGCTCTACAAATGCGATCCCATTCAGGTCAACCGTTCGACCATGCAGCTGAACCCCGACGAGCTGGACAAACGGCTGGTAAGCAACACGGGCCGCAAGAGCAAGTTCTTTGTTATCGACAATGTAGTCGGTGCCTTCCATTCGGAAGTGCTGGCCCGTTACATCACCAGCGACACGCTTTCCGGACGCGCACCCTATTCGGCAGGCGAGGACAGTCGCCCCAACAACCTGACGTACATTCTCACCGGAAACGGTTTCGAGCTGGACGGCGATCTTACCAGCAGGTCGTTCTTCATCAAACTGAAAACCCCCGAAAACCCAATCCCCGATTGGGAGACGAAAATCAACGACTATATCAAT
>JAAZKF010000120.1 GCA_012799975.1 Burkholderiales bacterium
ACGGTGACCTGCATCAACTGGGATACGATGGGTTGACCGTCGACGGTGATCCGGATCTGTTGGGGGTTGAAGGTCGACAGGGTGGTCAGGCCCAGGCGGATGCCGGTCAGCCAGCGCCAGATCCCCACGGGTTCCTGTTCGGGAGCCAGGCTCCAGGCTTCCGAGTCGATTCCGACGCCCACGCTTTCGGTGAAGATGGGGCCGTCGTCCACCTGGCCCAGGTCGATGTGTTCGTCCTGGCCATTCAAAGCTCCGAGGAGGGCCTCCAGGGGATGGTGGGGCAGGAGCAGGCTGGAGGCCAGGTTGTTGAAAGTCCCCAGGGGCAGGATGCCGAGCCGGCAGTCGCTGCCGAAGATCCCGTGGATCACCTCCCGGACCGTGTCGTCTCCGCCGCCGGCAAAGACCAGGGTGATGCCGGCCTGCTGATCCTTGCGGGCCAGGGCGGTGGCATGCCCCGCCCATTCCGTCACCCGCAGGACGCCGCCGCGGTTCTGGACCAGGGCGCGAACCTTCTCCAGGAAGCGCTCGCCGCGACGAGCTCCAGCGGTCGGATTCAGGATGACCGAGAAAGGCGGTGGGTTCAATTCTTGTGAACCTTCGACTTGAGTTCCCGCCCTCGCCAGATGCGGCGCCCGCGTCCGCGCAGGGTCCGGACCACCCTGGTTTCCATCCAGCGGACCCCCTTCATCCACCATTGCTCTTTGAGGAAAATCGGCACCACGAGGATGGTGAAAAGCCCCAGGCGGTTGCCACCCAGGATGTCGGTGAAGATCTGGTCACCCACCATGGCCGCCTGGTGGGAACTCAAGCCCATCAGGTCCAGTGCCTTACGCATCGCCCGGGTGCTGGGCTTCATGGCGTCGGCCACGTAGGGGATCCCGAGGACCACGGACTGGGTTTCCAGGCGCATCCAGTGGGCATTCGAGACGATGCAGAGTTGGAAGCCCTCAGCGATGGCGTGACGCACCCAGTTCTGCACCTCGTCGCTGAGCACCAGGTTGTCCCAGGCCAGGAGGGTGTTGTCCAGGTCCAGCAGGATTCCCCGGATCCCCAACTCGCGCAATTCATCCAGGTCGATTTCGAGAACCGAGCCGACCTGTCGGCAGGGCCTGAGAAGGTGGAACATGGCTTGGGACGCTTCGATTCAAGCGCTCCGCCTCCTGGCCGAAAGGGGGCACACCCTGAGTTCTCAGCGGGGCTAGGGAGTTTCCAATCTCTCGAGGGCGCGTCGGGCCATGGCCGCCCAGCAACTCTCAGGGTCGGTGCGGTCTGCCTCCTGAAAGAAGAAGCGTGCCAGGTTCAGGTCGCCCCGGGCTTGCGCCAGGCGTCCGCCTCGCAGAGCCGGCTCCCCGGCTGGCTGACCGCTCTTCAAGGCCCTCTTGAAGTGGGCCAGGGCTGCCTCGAAGTCGCCCCGCGCCTCGGCTACGGCCCCTTCGGCCATGGGGCGGTAGAGGAATCCCCTGGGTGAGGAGACCCGGACGTGAAAGTCAAGGACCCGTTCTGCCTCATCGGGTTTTCCGGTCAGGGCCAGCAGGAGGGCTTGAAGAAGGAGCAGGTCCTCTTTGTAGACGTCGGGGATTCCGCTGGTGTCGATACCCTGGACGAGCCGTCCGGCCAGTTCCAGGTCGCCGCGTCTCCAGAGCACGCGGGCCCGGGCCATCATCAGGTGCTGGACCATCACCTGATGATTCAAGGTCATAGCCTCAACCCGGGCGATGCTCCGAGCAGCCTCTTCGACCTGTCCCAGGGCCAGCTCACAAGACGAGCGGTTGAGAAGGCGCAAGGCCTCACCGTCCTGGGCCATGGACGAGGCACAAGCCGTGGGAGACAGGCAGGCTTCCGGGTCGTCGGAGACCTGCAGACCCTCGCGGTAACGGCCCTGGTAGTAGAGAGAGGCGATGTAGCAGGCTGCGGCCAGGGGAGCGTAGGGACCGGCATCGCACAGGCGGAAGCGCAGCCGGACCCATTCGCGATTGGCCGCTTCATGGTCTCCCAGGATGCTCAAAGCGGCCAGGAGGTTGCTGCGCATCAGCACCCGGTTCCGGCGGCCGGGATAGAAAGAAGCTCCCAGACGGAAGCAGGCGGCAGCCTGCCGGGTACGACCCGAGTGGAGGTAGTGGACTCCGGTCTGGGCAACCAGGGCCATGCCCCCCAGGTAGCCCAGGGAAGCGTAGAGGGCCAGCAGGATGAAGGGATCCATGGGCTGGGCGTTTCTCCCTCCTGGTGCTGGCTCCTTCAGCTCAGTCCGGTAACGCCCCCGCCATCAGAAGGCTCGCCAGTATGGGGGCTGGCGAGCCGACCCCGCCTCAGAGGTTACCCTGGGAGGGCTGCCGGTCGGTTCATGACCCCGGTTCCGGTCTCTTCCAGGGGGGGAAAAGGAGAACCGTGGAGGCAGTCGGGATGATGCAGGAAGGATGCCGCGACCCGATTCGGGTGGATGAAGAGAGGAAACCCTTCCGACTGCAACCACGGTGTTCTTCTGGAAGTATTATAGCACATCATCAATCTCCAACTGTGAACCAGGTCACAGTGGATCCCCGGCCGGCAGTTTCGCCGGCCAGGGGGGCACTTCTGCAGGGGATACCCCGTCTTCCGTTCGGAGGGGAGTCGGCCGGCCCTCTGAATCGATGGCCACGAAGGTTACTTCCGCCTCGGTGACCTTTATCGGGACCTGTCCACGCCGTTCGGCTTCAACTTCGACCTTGACGGTTATCGAGGTCCGTCCCAGGCGGAGCGTCTCGGCATAGAAGCTGACCAGGTCTCCGATCAGGACCGGCTCGTGAAAGACCACTTCCTTCATGGCTATGGTGACGATGCGGTGGTCGGTGTTGCGGATGGCCTCCAGGCCGGCTGCCTGGTCGAGATGGCTGAGCAGGACGCCCCCGAAGATGGTTCCCCAGGCATTGGTGTCGCGGGGCATCATCAGGACGCGGATGGTGGGGTTGCGCATGGCGGCTTTTTTTTCGAGTTCGACAACCTCCTCCTGCTGAGCTGGAGGAAGTCGTCTTGATTCGCCCAACATGAGAAGACTCGTGGACTTTTGGAGGCACCTCATGGCCGAGACTGCAGACTTCCCCCAGGTCACCCCGTCCAATCTGTGCAATACCCTGATCGAGGTGATGCGTCAGGTCCATATGGGCGAGGAGGATCCCTCCCTGCTCCGTCGTCTGGCCCAGGAGCGACTGGCTGAGCTCCCCGATGTGCGCGCTCAGACCATGGACCAGATTCGTTCCGAGGGGCCGGAACACATGCAGGCTCATGCTGTGGGGGTGGCGGCCTTGGAGGCGGCCTTCCAGGATATGGAAGTAGCCCTCCAGGCAGCCTGTCGCTATGCCGATAATCCCCAGGAAGAGACTTTCCTCAAGGCCCTGGAGGCCCTGATGAAGGCCGGTTACTCCAGCCAGTTGTCCACCGACACCTACCAGCGTTCGGAACTGGCCCATGGACCCACCGAATTTCCCCTGATCAACCTGCTCCATCGCTTGAAGGAAGGACACTTCGAGACCGGCCTGGTGTCGCGAGTCGATTTGGACGCCGGCATCGAGGGGGCCCGCCGGATGACCCTGGCCGCTGCCGAGGAAATCCGCAGTTCACAACCCGAGACGGATCAGAAGATGGCCCTCATTCGCGCCTATGAGAATATGGCGGAGGTCCTGGGTCGGGTTGCGGAAGCGGTAGATAAGGGGCAGGAGGCGGTGGATGAGGTCCTGCAGGAGGCCGCCATGTCCGGGGCGGGAGTCCGCGCGGCCATGGAGGCCCTGGTCTTCCAGGACTCCACGGCGGGGCCGACCCGTATGGCTCACGCCAATCTGGTCCTCAAGATGGCCGAACTGCATCGGAGCGGGGGCCTTCCCGCCGAGACCTTGGCCCGCGGGCTGGAGGTCTTCCGAAACAGCCAGAAGGACCTGCTGGCCGAAATCGAGGCTCTCGCCTCGATCCCCTCGGACTCGGACGGAGTGGCTCAACAAATGGAGCCCACGCGGGCTGCCTTCAAAGCTCATTGGGAAGCCCTGGCCCTCTTCGATCGTTACCTCCAGGGCGAACCCGAGCAGTATGATTCGGCACGGAAAGCGCTGATCTCCGCTGCGGAGGCCCTGGCCGATTGCCAGGAGGCCTTCGAGAGAATCGGCGAAATGGCCAACAAAGTTCCATGTGTGCGTTGTGGAACCCGCAACGAGCCCGCCAACCGCTCGTGTTCGAATTGCGGAGCCCAACTCCTGATGCAGACGGGGATGGGCGCTTCGTCCTCCACCTTGTCGATCCAGGAGGATGGCGGGCAGGCTCAGATCGGCGGGGAACTGGTCATGACCGAGAACCTGATGCGGCTCTTCAAGTCGGTGAACGGTGTGGCCGAGGGGAGATTGGACCTGGAAGACTTCCAGGATGTCCTGGACTGGTTCGAGAACCTGGTCTCCGATAATCTCCTGGAGGTCCCCGAGGTTCCGGAACTCAGCCGTGACGGCCTCAACGAAGAGCAGGTCGAGCAGTTGGCCCAGGTGGAGGCGCGGCTCGCAACGGCTCGCGACGAGGTCCAGTCGGGAGGCCAGGAGCTCTTGGCGGCAATCGAGGAACTGCGTAAGTTCGTCGTCGACTCCGAGACCCGCCATCTGGTAGAGGGCGTCCGCATGGTCCGGGATGCCTCGGTGAAGGTGCAGTTGGCCCAAGGCCTGATCGAGGAGCTGGTGGAGGCCAATCGCCCGGCCCGTTGAGTCTTGAAGGACGCCTGGAAGCCGGGCCGAAACCCGGGCCATGCCGGATGACAGGATTCGCCTCGGTCAGTTCCTCAAATGGGCCTCCCTGGTCGGAACCGGCGGGGAAGCCAAGAACCTCATCCAGCAGGGTGAGGTCCTGGTGAACGGTGAGGTCGAGACCCGCCGTGGCCGTCAGTTGCAACCGGGGGACCGGGTAGAGGTCGCCGGGCAGACCTTCGTGGTCCCCGAGCGCCTGATTCCGTGAGCCACCCCGACTCGGCGAGGGGGGCGGTTCTCCCGGTCCTGGGACGGCATAACCCCCGCCTGAAGCGTCTGCGGGAGTTGGACACACCGGCAGGGCGCTATCGAACAGGCTCCTTCCTGCTCGAAGGAGTCCGCATCCTGGCGGAGGCCCTGGAGGGGGGTCTCGACCTGCAGTGGCTGCTGGTCGCTCAGGGCGCATCCCGGGAGGTATTCGACCTGGCCGCTCGAGCCGCGCGCACCGGGGTCGAGGTGTGCCTTTTGGATGCCGAGGTCCTCGAACGTCTGGCTCCCACCCGCTCGAGTCAGGGTCTGTTGGGCGTGGCCCGCATTCCGCGCACGGATCTCCAGCAGGTTCTGCGGGGGAATCCGGTGCTGCTTCTGGAGGGGATCCAGGATCCTGGGAATACCGGAACCCTGCTGCGCACGGCACGGGCCGCCGGCGCTGGAGGAGCGATCCTGGTGGGAGGGGCAGATCCCTTCAACCCCCGGACGGTTCGCGCCGCGGCCGGCGCCACTTTTCGTTTTCCCCTGGTGCGTCTGGAACCGCAGCAGGTGCCCATGCTCTTGCAGGCGCTGGACCAGGCGGGCTTCGAATTGGCGTGCGCTGAGGCCCATGGTGGACAGGACCTCTATCAGGCCTCTTTCCCCAAGCGGATGGCCCTGGTCCTGGGCGGAGAGGTCCGCGGGGTCTCGGAAGCCTGTCGCCGCGCCGCGGTCGCGCGTTGGACCATTCCCCTGGCGCATGGTTGCGAGTCCCTCAACGTGGCTGCTGCTGCTGCGGTCATCCTCTTCGAGGCCCGGCGTCGCCTTCTGCAGGCCGCCAGGGAGGCAGAGGACTAGGAAGGCAGGCTGCCAGGCCTGGTCGGGTTGGCCCGGGAGACCATTCTGATTGTGAACAGGATGTTTCCATCGTTGCGCGCCTGGTACGTCTGTGCTATACTCCGCACGTGGTCTGACAGTGTCTTGGAGGCGGTTTCGGCCCCCAAGCGGGGGGGAGGCTACGAAGGCTACATAACGATCCCGAGCCCCCCCGGTCCTGCAGCACCCCGGATTCTCGGAAACCAGACGGGAGGTCTTTGACCTTGAGTCCCAACCCGCAACTTTTCTGGGAGATCTTCACCTCTACCGGTTCGCCGACGGCCTACATCCTCTATCGGAACCTCCTGACCGACCCTTCCGAATCGTAAAAGCGGCTCTTCTCGGATCGAATGGCTGCCTCGCTCGCCCGGCAGGTGAGAAGCCCTCGAAGGTGAAGGTGCGTTTGACCCCGTGCTCCGGTGGTTCGGGCATGCAATCGGGGTCGGATGAATGTCCGGGCGGCCTGTAGCCCGGAGCCCGAGGGAGCCTTCTTCACCCCCATGCCACGCGGTATCCTACTGCCCCTGATCATGGTCGCCCTCCTGGGCCTGGCTCTGCCCGTCCTGGCCCAGAAGAAGCCCGAGAACACACGGGAGCTCAAGATCCATGCGGACCGCATGGACTATGATGAGACCAGCAGGCAGGTCCGCCTGGTCGGGCACGTGCGGATAGAATCTGGCGACACCGTCATGACGGCGCCCTACGCCCGGTATCACACCGAGAAGCTTGTGGCCGAGTTCCAGGGCGGGGTTCGGGTCGCGCAACCAGGCAGTACCCTGGTCGGCAATCGGATGAAGGTTTGGTATGGCGAGGAGCGTGCCCTGCTTTCAGGAAACGTGCGGTTGCTTACCGAGAGGTCTCCGGGCGGGGACCACCGCACACCCGCCGTGATGACCTGCCAGGAGCTGGAATACGCCTGGGCCCGGGGTATCGGAGAGGCGCGCGGGCAGGTCAAGGTCCGTCAGGGTAATCGTCGAGCCTTCTCGGATCAGGCCCACTACGACCGGAAGGCCCAGACCATCGACATGACCGGGAACGTCCGTTTCGAGCAGGGACAGGACGATTGGCTGACCAGCCAGAGCGCCCGGATCCACCTGGAGACCGAGACCATCGTGGCCAGCGGGCAGGTGGTAGGACGTTTCCTGATAGAACAATCCGCGAAGACGCCGGCCCCCGAAGCGGAATCCACCCTCCCCGTACCGGACGTCCTCGAACCCGAGATCCCCTTCGTGCCCGTCGAAGTCGTTCCGCCTCCGGGACTTCCGGGTCTAGAGGACTGATCAGCCGCTGCTTTGCACCGTGTTTCGTGCAGGGGACTCAAAGACTGGCGAGAACCGTCTCGAGATGTATAGGACCCTCATGGCCCTGGCCTTCCTCCTCGTTGCGTTCCCCGCCTGGGCGGCGCCTCCGGCTGCTCCAGCCCCCGGCGCTCGTCCCGTCTTGTCCTGGTCCGGAGCGGATCCGGAGGAGATGGCCTTCGTGGCCCGGGCCGCTCTTCTCGGCCTGCCGACCCGGGAAGTGGAACTTTCGCAGGCTCGCAAGATTTTGTCGGAATTGCTGGAGACGCGTGTCGAGCCGGGAACATTCGAGGCCTCTGCGGTGGCCCGCGCCCTGGCCGAAGGGGCCGTGGCCATGCGGGAATCCGACTCCGCCCTGGCCGGTCGACTGGCCGGGGAGGCCGCTCGCCTGCTCCGACCGCTGGAATCCTGGATGGACGACTTCGGAAAGTTCACCAAGGTCCACGGATTCCAGGAGCCGGTCTGGGTCCATGGGAACCCGGATGTCCTGGCCCAGGCGGTTCTGGCCTGGATTTCCCTGGATGAGTTCCATTCGGCTCCAGACGGGCGGGAACTCATCCGCAGAGGGGCCGAGGGCCTCAAGAGCCTCTTGCGCGGGAACTTCTCCACCTATCCCTTCGGAGCTCATATTTCGGCCGTCACAGCCCAAGGCCGCCCGCGCACCTACGTAGCTCCCGGCACCGGTAACCCAGTGGCTGGTTTGTCCTGGATCGTGGAACGCAATCAGGTGGTCGCGGCCCTGTCCCGGGCCGGGCAGCTCCTGGGGGATTCCACCATGCTGGAGTCGGCCGAGCGCGAAGGACTGGGCCTTCTGGCACACCTCGCGGTGTCGGGTCGGATTCCCCACGGATTCGCTCCGCGTCCCGAATTCGAAGCCTCCAATCCGCGCAGTGTGGCAGCCGTGGTCGAAAATCTGGCCACCCTGCACCAGGCGCTCCCCAAACCGGTCTTCTCCGACCTGACGGGTCTGGCAGCGGCCCGCCTCCAGGGTGAAGGCCCCCTCTTCGAGGCCTCCCGCCTGTTGGTGGCCCGGATGCTGGCACGGGCAGGAGCCTCTCGCTGGAGCGGAGCCAGGGACCTGCGCCCTGCTTTCGGGACCCTGGTGGTCGAAGCCGAAGACGGTCGGGCCGTCGAGAAGGCTTTTGAAGCCGTACCCATCCGCTATCCGGGAGGTACCCCCGGCAAGCTGGCCGTCGTGGGGCGCGAGAACATGTTCTGGATGCGCTTCGACGTCGACCGGGAGGATGAATATCTTTTCTACCTCGCCTTCCTGAAGAGCGAGGTCTCGGGGGGGCTGGTCTCGGTCATGATGCGAATAGACGGGGACCGGATCTTCCAGGTCAACCTGGGAGGAGCCAGCGACGACCCCTACGTGGATGTGGACCTGGTGGCTGGCCCCCGCCGCCTGCGTCAGGGCCCCCACTCCTTCGGAATCCGCTTCTCGGGGCTGCTGATGCGTCAGCCTGCGGTCCTGGACTCGGTGATCGTCAAGCCGGCCGTCGCTCGCCGTTGGATGACCCTGCGGGACGGGCGCGAGATTCTGGTCATGAAGGGCATCAACTCCGAACCCCTGCAGATCCGGATGGAGGAGCTCGAGGCCGAAGGGGAGTCCCCGACCTGGAACCTGATCAGCGGGATGGGCAACCCCATCCCCGCGAAGTTGTCGACCGACCGGCGGGGCCGGGTCTGGCTGGAGATGCCCCCTGGAGGGGTGGCCATCCTGGAGTGGACCGGCCCTATTCCCGGAGTTGAGAGGTTGGATGAGGAGGCGAGGTGATGACGCTTTTTCTGGCTCAGGAGACCTTCGAGAGCTATCAGGGAATCGCCGTTCACGAGAGCATCGTCAGCCGTCTGGTCAATCCCTTTGATCCCGCCAGGTTCCTGCAACCGGGCAGTTTCTTCTACCCCTTCGTGGGCAATACCATCGAGAATTTCCTGCTCTGCCTCCTCTTCGGGTTCCTGCTCTTGTGGCTCTACCGTCGGGTGAACGACACCCCGCTCTTCCTGAATATTGCCCTTGGACTCTTCGGCCTGGGCCTGGTGTTGCTGCTCTTCTTCCGCACGGCCTTCCCCTCGACGCTGGGCATGCTGGCCCTGGCGGCGTGTCTGTACGCCGTGTTGCTCAACTTCACCGTGCTGCTCTGCGTCGCTGCGGTGCAGAAGTTGCCCTACTTCGGAGTGGACGAGAAGATGCTCTCCGACCCCCAGGACGGCTCGGTCCGGCCCTGGCTCGCCTATGCCCTGGCGGCCTTGCTGGTCCTGGGCCCCTATTGGATGATCGGCGACCTCAGCCGGGTGCTGCTCTCCATGTCCGGGGATATCAAGTTCCTGGCATGGGTCGTCCTGGCCGGTATGATCACCCTGGTCGGGATGGTGGGCAACAAGATCCTGCCTTGGCGCGTCCTGACCGATCACCCCATTCTGGGGGGTGACTACATGCGCGAGCTGGCGCCGATCTTCAGCATGCCGGGCCCGGCTACCCGGGGCGAGATCATGCTGGTCGGCATCGGGGCGTTCGTGGCCTACCTGGTCATCCTCTTCCTCTTCAAGAGCCAGATCACCGGAGCGGACATGCTAGGCCTCTTCCTGGTCTCCACAGTGGCCCTCAACATCATCCGTGCTGAGCTGGCCCGCTCGGCACGCTCGGAAGTCCCCGAGTCCAAGCCCCTGCGCAAGAGCGCCTGGCATTGAATCCCGTTTCCGGAGGTCTGATGGAGTCCACCCCTTCCCTTACCGAGTCCTGCAATCCTGAGAGCAAGGATCTGGATCGCCTTTCGGTTCAGGAAATCCTGGCTTTGATGAACCGCGAGGAGGCCCACGCTGTGGAGGTGGTTCGGGAGGCACTGCCGTCGGTGGCCTCCCTGGTGGAAGCCGTGGTCGACCGCCTGGCCGGAGGAGGCCGACTCTTCTACGTCGGAGCGGGAACCAGCGGTAGACTGGGAGCCCTGGACGCGGCGGAGTGCCCCCCGACCTTCGGGACCGATCCCGAGAGGGTCCAGGCCCTGCTGGCCGGCGGCATAGGGGCCTTCGGCCGGGCCGTCGAGCATGCAGAGGATGACCCGGAGGCTGCTGCAGCAGAGCTGAGGCGTCGCGGCCTGACTGCTGGAGACTTCGTGCTGGGGATTTCCGCCTCGGGGCGCACACCATACGTCATGGGAGCCCTGCGTCTGGCCGCCGAGGTCGGCGCGGGCAGCGGTGCGCTCTTCTGCAACCCCGGAGCGCCGCTCTCCCGCCTCTGCGAGCATCCCGTACTCCTGGCGGTCGGCCCCGAGGTCCTCACCGGATCAACCCGATTGAAGGCGGGCACGGCCACCAAGATGGTCCTGAACATGGTTTCGACCGCGGCCATGGTCCGCCTGGGGCACTGCCTGGGAAACCTGATGGTGGACCTGCGGGCCAACTCGGCCAAGCTGCGTGACAGGCAGGTCCGCATCCTCTGCGAACGGACGGGCCTGTCCGCCGGGCCGGCCGGCGAACTTCTGGAAGACTGTGACGGGGATCTGCGCCGGGCCCTGACCCTGGCCGGCGGCGCCTGAGTTGTGCCTGCCCGGCTTTTGATCCCGCTTCTGGCCCTATTCGCTTTCCTGAGCCTTTCGACCTGTGTCTACGCCGGACCCGCCGCCCCGGAACCTGGTCCCGCCGGAGCAGATCGGCCCACCATCGGGGTCCTGCACTCCGAACCCACTTTGACGGCGGGCGGATGGCGGGCTTCCTGGGATCTGCTCGGAGCCGAGAACACCTTCCGTCGCCTGGGCCTGGAGTGTCGACCGGTCCGCCCTGCCGACTTGGAGACAGGCGCCTGGACGGGAGACCTGTTGGTACTCTCGGATATCCGCTTGATCGCACCGGCCACGCTCGTGGCGGTGCGACAACACGTGGCCCGGGGAGGGCGGCTGCTGGCCACGGGGCAGACCTCCTATCGCGACCATGAGAATCGCCCCTGGCAATCTCCCGGTTTTGCCCTGGCCGAGCTCTTCGGCGCAGATTTCCACCGTTGGTCGGGGCTGGCTTCCGAAGCCGGGCTGGCGCTGGAAGAGGAACTTGGGGGGGGAAAGGTGTTGCTCGGCCGGGGCGAGGCGATGTTGGTCCGGCCGCGGCCGGACTCTCGGGTCCTGGCGCGTTTCCTCGAGCCCGCGGGCAGCGCGGCCATCCTCGAGACCCGGGCCGGGATCTACACCGGGGTCTCGCTGCTGGCCCCCGAGAATTCGGATTCCGCAGAGGTGACCCGTCTGGTCGGGGCTCTCCTGGAGAGGATCCTTCCGGAGTGGAGGGCTCCCCGAATCCTCCCGGCTCATACCCGGGTCCAACCGCGGATCCCTTTCGAAAGGGTTCCCGAAACTCCCCAGAAGACCCTGGTCTCCGTCGGTTTGCCCCCCCTTCGCGGAGAGGCCCTGGTAGCCGCGGAGGGAGGGGTGACCTGGGAGGGGGGAAAAGCCCGGGAGGTTCGGGTGCAGGCGCTGGCGACCGTGGGCAAGCCTCCGGCGGTGGCGCTTTATGACCCTCAGGGCAGCTTGTTGACCCGCTCGGAGCGCCCGATCCGTCTGCAGGGAAATCCCTGGTTGGAGCTGGTGCGCTTGAACCCCAATGGAACCTATCGTTGGTCGGCCTGGCGTGGCGACCTGCACCTGCGGCCTGATGGTGGGTCCATCCAACTGGTAAACCACCTGCCATTGGAGGAATACCTGCGGGGAGTAGTCCCCAACGAGATGCCGGCCTGGTTCCCTCCCCAGGCGCTGCGCGCCATGGCAGTTGTGGCCAGGTCCTTCACCCTGGCCCACCTGGGAAGACATCGGGTCCATGGTTTCGACCTGTGCTCTTCGGTCCATTGCCACGTCTATCAGGGCTTGACCAGCGAGAACCCTCGGGTGGGAGAGGCGATCGAGCAGACCCGGGATTTGATCCTCACCGACCAGGGTCAGCCCCTGGCGGCCACCTATCACGCGGTGTGCGGAGGGGTGGGCGAGGCTCCGGAAGCGGTCTGGCCTGGAAGGAAACCGGCCCGCTGCCTGCCGGGTGGACCGGATACCCGGCAGGCTTTGAAGGAAACCGACTCCCTCTCGGACGAGGTCACCCTGCGCCGCTTCCTGGATTCACCTCCAGCGGCCTGGTGTCAAGGCGCCAGCCGCTTCCGTTGGGAGGAGACCTGGACCCTTGAGGAGCTGGGTCCGAAGGTGTCGGAGGCCCTGCCCCGTCTGCTGGGACCCCAGGCGCCGGACCTCGGGCCCCTGCGAACCCTTCGGGTACTGGCCCGCACCGCCCACGGTCGGGTGGCCACACTCCTTCTGGAGGGTGAACGCGCCAGCGTCCGGGTGCACGGGGACTCGGTTCGCTGGCTTTTGAGCGGCGGGAAGATCGGCGCCGGCGGCTTGCAGAGTTCGCTGTTCTATCTGGATCAGTCGGAGGGTCGGGTGCGCTTCCGGGGGGGGGGCTGGGGGCACGGAGTCGGGCTCTGTCAGGAAGGAGCCGCGGGTCGGGCCCGTGCCGGGCAGGGATATCGAGAAATCCTGCAGCATTATTATCCAGGGGCTTGTCTCTCGACGCTCGATGAAGGGCGCGAAGCGAAGATGGGAGAAGTGGAAGACTCCAGACCATGAAAAGTCTGCGCTGGATTGCCTGGCTCTGCCTGATGGCGGTGGGTATAGCCTGTTCTTCCCGGCCGCCGCCGGCTGACGGACGTCTGTACTACACGATCCAGGAGAAGAGTCACTTCCGGATCGAGTGGACCGATTCCGCGGGAACCCAGGTCCATCCCCTCCTGGGTGGACAGGATGAAGCCCGCTCACCAGCTGCGGCTCCGGACGGACGCAGCCTGGCCTATCTACGGGGCTCCCCTCCGCGGGTCCACGTCCTGGACCTGGTCACGAAAAGCGATCAGCAGGTCTCCCAGACCCGGGACACGGTTTCCCGTCCGGCCTGGGACCGGACGGGCCGGAGGCTGGCCTACCTCTGCTTCCCCAGACGGGGCAAGGTCCGCCTTGTTCTGCAGTGGACTGGCGGAGAGGCCGAAGTCCTGTACCAGGCCTTGAACCTCGGGCTTCCGACCTGGTCGCCGGTGGGCTCCCGGATCCTTGTCAGCGAGACCGACTACGCGGGCAGGACCAGCCTTCTCAGCATGAGGGTCGAAGGAGGCGAACCCGAGGTCGTCCTGGAGGGAGCTACTCAGCCCGCCATGGGGATGACCGGGACGCAGATCGCCCTGATCCGGGAAGACAAGCTGCAGCTCGGTGACCTTTTCAACCGGCAGTGCCGCGTCCTGGTCGATCAACCGGGGATCAGCTCACCTTCCTGGAGTCCGACCGGCAGTCAACTGGCCTTCGTCCGGGAGGGGCAGATCTGGGTGGTCAACTCAGATGGCAGTGGGATTCGCCAGGTCACCAACTCGGAGAATCCGATTCTGGATGTCTCCTGGGGAAAGGGTTCCTAGGAACCGAGTTCCAGGAGTTGGGGGGTGAAGTCCACAAAGTCGCAGGACAAGATCTGGTAGCGCACTCCCCGGTGCAGGCCCCGGAAGGGATTGGCGCGGTGGGTGCGGTGGATATGCCCGTAGACACACAAGTCTACTCCCGCTTCCTCCATGCATGCGGTGAACTCCGTCGTTTTGAGGTGGGGCAGCAGGGGAGGATAGTGGATCATGACCACACGGGTCTGTACCTGCGCCGGGAGAGCCTTCAAGGCCAAGCCCAGCCGGTCGATCTCCCGGCGGTAGATCTTTTCGTCCTGGGCCTGGTTGAACCCCTCTGAGCCGGGGAGGAGCCAGCCCCGGGTGGCGCAGATCCCGACGCTTCCGAAAGTCACGGCGTCGTTCTGGAGGAAGATCAGGCCCGGGAAGGCTTTGCGGATTTTGCCGATCCCCTGCCACCAGTAGTCGTGGTTTCCCCGGCTGAGCACCTTGTGTCCCGGCAGGGCTTCCAGCCATTCCAGGTCGCGCCGGGCATCCTCCAATCGCATCCCCCACGAGTGGTCCCCGGGAAGCAGGACCACGTCCTCAGGGGTCACCCGCTCTCGCCAATTGGCTTCGACCTTCTCCCAATGGCGGAACCATTGAGGGCCGAAAATCTCCATGGGTTTCTCGCCCGAAAACGAGAGGTGTAGATCGCTCAAACCGAAGAATCGCAAGGTCGCCTGATTATAGCCAGGAGGTGCCGAGCCTGCAACTGCGCAGGGCTCGCCCGGATCCAGGCCGAAGGGGCCGCAGATGAGTTCTTCGTCACCTCCCTATCAGATCGCGATCGACATACTGCCGGTCGGAGGCCGACCTTGTCGCCGATTCCAGGAGCGGATCGCGGAATACGCCATGGATGGCCGTCCTCGCTTCGAGTGGGAGGCGATGCGGCATCGGATGATACTCCATGGGGATCCCATGATCGTCCAGGTCTGCTCGATATGTCCCCTGAACCTGTTGCAAGGCCCCGAAGGCTGTCAGGGAACCCTGGAGAATTTCGAGGTATTCCTGCGTGCGGTGGCCCGACTGGCACCCGAGTCGCCCTGGTCCGAGCTCCCCCTTCTCCAAGAACCTCTCTCGGCTGAACAGACGCGAAACCTCTACCGGGAGCTGGCGAACCTGGAGACCGTCTTCGCTTCGTCTCCCTGGAAGGTGGCTCAGCTCTTTCGGCAGGGGACGCCGAGCCTGGATGAGTTTCCCGACGGCTCTACCCGTCCGCGCTTCCACGCCTGGAACGGCGAATCCCCGCCCCACCTCATCGCCAGCAACGAGGGCTATCAGCTCTTCCTGTGCCCTCACGGGCTGATCGTCAAGGCCCACTACGAAGACCCGGTCCCTCACGCCTTCCAGAAACTGTGGCGGGATGCCGGTGGCGTCTTCGGTCAGACCAGCCAGGGGGAGACGATCGGCTTCCAGATGACCATGGCCCGTTATCCCGAGTGGGACTCCGAGGAACCCCGGGCCGAAGGAGAGCTGGTGCTGACCGAGATGCCGGCTGCCGAAGTCTTCCGGGATACCCTGGACATGCTGGCTGTCTTCACGGGTGTCGCCGGAGAGGCCGAGACGGGCTTCCTTCTACATCCCTTGTGAATGGAGGACTCGGGAGGTGAAGCTCCTGGCAGGTCGCGAACATCTATGGGCTCCCTGGAGGATGCAGATGATACGGGCTCCGAAGGAACCGGGCTGTTTCCTGTGTACCAAGGCCGCTGAGGATAAGGATGCCGAGAACCTGATCCTGGAACGGGGCCAGACCTGCATGTGCCTGATGAACCTGTACCCCTACTCCAACGGGCACCTGATGGTGACACCCTATCGCCATGTCGGGGACTTCACGGCCCTTTCGGATCAAGAGGTAACCGAGATGATGCTCATGGCCCGAAGCTGGGTTCGCGACCTCCAGAAGGTCGGAGAGCCCCAAGGCTTCAACCTGGGTTTGAACCTGGGGAGGGCGGCCGGGGCCGGGGTGGCCGACCACGTGCATCTGCATATTGTTCCCCGCTGGGGGGGAGACACCAATTTCATGACCGTCTTGGCCGAGGCCAGGGTAATCAACCAGGCCCTGGAGGAGACCCGGCTCGAGCTGTTGCGTGCTCGCACCACGCCCTGAAAAACCTTCGCTCCGTTTGAAGAGGAGGTCTTCTTGTCTGATCCATCCCCTTCGGAGCCCATTTGCGAGACGCCCCGCTTCGGGGACGTCCAGTCCGAGTTGGAGATCCTGATCCGGGCCCGCTACCCGGTGTTGTTCCTGGTTTCCTGGGAGGAGGAGCGCGTCGAGGACTGCCTTGCGGAGGTGGCCCGCAGGCGCGGCAAGAGGTTGGTCTGCTGGTCGGTCGTCCGGGGACTTCACGTCCCGGGCGAGTCGCCCACAGCCGGCAATAGGACCTTCAACGCCTCGACCACCGACCCCCTGGTGGCGCTGGACGAGGTGCTCCGCCAGGGCGATCCCATCATCTTCCTATTCAAGGATCTCCACCCGATGCTGCAGGACCACGCCTTGGTTCGCAAGATCAAGGAGTTGGCCCGCCATCTCAAGTCCAGCCCCAAGACACTGGTCCTGGTCTCGCATATGGCCTGCATCCCACCTGAACTCGAGAAGGATGTCACGGTGGTCGACTTCTGCCTGCCCGGGATGGACGAATTGGGGCATCTGTTGGACTCCATCGTTGCGCAGGTGGCCCAACAGGGGCGATTGGAAGACGAGCCGGAACCTGCGGTCCGCCAGAAGCTTCTGCGAGCAGCGCTGGGCTTGACTCTGAAGGAGGCCGAGAACGCCTTCGCCCGGACCTTGATCCAGCGCGGTCGCCTCTCAGAAGCCGAGGTCGGGTTGATCCTGGACGAGAAGAAGCGGGTCATCCGCAAGAGCGGGATCCTGGAATACCATGACGCCCAACGCACCCTCTCCGATGTAGGGGGGCTTGAACACCTCAAGGAGTGGGTTCGCAAGCGTTCGGTGGCCTTCTCGGAAGAGGCTCGCACCTTCGGGCTTCCACCTCCCAAGGGGGTTCTGCTCCTGGGAGTTCAGGGGTGTGGGAAGAGTCTGTGTGCTCGGGCCATCAGTCAGGTCTGGAACCTGCCGCTGCTCAGGCTGGACATGGGGCGTATCTTCTCGAGCCTGGTGGGCTCGTCCGAGGAGAATATGCGTCGGGCCATTGCCACTGCCGAGTCGGTAGCACCGGCAATCCTGTGGATCGATGAGATCGATAAGGCCTTCGCAGGGACCCGTGGGGCCGACAGCGACGCCGGGACCTCTTCCCGGGTCTTTGGAACCTTTCTGACCTGGCTCCAGGAGAAGACCGCACCGGTCTTCGTGATCGCCACTGCCAACAATATCTCCACCCTGCCACCCGAGCTGCTGCGCAAAGGCCGCCTGGACGAGATCTTCTTCGTGGATCTGCCCACGCCCGAAGAACGTCAGGCGATCTTCGAGATCCATCTGCGGGCGCGGAATCGCGACCCGCAGACTCGGGATCTTCCCCGTCTGGTAGCGCTCAGCGAGGGTTTCAGCGGTTCGGAGATCGAACAGGCGGTGATCTCGGGGCTGTATGAGGCTTTTGACCAGGGGCGGGATCTGTCGACCGGGGATATCGAGAAGGTCCTGGGCCAGACCGTCCCCCTGTCGCGGACCATGAAGGAGGATATAGATCACTTGCGTCGCTGGGCGACCTATCGGGCTCGGAGGGCTTCCGGCGAGGCCTTCCCCAAGCCCGAAACCACCCCCTGAATCCGCCGCCTGGCGTGGCCTTCGGCCGTCGAGGCGGGCCCGTCTGCGTCGTCTCACGTAGTGCTCCGCTCCCCAGAATGCACGCCTTCCCTGCATCCAGACCCGCCGGCCCCGGTTCTCAAGCCAGACGGCGGATTCAGGATCTTGGAGGAACCTTGCCCCTTCTCGGCGCAGGAGCCTTCGCTGCGGACGTCCAACCCGGGCAGGTTGCACCAGGCTCCGGTATCTTTCCAGACCATGCACCTTTCACGTCTCCACATCCTGTTCATCCTGCTCCTGCTCCTGGGCGGGCTCTGGCTTCCTGCCTTCCCCCATACGCCAGCCGAGCGGCTTTCGGCCGCCCAAAAGGCATTCCGGAACCAGCAGCCCGCAGAGGCCTTGGAAGCCTTCCGCTCCTATCTGGGAGTCCAACCGGAGGGACCACATGCCACGGAGGTCCATTATCGCGTGGCCCAGTGCCTGGATCAGTTGGGGCGTTCCGGCGAAGCCCGGGCTTCGCTAGAGGACTGGCTGGCCACGGCCCCTCCCGATCCCTGGCAGACCCGCGGTTGGATCCTGCTGGCGGACCTGCGCGCCCGGGACGGTCAGAACCGCGGTGCCGAGGCCGCCTATACCCGAGCCTTGGAAGTGTCCGTGCGGGTTCCCGGCACCGTTGAAGCCCGTCTGCAGGCCTTGTTGGACCGAGGTCGCCTGCGGGCCTCGGCGTTGGAGTTCGAAAGCCGTCGGCCCGCGGCCGAGGCCGACCTTCTCGAGGTGATCCGAGGAGACTTCCGTGGGTCTCGAGGGGGCGAGGCTCGGCTGGCCCTGGGCGAGCTCTACCTGAAAAACCCCCAGGTCTGGGACCTGACCTTGGAACGGGCTGTAGACGTCTGGCGCGAGATGGCCCGTGTTCAACCGCAGCACCCGCTGGTCCCCGAAGCTCGTCTGCGCTCGGCCCGGGCCTTCAATGCCAGCCGTCGGCATGGCGACGCGCTGGAGGACCTCGAGGCCCTGCTCCAGGATTTCCCCCGTTCGGAGCAGGCTTCGGAGGCCGCCCGGATGCTGGCCGACCTCCAGAAACCCCGCTTGAGCCTTCCTCCCTGGACGGTTTCCCGACCCGGTCGAGCCGCCCAGGTGCCTTTGCAGTTCCGCAATCTTTCAAATCTACAGATCGAGGTCTGGAAGGTCGATCTGGTGCAGGCCGTCGCCCAGGGAGCGGACCTCCAGGATCTGGCTTCCGGCCTCACCCCGACCTCACCGTCCCGATTGCAGCTCTCTGTTCCGGGCGTGGACCTCCAGGACCACTGCTGGCATCGCCAGAGCGTAGAATTGAACTTGACCGAGGCCGGGGTGTACCTGCTGGAAGCCCGTTCGCAGGGAACCAGGAGTCGCGGGCTCCTTCTGGTCACGGATCTGGTCGGCCTCTGTCTGGCCGGATCAGAGGGAGAGGCCACTGTCTGGCTGGTGGACGCGGCCCGGGGGCAGGGAGTCTGGGAGGCCGAGGCCTGGCTGGTCTCTCCGACCGATTCGGACCGACCTCTCGAGAGTCTGACGGTGAGCGGGGCGGGACTGGTTACGATGCCCGCTCCCTCCATTCCGACCAGGAGCTTCCTCCTGGCCCGTCGCGGGCAGGACCACTTGATCCTGCCAGACCTGCGCAGCCCGGAGCGACTGCCCTCCTGGCGCGCCGTCCTGGAGACCGATCGGTCGGGGTATCGCGGAGGGGAGCGCCTGCGTTGGAAGGCGGTGGTGCGCTCCCTCAAGCCTGATGGGTATGGGGTGCCCGCAGGCCATCCCTTCCTCCTGGAGGTTCTGGATCCGAAAGGACGCCAGTTCCATCAGATTCGCCTCCAGGCCAGCTCTTTGGGAACCCTCCGCGGCGAGGTCCTGCTTCCTCAGGAGGCCCTGGAGGGCACCTGGACCCTCAACCTTCAGGAAATCGCCGGCTCGGGTCCCCCCGTGGCGATGACCCGCTCTTTTTTCTCGGTGTCTGCTTCGGATACCGACCGACTCCGCATTCGCCTCCGTCCGGCTCAGTCGTGGTGGCTGTGGGGTGAGAAGGCCCACCTGGACCTGGAGGTCCGGGATGCCTTGGAACGTCCGGTCCCGGAGGCCCGAGTCGAATGGCAGGCACGCGGTCGCACCCTCCAGATCCAGCCTCCCTTGGACCTCGAGCTGGATTGGTTCCGCCCGGTCGCACCCCTGGTCCCTTCGTCCAGTTCCGGGGTTTCTCGGGGCACGGGGCAGGCCCGGATCGATGCCAGGGGAAGGGGCACCCTGGCCATACCCCTGACCCTTCCCGATCAGGACCCGGGAATCGAAGGTTTGGAAGTCCAGGTTCGGGTCTGGGACTCTAGGAACCGTGAAGGCCTGGCCCGCACCGGGTTCGTGGTCGGTCCCAGCGCCGTGCTCCTCCAGTTGGCCCTGGAGGGGGATGTGCAGCCCGGGAATCCCGCCACTGTGCGGGTCCACGGCTGGGATCTGGAAGGGAACCCGGCCCCCGTCTCGGTTCAGCTTCGCCAGGTTCTTCCCCAGAGCCAGGACCTGGGCGTTCTGCAACTGGACCAACATGGCCGGGGCACCCTGCAATGGACCCCGCAAGGAAGCGGACCCTGGATTCTGGAGGCCCAGGCCCGCGATTCCCGAGGCGGAGGCGGGGAGGCCCACCTGTCGGCCTCCCGGACCAAACCGGCTCAGGGGGACTTCTGGATGCGGCCCGACCGCCTTCGCTATCGGCCCGGGCAGGTAGCCCGGGTGGAGCTGGGGACTCCTCGGGATGGGGCCCAGGTGCTGTTGACCATGGAGGGTCGGGGGGTGCTCCGGCGGATGGTGGTCGGGTGCCCGACGCGTACGACCCGGCTCGAATTGCCGATCGGTGAGGATCTGGCACCGGGTTTCCGCTTGCGGGCCACCACCATGCGCGACTCCGAAGAGCTGTCGGTGCACCAGGAAATCCAGGTTCCGGCCCCGGCCCAGGTCCTGGATATCCAAGTCGAGCCGTTGACTCCTCCGGCCCCCGGGCAACCAGGTCGGATCCGGGTCCGGACCCTGGACCAGGAGAATCATCCCGTCGAGTCAGAGGTCTCACTGACCCTGGTAACTCAGGAGGCCTTGCCCGGGGAGGCTCGCCACCGTCTGGTGCCTGCCTTCTTCGGCCCGCCCTCCATGCAGACCCTGGCCATGGGCTATTCATTGGTCACCCCGCCCCTCAAGCCGGCGCTGCTGCCGCCAGCACCTGCCTCTGCTTCGGATTGGCAACCCACCGGTGAGACGGCTTTCTGGAGCCCTGAACTCCGGACCGGTCCGGAGGGTGCTGCGGAGGTTTCCTTGACCTGGCCCTTGCGCCCCGGGCGTTGGAAACTGCTGGCACGGGCCGTAGCAGGTAGGAACCGGATGGGTGAGTCCATGACCTTCGTGGATCTCGAGGAACGCCTCGGCTTGCGCCTGGAAGGTCCTGAGCATCTGGTGGAGGGAGACTCGGCTACCTACTCTGCCGTGTTGGAGAATCCGGGCCGGGAGGCCCTGGCTTTGAGGTTGCAGGCCCAGGCTACCAATCTCGACCTGGAAGGGACGGACCTGGTGGAGTTACAGGTTTCGGGAGGTGGTCGGGAGACCAGGCCGTTGCCCGTCCGGACTCGGGGCTCGGGTTCGGTAGATCTTGTCGTCACGGCTCAGGCTCCGGAAGTGAAGGGCCGGACCAGACGCCTCCTGCAGGTGGCGCCGGACAGCCAAATTCGCGAGCAGGTTCGCGCCGGAATGGTGGAGGATTCCGCTGTTCTGGACCTGGAGGCCCTGCCCGACTCTGTCCGGGAGTCGCGCCTGGAGTTGGCCATCTCTCCCGGACTGGCGGCGCTCCTCGGCTCGGCCGTCGAACCTCTGATGGGAACCCTGCCCAGCAACGATGGCCTGGTCTCCCGGGCCGTGCCGGCCTTGGTCCTGGTCCGCGCCCTGAAGGAATTGGAACTTCCCCGCCAGGACCTGGAAGAACGCCTGCCTGGAGTCGTGGAGGACTCCCTGCACCGCCTGGGGCACGCCCAGAACCCGGACGGGGGATGGGGCTGGTGGGAGGGGATGCCTTCGGACATGGCAACGACCGCCTACGTGTGCCGAGGACTAGTTCAACTCGAGAAGGACGGTTTGCAGAGCGCGGCGCCGCTGCTGGAGAAGGCCTGCGTCTTTCTGAGGAAGGGTCAGGCGAAGCTCTCCGCCGAAGCGCGGCCGGCGGTTCTGCTGGCCCTCTCTGAAGCGCATCTGGTCTCGGGGCGCTCGCTCTTGTCCCTGGTCGGGCCTTCTATCCGTCTGGCCCCGGTCTCCCGAGTTAAACTGGCCCTGGCCTTGCAGAACATGGGCTACGCCGAGGCGGCCCGGGACCAACTGCGTCAGGCCCGTCAGGGCGCCGAGCACGACGCTCGGGAAGGCCTGGCCTGGTGGCCGGCCGGGGCCGGCTGGACCCAGGTCGAGGCTACGGCCTTGGCTCTGGAAGCTCATCTGCTCCTGGAGCCCGAGCACCCCCTCACCGAGGCAGCGGCCCTCTGGCTTACCCAACAGCGGGGCCTGAAGGGGTGGTCCTCTCCACGCGAGACGGCGCTGGCAGTAACGGCTTTGACCCGTTTCCTGACCTGGCTTGGCGAGAAGCCCCTGCCTTTCGGCTATGGTGTCTGGATCAACGGCAATGAGGTCGAAACAGGCCGATTCGCCCCGCAGGACTGGACCGGTACCCGTCTGCTCTCCTTGCGGGGAGCGCAGATTCCCGAGGGTCCTCTGCGGGTAGATATCCGCAAGGGGGGAGGCGGTCGGTCCTGGTGGTGTCTCCGCCTCTCCTCGACGGGTCCCCGGCTGGTCGGAAACCTGCCCTTGTCTCGAAGGCACTACCGCCTGCATCCTTCAGGGAAACGCCAACTGCTGGAGGATGGGAGCCTGCTTCAGGTTGGCGAGCGGGTGGAGACCATCTTGGAGCTGAAGGCCCCTCGTCGTCTGCGTTACCTGGCGATCGAAGAGTCTTCCGCTGCCGGACTGGAGCCGGAACCGCCTTGGTCCCTTCCGGCTGGAGCCCGGGTTCAGATGCGTCCCCAGGGGCCGACCTTCTACTTTCAGGAGGTCCCCCCGGGCCTGACGCGGCTGGCCTGGAAGTCGCACGTCACTTCAGCCGGAGGGTTCACCTCGCTTCCAGCTCGGGCCTGGGAGGTCCACGAGCCCCAGGTTCACGGAGCCAGTTCGCCCTGGAAGGTGAGCATCGGGAGGGGCGAGCGATGAAGTCCGGACGGAGCCTCTTCCCCATCCTGTTCCTCGCTATTCTGGCACTTTCCCTGGCCTGCGGGCCTCGTCCGCTCCCGGGGCCTGACGCAGCCGACCTTCGACCCGAGGAGACGGCTCATGCCTTCGCTGCGGCCGTCCTGGAAAAGAGCGAGTTGAGCGAGGCCATGCGCTGGGCCGATGCCCGGGCCGAGTTGGCCGTCAGGTCCCAGATCGGCTTCCTGGGAGCCTCCCGACGACAGGCTGTCTACCAGGTCGGCATCCCGTCCCGGAAGGGAAGCCTGTGGTCCGTTCCGATCCACATCGAAGCCCTGGAGGTGGCCGGAAGCCGCTACCAGGGGGAGCTGCTGCTGGAATTGGGCCCGGAGGGTCGCCGGGTGTACGGCTCCAGCCTGGTCCTGGAACGCTCGGACGGGGTGCGCTTCTCGATATAGGAGCCTTCAGGTGGGGGAGGGCTCGTTGAAGACTTCTTCCAGGAAGCGGAATACCTCCCCCCAGGCGGCTTCCGCCTGAGCCTTCTCTTGGGGAGTGACATCCCGGGTCAGGTAGGGGGCATAGACCAGGAAGCCGTGCAGGGCGTCAGGGTAGAGGTGGATTCGGTTGGAGACGCCCTGGCGGTCCAGGGCCTTCTTCAAGAGGTGGGCCTGTTCCGGTGGGGTTATCTCGTCCAGGAGTCCCTGGAGGATGAGGACCGGCGCCTGGAGGCCAGCCAGTTGGTCTACTGCATTTCGAATCCGGAAGGACTCCGGTCGGTCCTGAGGCCCGTCGCCATAGGTCCTCCGGGTGATCGGGTCCCGTCCCAGCTTCCCCCGGGCTTTGAGGTGGTGCCACCAGCGGGGTAGGTCGGCCACACCATAGGCGAAGACGACCCCTGCGATCTGCGGCTCGCGGGAGGCCGCCAGCAGGCTGATCAACGCACCGTGGGAGGCACCCACCATGGCGATCCGGTCGGGGTCGGCCTCGGGAAGGCCACGCAGCAGGGGCAGTGCGTTCAGCACGTCACGGACCTCGCCTTTGGCGATCTCCACCATCCCTTCGGAACCGTCCTCTCCCCGGTAGGAGGGGGAGAAAACCACGTAGCCCCGCCGGGCCAGGCGCAGGCTGCTCAGGTGATGCTCGCGCGAGATCCCCGAAATCCCATCGTGGTTGAAGACCACCACGGGCCTTCTCCCGTCCCGGTTGGGCAGATACAGCCTTCCTTTGACCCTCAGGCCGTCGGAGAGATAGGTCCAGGCGCGGACCTCGACGCCCTGTTGCTGACCAAGGGGGCGTTCCCGGAGGGGCCGGGGTGGCTCGGCAGCGCGAATCGGCCAGGAAGGGAGGAAAAGCACCAAGCACAGGGTGGTCAGGAGGACACGCAGGGAAACTCGCATCTCCGGAGATTCCGTCCGCCATACAGGGAAACCTCTCCCAGGAGGGGATCCCGGTGCGTTGCAGGAAAATCGGGACCTGCCCGGTCCTCGGCGAGTGACGAGGTGACCGAGGGGGGGCAGCTGTGTTCCCGGCACCCCGTTGGACGAGGCGACCGACGTGATATTCACACAGACTGCGAGGGAGGAGTTTTGCTATGAGGGCAGACCTGCCCGTTTGGGTAACCTGGCTGGTGCTGACGGCCTTCGTGCTGTTGGCCCTGTTCCCGACCCGCCTGCACTTTGCCCTGCGCTTCCTGGCTCTCTTCGGATTCGCGGCGGCGCTCTTCATCCTGGGGGTCTTGGCGCCTGACGTGTATTTTGGCGCCTTTCCCCCGTTGGATGACATGATGGGCTCGTTGAACGGATGGATCGTGGGCCTCATGGGGTTCCTCGTGGGGGTTCCGGTGGCGGTGCTGGCCTGGGGGATCCGCAGGTTGCTGACCCGACGCCAGGAGGCCGAGGGCTGAGGAGGACTCCTCCCCTCCGAAGGACTTGCCCCGGCTGGATGCGAACCTGGACCCGCAGGAGATGTCGCCCCGATCCCGGGGTTGGGAGGTAGGATGGAAGGGTTTGATGCGCGCCGGACTCCACCCTGGGTCTGGCTTTCTTTGGGCCTCGGGTCGGGGTTGCTGATCACCCTGCTCCTGCGTCGCGCCATGCGCCGGACGAAACCGCGCCGGAGGATGGACCCCCGAGCCCGCCAGGTCCAGGAGCTTCTGGCGGAGGCCGAGCGTCTGCTGCACCAGGGGCGCCGAGCCCGCCCCGCGTCGGATTCGCTGGAACCATAGACAGCCTCTGCGATGCGAATCTTGCTGACCAATGATGACGGGATCCACGCTCCCGGGCTGGATGCCCTCCTGGAGGCCTTGCGCCCCTTGGGCCACGTAACGGTGGTGGCCCCGGACCGCGAACGCAGCGCCGTGGGTCACGCCCTGACCTTCCACTCGCCCCTGAGGGTTCGTGAGTTGTCAGGAGAGGAAGGCCTGGCCCGCTTCGTGACCGACGGCACGCCCACCGACTGCGTCCTGCTGGCCTTGTATTCCTTGATGCCAGAGAAGCCGGACCTGCTCTTCTCGGGCATCAACCGCGGGGCCAACCTGGGCGATGACGTCACCTATTCCGGGACCGTCTCGGCGGCCTTGGAGGGGCTTATCCACGGGATTCCCTCGATCGCCGTCTCGCAGGTGGGACGCCAGCCGCAGCACTACTTGACGGCGGCGAACTTCGCGGCTCGCCTGGCCGAGCGTCTGGCCCACCACATCCGGATGCCTCCGCGCACCTTGCTGAACGTCAACGTGCCGGACCTTCCCCCGGAGGCCATCCGGGGGGTGCAGGTCACCCGCCAGGGACATAGTCTATATGACCAAAAGATCGTCAAACGGGTGGATCCCCGTGGACACGAATATTATTGGGTTTCCGGTTCGATGCCCGGGGGCAACACCGAGGAGGGGACCGATTTTCGCGCCATCCAGGAGGACTGCATCTCGGTAACCCCACTCCAGACCAACATGACCCACCACGCCCTGCTTGAGGAAATAGACTCGTGGGGTCTGTGAATCGGGAGGCTTTCGAGGAGTACCCCGAGGTTGGATTCCTGCGGGATGAACTGACGGGTCTACCGATTCTCAACTCGGTCCTTGAACAGGTCGATTTCCATCTGCAGCGCCGAGACCAGGTCGGCTTCCTTTATTTCGACGTGGTCCAGTTCCATCTCCTCAAGGAGACCTACGGTCGGGAGATCTCCGAGGCCTTGCTCGAGGAGTCGGGGCAGGCCTTGGCCCGGCTGCGCGGCAGGCTCTTTCGCGACCGGGACCTGGTGGCAGTCGGGGGGCGCGGGACAGACTATTTCGTGATTTTCCTGTTCTCCCCCCCGCGCCACAAAGCCAGCTTCTCGCAGTCGGACCTCAAGATGGTTTCCTGTAGGGTGGTCCAGAAACTGACCAACCTTATCAACGAGAAGGCCGCCTCTTTGGGGGTCAAGGAGAAGATCGACTTCCATTCCGGCTATACGGTGATCGTCCACGATCCCGAGACCCCGGTCGAGCGCCTGGTCTACGAGGCCCAGAAGGAGGCTGCACTCCAGAGCGATCTGGACGAGGTCCTGGTGACCTTCGTCTCCAACCTCACCCACGAGCTGCGGACTCCTCTGACGTGTATCAAAGGCTACGCCGAGACCTTGCTGGAAGGCGCCTTGGAGGATCGCGACCTGGCCCGTCGTTGGCTGCAGGTAATCAGCGAAGAGGCCGAGCGCCTGGAGCGCTTGATCAACGATTTGTTGGACGTTTCCATGATGGAGGCCCAACAGGTCGAGTTCCATTTCGAGCCCACCGACCTGTTACTCCTGGCCCAGCGTACCGCCGAGGTGCTCATGCCCCACGCCTCCAAGTCCGGGGTGACCCTGGCCGTACGCGGGACCGACGCGCTTCCGCTGATCCAGGGGGACCGGGACCGGCTCAACCAGGTCCTCTTGAACCTGGTCGACAACGCCGTGAAGTATTCTCCTCCTGGAAGCGAGGTGATCCTGCGCTTGGGGCTGGGAGCCCCGGGTTGGGTCTTCTTGGAGGTCCTGGACCGCGGGACCGGTATCCCCGCGAGCCAACTCCCGAGGATCTTCGAGCGCTTCTATCGCATCGAGAAGGGGCGCGGAGCTCGCCACGGCGGTCGCGGCCTGGGGCTGTCCATCGCCAAGAGGATCGCCGAAGCCCACGGAGGCGACCTGTCGGTGGAGAGCCAGATGGGCTCGGGCAGTGTCTTCCGTCTGGACCTGCCGGTGAGGGGGCCCTTCATCGAGGAAGGTCGCGACGAGGAAGATTGAGATTCTGGCCTGGGGGAACTTTTCAGGGAGGCTGCTGGACCAGGATCCCCTGGCCGATGTCGAGAACGCAGCGCGGCGATGTCTTCTTTGACTGAATCCACTCCCACCGCCTTGCGCGTGCTCGGAGTCAAGCTGCACGCCGTCTCTATGGATCAAGCGGTGGAAAGGGTCCTGGCCCTGATTCAACGCCCCGGTTTCCATCTGGTCGTGACCCTGGGCACCGAGATGGTGATGCGGGCCCAGGATGACCCGGAGTTTCGCGAACTGGTCAACGGAGCCGATTTGGTGGTTGCCGACGGGGCGGGGTTGCTGTGGGCGGCCCGGAGATGTGGCCTGAACCTTCCTGAGCGCGTGGCCGGTATCGATCTGGTCTGTCGTCTGGCCGAGGCCCTGGCCGGATCGCAGGGCTCCCTCTTCCTGCTGGGGGCGGCACCGGGAGTGGCCGAGGAGGCCGCCCGGGCCCTCTGCAATCGTTATCCCGGTCTGCAGATCGCGGGTTCCCAGGATGGTTTTTTCCAGGAGGACGGCCCGGTCGTGCAGGCTATTGCGGCTTCGGGAACCCGCCTGCTCCTGACGGGTCTGGGGTCGCCTCGCCAGGAACGCTGGATGCGTCAGCACCAGGATCGGCTGGGCGTAGGGGTGGGTATCGGGGTGGGCGGCAGCTTCGATGTGCTGTCGGGTCGCAAGACCCGGGCGCCGGGGTGGATGATCCGACTGCACCTGGAGTGGTTGTTCCGCCTGGCTTGCGAGCCCTCCCGCCTGTTGCGGATGATGGCCTTGCCACGTTTCATGGTTCGGGTTCTGGGCTCGCGTGGCCAGGCCGTGACGCTTTGGAATGAGCCGCTCCGCCCGGACCCCCCTTGAAAAAGGCGGGCTGGCCTGGTTGGTGGCAGGCGGCTCTGGACTGGCTATTCCCTCCACACTGTCCGGGATGCGGTCACGCCCCGGGGCGGCGTTTCTGCGCTGCCTGCCTGGAGGGCCTCGAGCCTTGTCGTCTGAAGGCACCCGGTGGTTTGGAGGTCTTCGCGGCAGGCTACTACCGTGGCCCCCTGCGCCGGGCCGTCCTGGATCTCAAGCACGGCGCCCGCACTTCCTCGGTCCCGGCCCTGGCGGAGTTGATGCAGCGGGCTTGGAGGGGCCGGCTTCCCGATGCGTTGGTCCCGATTCCTCCCGAGCCGCGACGCCGTCGGCTGCGGGGACTCTCCGTTCCAGGCCTGCTGGCAGAAGAATTGGGTTGTCGCCTGGGGGTGCCGGCCCGGTCCGACCTGTTGGTCCCCGCCCGGCTCCTGGCCTCCCAGAAGAACCTGTCCCGGGGGGAACGTCGCGAGAACGTGCGTGGGGGCTTCCGGACCGGCGCAGTCGGGGGACTGGATCTTCTGCTGGTGGATGATGTGATGACGACCGGTTCAACCCTGGCCGAGGCCGCCCGGGTGCTGCGCGCGGCCGGGGCCGGTCGGGTTCATGCCCTGGTTCTGGCGGTGGTGGAATCCGGGTGAGAACCTCTCTCCTGGATCACGGCATGACCGGAGTCGCCACCATGATCTGGGTGACCGAGGTACCCCGAATCGAGAAGTGGATGCCCTGCGACCAGTAGTGCAGCCAGTACTCTTCAGAGCCTCGAGCCTCGTATTCATAGCGTTCGCCGTATCTGCGCAGGATCTGGTCGACGTCCGAACCCACCGCGATGCCCTCGGCTGTCTGCAGGTCGGGAGTCTGGACCAGGATCGACTGCACCCTTCCCTTCCGGGTGGCCACGTGGACTCCGACCTTCTCGAAGAGGTAGATCTGGGAATCCGCCTGGGGGCGGATTTTGCCCGCACCCAGTACCTCCTCCACCTGGGTAATCGGCAGGTTCAAAGTGATGAAATCCACCTTCTGGCCGGCCACGATCCTCCCGTCCCGACGGGCCGGTCTCGCATCGGGTAGGGGAGTTTCCGGATGGTCTTCCTGGAACTGGCCCAGGGCAGCCAGGCATCCGACCAGCATCGCTGCCACCATCAGGACGACCAGGGGGCGGGAGACGCGACGAGAGGGCAAGGCATCGGTCTGGGGCGTCGAGTCACGGGTCATCCCAGAACCTTCCAGGCAGGACGGCATGGATTCCTCCAGGTCCCGGCTCTTCAAGGGGAGGACCCCTGAAATTGGGCTCCGCTGAAGTCGGGGTGGGTATCGCCTCGTCGCCAGCGCGACAGCCACAAGCCCCACATCGAACCGAGAATCGACAGCCCGCCGACCAGCCAGGGGTCCGCCGCGGCCGGAGGGGGAATTGAGAGAACTCGGGCCAGGGAGTCTGCGACCACTCCCGCAGCGGGGAGGGCCATCAGGAGTCCCAGCACCGCCCACAATGGGCGGCGGACGGGCCAGCGGACGTCGGCCAGCAGGGTCAGGATGAGCGCCACTGGGAAGGCCAGCGGCGCGGCTGCCTCCAGGAAGAGGCTCCAGACCACCCAGGAGACCCCTCCCACCGAGGCGGTCACCTGGCAGCCGCGACCCAGCTCGCGCAGCAGGCGGGCCATCCCTCCCAAGGCCGTGCGTTCCTCGTGCCCCAGGGGGAAGACCACCCAGGACTCACCCAGCCGGGCACCTGCATACCAGGAGGCCGCGGCGGGCAGGAGCAGGATCGCCTGGGCGGTCCATTTGTCGGGCGGCGTGGCGTGAAAGGCCCCGGCCACGGACAAAGCGCAACCCGCTACGAAGATGTCCCAACCCGGGAAGTGTTGCCAGCAGACCACCGCCGTCAAACCGCCGGCCAAGGCGGCCAGGGCCACGACCCGCCAGTCGTCCGCGGGCGCCAGCAGGAAGAGGGGGACGAAGAAGAGCAGGGCCGCAGCCAAGGCGGCCAGGGCCCGGTGTTCATCGGCCAGACGGGGCCAGGAAATCATGGCCGTGCCTTCTTCCTGTCGGGCGGACTCCCTTCGTGCCGACCCGGCAGGCGGCCGAGGGGTTTCCGGCTGGGCTCCAGGCGATCAGGGCATCGGCCAGGCCTCGGCGTGCAGGTGCGGACCCGTCCACCAGGTAGAGCCCTGCAGATACTCGTTGAGCGTCTCGAAGCCGCTCTGGCGGGCCAGTTTCTCCAGATGCGAACTGTCGAACTCGTGGGTGTCGGGTCGGTAGCCGTCGCGGATTCGCTCCAGGACCAGGTCCAGGGCGCGTCCCTCCCCGTGAGCTGTTCCCGCGTGCTTCCCGCCGGTGGTGCAGGTTATCGCCAGACGATATCCGGGGAAATCCTGTCCCACTGCCTTTTCCAGCGCCAGGAAGCGCTTGAAGGTCAGGGCTCGGGCTTCAAAGCCCCGGTAGCGCACCATGAGGTTGGGGTTGCTGGCCGCCACGCGACGGACTTGTTCCGGGCTCAACCCGTCCTCTTCCCCGCGCAGGGGGTAGCCATTGGCCAAGGCGCGTTGGTAGGCCTCCTCCTGGCCTGCTCGCCGGAGGTGGCGGGGTCTTCCGTCCGGGTTCTTGATCCAGAATTCGCCGCTGTGCACTTCGTCCAGGAGCTTCTCGGTAGCGGAGTCCAGACTGCGTCCGTCCACCCCGGTCCCGAGAACCTTCTTGAAGAAGGTCAGGGCTTTGGCGGTCTGGGGGCCGTAACACCCGTCCTCCGCCAGGATTCCCCTCCAGCCCGGCATCCAACGGAGGAGGTCCTCCTGCAGGCGCAGAACTTCCGGGCCCTGGTCGCCGAGTCTGAGTTTCGGGGGTTTCGGGACCTGGGGACTGGCCTGGAGCAGCGCTCGGGCCTGCGGGGAGAGTTCGAGTCGGTCGCCCTGCGACCCCCCTGGCTCTTCACCCTGGCTCTGGAACTGGCAGGTTCCAGGTTGCCGTGTCCTGAGGGGTCGAGGGACCAGGCAGGGGGTAGCCGGCGCGGGATTCTTCAATGACTCCATGGGGCACCTCGTTGTCCGGGAAGAACTTCCCTGGTTATGTGTCACGAGGCTTCTTGACGACGATGCGCGGTGGGGTAGAGATCCTGGATGTTTCTGGTCCCTTGCCGGGCTGTTGCTATTTGATGAACCTCGAGGGGAGGGCGGGCAGGGCGCCTGCCCAGGGCGTAGAAAGGCTCCTGCGAACCTTCCCCAGGAGGCATCAGTGTCGCAGAATCCGGTTCCCACTACTCAAGGCCAGGACGGCGCCATGGACCTTCAACAGATCATGGAAGTCCTGCCTCATCGCCATCCCTTCCTCCTGTTGGATAGGATCCTGTGCCGGGATGGCCTGCAGTCTGCCCGAGGCGTCAAGAACCTGACGGCCAATGAAGAGTTCTTCCAAGGCCACTTTCCCGGTCGCCCCGAGATGCCCCGGACCCTCCTGGTGGAGTGTATGGCCCAGGCCGGTGCCGCCGCAGTTCTGGCAGCCGAGGCGAATCGCGGGAAGAATGCCTTGTTCGCTTCGATCGACCGGTGTCGTTTCGGCCGAGCCGCGGTTCCAGGTGATGTCCTGGAGATCGACGTCGAGACGCTCAGCATGAGACGCGACATGGGCAAGATGCGCGCCATCTGCCGGGTCGGTCAGGAAGAGATCGCCCGCGGGGAGCTGATGTTTGCCCTGGTCGACTCTCCCGCCGAGGACCTGAAGTAGGCGGGGTTCTACTGGCCGGGTTCCCAGCGGGGGAGGCCCACCTCCTGGCACATCCGGCGCGGCAGCTCGGTCGGGTAGGGGTCTATGAAGGCTTCCACCACCACGCCCACGTGAGCCTCCAGAAGATGACCGCCCTTCACCGCGAAGTCGGGCCCCGAGAGGGTCACATGCGCGTGCAGGAAAGGCCGGCCCTCCAGAAGCGCGAGGTTGCCGTTCAGGGAGAGCATCTCCCAGATCCCGGGAAAGACCTGCTTGTTGTAGAGCCGGGCCTTTGCGTCCCAGTAACCCAGTTCCGGGTTTTCCAGGGCCCCGATCGCGCTGATGCGGGCACCGACCAGTCCCAGGTCGGCGGCCAGGCCCTCCACGGCTGACCGCAGGTCTTCGCCACGGTCCAGGTTCAACAGGATGCGTCCGTCGGTTTCGCGATGCCACTTCATGATTGTTTTCCTTCGGGTCCGGTCGGTCGAGTCCTGGCCTCCCGATTACGGTCGCTCCCCCGGACGGATGAGGTCAGGGGGAGCGACCTGCTCGGGGCATGGGGCTCGTGAGAGCTTGCTTCAGTCCAGAGCGTGGCTGACGATGGAGTCGCGCAGCTTGGGTTCGAACCAGGTCGACTTGGGCGGCATGATCTCGTCGGCATCCGAGATGGCCATCAACTCGTCCAGTGAGACCGGATACATCGAGAAGGCCACGGCGGCACGGCCTTCCTCAACCCTGCGGACCAGATCCTCGGTGCCGCGGATTCCCCCGACGAAGTCGATCCTTTCGTCCGTGCGCGGGTCTCCGATCCCCAGGCATGGGGCCAGGATGTGGTCCTGCAACAGGGCGGCGTCCAGGCGTTGGGCTGGACTGCTGGCATCAGCCTTCAGTTTGTTGAGGTCCAGATCGTGCCAGGAGCCGGAAAGATACATGCTGACGTGCCCGGGGGTCTGCGGCGAGGGGGAGGCGCCCGCCTGGAGCGGAACCCGGGCCCCGATGGCAGCGAGCAGAGCTTCCGGCGTCTGCCCGTGCAGGTCGGCCACCACGCGGTTGTAGGACATGATCCTCAACTGGTCCGCGGCGAAGGCCACGGCCAGGAAGAAGTTTGCCGGCTCCTGGCCGCTCCACTCGGCGGCCTGCGAGCGCAGCTCCGCCCGGGTCCGGCTGGCACTGGCGGCCCGGTGGTGGCCGTCGGCGATGTACATCCGGGGGATTTCGGTGAAGGCCTGCACCAGCGGGCCCGTGGTGGTCACCCGCCAGGTGGTGTGACGGATCCCGTCGGGGGAGGTGAAGTCATACAGCGGGTCACCTTGGCAGGCGGTCTCGACCAGGGCCTCGAGCTTCGGGGTCCCCCGGTAGGTGAGGAAGACCGGGCCGGTCTGGGCCCGGGTGGCCAGGATATGACGGGTGCGGTCGTCCTCCTTGGCCTTCCGGGTCTTCTCGTGTTTCTTGATCCTATCCTGATCATATTCGTCTACCGAGAAGGTCCCGGCGACGCCCGTCTGGACGTGGTCGCCCATCTGGAGGCGGTAGATGTACAGCGCCGGCTGCTCATCCAGGAGCAGAATCCCTTCGTCGCGAAGACGGGCAAGGTTCTCGGCCGCCTTGCGGTACACGGCCGGATCGTAGGGATCGACGCTTTCGGGCAGGTCGATTTCGGCACGCGATACGTGTAGGAAACTCATGGGCTGGCCTTCGGCCAGGGCGGCGGCTTCACTCCGATCCACCACGTCGTAGGGGACGGCGGCCACGCGGGCGACATGCTCGGGAGTGGGGCGCAAGGCACGGAATGGGCGTAGGATCGACATGAGGTGTCCTTTCAGGGATTTTGTGCGCCGGAAACAGGCGCCTTTAGAGGGGAATAGGCAGAGCCTGCCGGAGGGCGGCTTCCCCATCCACCCTCGGAGGCCCTTTCGCGATCAGCTCTCGGGTTCCAGACACCATCCGGAGGGACGGCACAGGGGCTCGAGATCCGCGGTGAAGTGGCGCAGGAACGGGGGCTCCTGGACGATTCGGTAGCCGGGGATCTGCGCTTTGTGGGTGGCGACCCGCTGGGCGACCTCCAGGACGTAGTCGATGTGGGATTGGGTATAGACCCTGCGGGGAACAGCCAGTCTCAAGAGCTGCAGGCGAGCCTCGGGGAACATCAGAGAGCCTACCTCCACGCTCCGGATTCCGCCTTCCAGGTAGAGGGCATTGGCCAGTGAGACTCCAGGGAACTGCGTCGCCTCGAGGTGTGAGAGCAGGCGCCCTGCGTCTACGAAGACCGCGTGTCCCCCGGGCGGGCGCACGATGGGGAAACCCGCTTTTTGGAGGCCTTCGGCGAAGTAGGCGATGCTTCGCGTCCGGTAGCGCAGGTAATGGGGGTCTAGGGATTCCTCCAGGCCCACCGCCATGCACTCCAGGTCCCGGCCGGCCAGCCCCCCGTAGGTCAGATAGCCTTCTCCGAGGATAAGTTCATTGCGGAACAGGGCCGCCCAATCGTCCCGACGGGTCGCCAGGATACCCCCGATATGCACGATGGCGTCCTTCTTCGCGGACATGGTGAATCCGTCGGCCAGGTCGAAAATCTTCCGGGCGATCTCTGGCAGGGCCCAGTCAGAATACCCCGGCTCACGGGTGTGGATGAACCAGGCGTTCTCGGCAAATCGGGCGGCGTCCAGGAAGAACGGAACCCCGGCCTTACGGCAACGCTCGGAAACCGCCTCGAGGTTGGCCATGCTGACGGGCTGGCCTCCTACCGCGTTGTTGGTCAGGGTCATCATGACCAGGGCGATGCGCTCCCGTTCCGTGTTCAGGGCCCGGTCCAGCGCTTCAAGGTCCATGTTGCCTTTGAAGGGCTCTTCCAGTTCGGGGTTCAGGGAACACGGCGCGGGCAGGTCGTGGGCGACCCCGCCGACCTGCTCGATGTTGGCTCGGGTGGTGTCGAAGTGGGTGTTGTTCAGGACGATCCTTCCAGGGGTCAGGATCGTTCGGACCAGGATGCGCTCCGCAGCCCGCCCCTGATGGACCGGCAGGATGTGGGGGAATCCGGTCAGGCGGCGGACCACCGACTCGAATCGGCGAAACGAGGTGGCCCCGGCGTAGCTCTCGTCGCCTTGCATGAGGGCAGACCATTGGATTGCGCTCATGGCACCCGTGCCCGAGTCGGTCAACAGGTCGATGGTGACCTCGGTAGAATTCAGTTTGAACAGGTTGTGGCCGGCGCGCTCCAAAGCGTGAAGCCGGGCCGTGGCATCCAGGATCGGGATGGGCTCGACGGATTTGATCCGGAAGGGTTCGACGATCGTCTTGTATCCCCAGTCTTTCACAAAGCCTCCAGGTCGGGCGTTGATTCCCCCGCGGGCGCGGTGGTCGAATCGCGACAGGCTCCATGCCAGTCGGATTGGGTGCTGGAGGCAATGATCCGAATCACCCCGCTCTACTCCGGCTCCCCTGGCCCGGTCTTGGAGGAAGCCGGAGAATCTGCCAGGAATGGGGCCGCCTCCTCAGGAGGATTTCCCCCGATGCAGGAAACCCACCCGGTCCGCCCCTGGGAAATCGCGTCCGTGCTGTTGGCCCTGGTGATTACCCTGGGGCTGGCCATGCTCTGGGTCCTGAATGACAAGGGCCCGCTGCTGGAGCACTCTGGGCGCTCGATCCAGGACAGCATCCTCTTGTGGAGGCGTCTGGCCACAGGTCTGAGTTTCGTGCCGGATGATTATCCGCCGCTGTCCTCGCTGGTCAGCGCGGTGTTCTACTCCATCTGGGGACCTTCGCGCCTGGTGGCCCTGGTGTCCCAGTTCGTCTTCCTGGTCCCCTACCTGGCCGGAACCTGGTGGATCGGGCGTGAGCTGGGCGGGCGAGCTGGAGGGATGCTGACGCTGCTGGCCGCTGCCGGAAATCCCTGGATGAGTCTGCACCTTCACGGATACTACCTGGAGGTGGGGACCACTTCTCTGGTGGCCCTGGCCTTGGCTTTGCTCCTGGCCTCACGGGGAGGCAGGAAACCGGCACCAACCCTGGCCCTGGGTGTGGTGGTGGGTCTGGGAATGCTCTCTAAGTGGTCCTGGTGGCTCTTCCCGGGACCGGGGCTTCTCTGGCCATTGGTCCTGGCCTGGAAGGCTGGTCCCAAGGAGCGCCGGATGGGAGGCGCCGCCTTGGCCTGCCTGGTCTTTACCCCCCTGATGGTCCTGGTCGCCTGCCCGGAAGCCTCCCGCGGATTCCCCTGGTTGCCCTATGGCCTGTGCCTGGTGGCCTGGTCGCTTCTGGGTACCTTGGCAATGCGGAGTTGGAGGAGGGCCGGATGGAGCCCGGCAGCAGGCATCGCCTTGTCCTGGGGGTTGGCCTTCCTGGTCAGCGCCTGGTGGTATTTCCTGTCGGCAGGGGAACTGCAGACCAAGGCAGCGGGGGACGCCGGACAGGGTGTCGCCGTTGGGGTCTGCCTGGCCCGTCTGCTGGCCACGCTTTCCACCTGTACCTGGGCCGCGCCGCTCTGGTTTGCCCTGGGTTCCCTGGCTGCAATCAGAATTCGGGAACTCCGCGTTCCCACTCTGCTCGCCTGGTCGGGGCTGGCGCTTTTCTTGGGGTTCTATGCTCTCTGGCAGGTGCCACCCGGCCCTCGCTACGCCCTGCCGGCGACGGTCCTGGTCCTGACGCTTTCCTTTTCCTGGTTGGGTAGGTTCCCCAGGTGCGCCTTCCTGACAGGTCTCCTCCTGCTGGTGGTGGGGTGGTTGCAGGTCGGCTCCTGGACCCTGCAGACCCCCTGCGTTTCGTGGGCTGCGGGCCCCGAACTGGCGCAGAACCGATGGCTGCTCCGTCTCTCTCCTCCCCGGCCTTCAGGGCCACCTATGGGCGTCACGGCTGAAAGGATCCTGGCTGAGTTGGAGGGCACCGGGGAGAGCGAGATTACCTCGATCCTCCTTCCGGAAGGGCGCCTGGACCCCGACTCCTTGCTCCTCGAGTCGATCCTGCGCGGGCGTGAAATCGACATCTACCACGTTCTGGACCCGGATCCGACGCGGCCGGTCCGGACCTCGCTTCTCCTGCTGATCGGGGAAGCCCCTCCGTCTTCTCCCTGGCTCGCTGATTTCCACCAGGTGGAAACTTGGGAGGCCAGTGGCTGGGGGACCTGGTCCCTCTACCGTAGGACGGCCCCGGATATGGGGCAGCCGACTGGAAGTCCGGGTCTGGCACCACCGCCGGGAGCGGACAGGAGTCGCCTGCCCTCCGGGGAATGATTCCAACAGGCCAGCCCTGGGAGGTGAGCGGACCGTGGCAGACATAAAGGACGAGCATTGCCTGGACGGGTTCTCCGGCCGGATCGGCCAGAGTCTGCGCCTCCTGGAAACAGCGGATGGCCGTCGGCAGGTTCGGGCCCTGGACTGCCCCTGTGGACATGACCCGGTCTGTTGGGAGTCCTTCCAGGAGGCCCTGGCCTACGCCCGAGGAGCCCGCCATCATCCGGAGTACCGCAAGACGGCTCGCCAGAGGAGGGCCTCTGCCATGCAGGTGGCCACCGCGGACTTCCTGCACGCTCCGGAAATCCACCGCATCGACCTGGAGGACTACCACGGTCGACCCGGCGACCTCATCCGCATCCATGCCTCGGACGACGTGGCCGTCACCAGCCTGGGCATCCTGATCGTCGACTCCGCCAACCACCTGATCGAGATGGGCATGGCGCGGCATGAAGGGGGAGATACCTGGATCTACCGCGCCACCCGCCAGGCTCCGGGCGAGCATGTCCGGGTCATCGTCGACGCCGCCGATCTTCCCGGTCATCTGACGGAAGGTCGGGCCGAAAAAAATATTTAGGAGTCCCCATGTCTGGATTCTCGGTGTGCATGGTAACCGCACCTTCCATGTCTGAAGCCCGCGAAATTGGGCGAAGCCTCTTGGAAGAGCGCCTGGTGGCGTGCATCAACCTGCTCCCTTCCGTGAGCTCGATGTACTGGTGGGAGGGGCAGATCGAGGAGGCGGACGAGGTCCTGATGGTCCTCAAGACCCGTACCCAACTGCTCGACAGGTTGGTCGGGCGGGTCCGCGAGCTGCATCCCTACAGCGTTCCCGAAGTCCTGTCCTGGCCCCTGGGGCCGGGCAACCCCGAATATCTGGATTGGTTGGCCTCCGAGGCCACCGGATCGAGGATTTCCTGAAAATCGGTTGACTTCCCGGAAATCTGTCGTGATGAATCGGGGGATAGGTTCCGCGAATGGTCTGTCTTGGAGGCTCCCCCATGGATGCGATTGATCCCCGTCTGCACCTTGGCCAGGTCGGTCCGGTCCTGCCGCGCATTTCACGCGAGGTTGTGACTCGTAACGAGGAGAATCCGCCGGCGGCTCCCACCGAGAGCTTCCTCCCCGGTGAGGTGGGCGAAGCGGGGACCATCGGCCTCCCGAAATCGCCGAGGCAGACCGCCTCTGGCGTACCAGCCTCTTTCGAGTTCGGTTCGGATGCCGAGTCCCTGCGCAACATGCGCCTCATGGCCGAGGAACTGCGCCAGACCCGCAAGGATCTCAAGGCCGAGCGCAAGGATCTGCGTCAGGAGAACGGTTCGGTCTCAGACAAGGCCCGGGTCCACGGGGGGCTTCAGGATGTCGATGCGGCCCTCGAACGGATCGAGCTGGCCCACCGAGACTCCCGATGGGCCCAGGTGGCTTCCGCCGTGGAAGGCGAGGTCTCCCCGGTCTATCGCTCCTATTTCCTCCACGGTCGGACTCCGGTCCGTGAGATGCAGGAGGTCCTGCGCACTGCCCAGGATCTGGCCAATCCGGATTCCCAGTTGCGCCTGAAGGGGAACGACATCCAGCCACTGGTCCGCGACGAGATCTGGAAGACCAAGATGGAGCGCCTGGAGGAGGTGGCACGTCAGCCCATCCGGGACGGTAAACCCGTCGAGATCGATGCCGAATACTATGAATTGGCCAGCCCTGATTTCATCGAGAAGCTGGCCCGGGCTTCGCGGGGCGGAGCGGACGTCAAGGTCCTCATGGACCCCGGGACGGTCTCGCGCATGAGCGGAACCCCGGATGCCACCTCGCTGGCCTCCCGGCTCAACACCGTCCGCCGCCTCGAGGAAGGCTCTGGCGGCCGCGCGGGGATTCAATTCTTCGCCAACCGTGAGGTCCTGGGTGGGCGGGACGAGATCATGCACCGCAAGCTTCTCCGGGTCGGCGACGGGGTGGTCTTCGGCGGGATGAACGCCAACCAGGGATCAGGCGAGAACGTGGATTTCGGGATGGAGATCCAAGGACCCGGAGCTGCCCGCTTCGTCGAGATCTTCCGCCAGGATGTGGAACTCTCCCGAGGTCGCTCGGTAGAAGCCATCTACGGCTCGCAGCTCGAGGATCTGCGCCAGACCGAGGGAGTGGTCCTGCAGACTCGGGGGGTCCTGGACCTGCTGGAGTCCCAGATTCCGGGAGGCCCCCGGACTGGGGAATCCTGGGACCAGAGGGTCGATCGGGTGCTGGAGAACGCCTCCTACCAGGGACTTCGGGTCTCTGACCTGGTGGAGCTTCCCAACGCCACGCCAGGTCAGGCTCCTACCGCCGAGCAGGAGAGGGCCTGGCTGCTGGCAGGGCGCGGAGATGCCGTGCTGACCGAGAAGGGACGCCATCTGCTGGCCGACGGCATGGAAGCAGCCGTCAACCGGATGAACTCTGCTGCCAACCAGGAAACCCTGCAGGCCATCCGCCCGCCCAGTGCGCAGAAGGTCGGCAACGAGACCATGGCCATCGGAGACACCTCCGTCGAGCGGCAGGCGATGGTCCTGCACGCCATCGATTCGGCAGAGAAATACATCAAGGTCTCGGCCTTTGTCTTGAACGAGGACCTGGCACGTCTGCTGGTCGAGAAGAAGGAGGCCATGGAAGCCCAGGGCAAGCCCTTCGAAGTGCAGGTCGTCATGGACCCGGGGGTTTATCCTTACGGGGGCTCTCCGAATGAGGCCGCCTACCACCTGCTCGAGGATCGGGGGGTCGAGGTCCGCTGGGCCGCCCTGGATCGCAGCTCTCCCGACCACGACCGCAAGGTCCATGCCAAGCTCCTGCTGACCGACCAGATGATGGTCGCGGGAAGCACCAACTTCTCCCACAAGGGGCTGCGGGACAACTGGGAACTCTCGGATGTCACCTTCTTCCAGGACGAAGCCAGTCGTGCTGACCAGCAGAAGGTGGAGGCGGACTTCCAGCACCTTTGGGAGCGGGAATCCCTGGCCATCGACACGCGAGCACTGGCCGAGTCCAAGCATGGAACAGGCCAGGACCCCGAGTCGGTCTACCTCCGGGATGAAGAACGCACCCGCAGCCTGCGCAGCTTCCTGCGCGGGATCGGGAACCTGGAGAAGGAGATCGGCAGTCAGGTCCAGGAACTCCGGGCCTCCGACCCGGTCCTGGCCTATACGGTGGACCAGAGGGTTCGCGAGGGGCACTCGGAAGGCTACGCGACGCTGAATGCGATCGGCGAGGATCGTCTGGCCCAGATTCGCTACGAGTCCTCCGCCTGGCAGACCCTCCAGCAGATGGTCACGGCCTGAAATCTGCCAGCGGAAGGGATCCCGCTCCGGAACTGGAACGCTCCCCTGCCTGTCGGGTGCGACGCTTCCCGGTTGAACACAGGTTCTTGAAGAGGATTCCCGGCCCCTTATGATGATCCCGGCAACCCCGGTGCGAAGGCACGTTCTGGCTTGGAGCCTGACCAGTTGGGTCAAGGTCTCCCTCATGTCCAGCTTGGCGACGGTGCTGATGCTGGCACTGCAGGTACCCTTGTTCCCTTGTGCCCCCTTTCTGACCTACGACCTGTCGGATGTGCCCGCGGTCATCGCGGGGTTCGCCATGGGACCCTGGCAGGGGATGATGGTGGTGGTCCTCAAGAACCTGCTCTTCCTGATCCAACGCCCCCAGGCCACCGAACTGATCGGGATCCCGATGAATATCGCGGCGGGAGTGACCATGGTCGGCGTCTCGGCCTCCTTCTACTGGCACCGCAAGTCGCGCTTCAGCGCGCTTCTGGGCCTGCTGCTGGGAACCTTGGCCATGGCAACCATCATGATCCCGGTGAACCTGCTGGTCTATCCCTTCTTTGCGTGGGTCTTCGGCATTCAATCCGAGTTGGACCTGACGACCTTCGTCCTAGGGACGGTGACCCCGTTCAATCTTCTCAAAGGGGCCCTCACGGCGCTTCTGACCTTGCCCGTCTATAAGCGTTTCTCGTCTTTCCTCAAACTCTGGTAGTCAGCCTGAATCCGCCGTCGGGTTTGAGAATCGAAACCGTCGAGGCGGGCCCGTCTGCGTCTCTGATATACGGGAATCCGCAGGGTTTCCAGGGGCTTCTGGCCTGGTTCCCAGGAAGGGGCCGGCCCTTCGAACGAGAAGAGGCGGGTCCCCCGGTCTTCTGAAGCTTCCGCCGGGGTCGGAGCCCCGCTTGCTGGAGATCACCCGCTTCTTCCAGGACATCACCTTCAGGGATCTCTTTGATGTATCCCTGGTTGCGCTATGCCTGTACTACCTGCTGCTGGCCTTGCGCGGAACCCGTGCCATCCAGATCCTCCAAGGTTTGACGGTCCTGTTCATCCTGCTGGCCATCGCCTACCTGGCCCGCCTGCAGACGCTGACCCATCTGTTGAACGGTGTCCTGGTCTCGACGGCAGTGGCCCTGCCCGTCGTCTTCCAGCCCGAGTTGCGGCGGACGCTGATGCGCTTGGGTCAACAAGGGCTGCTGACACCCGGTTCCCTGCGCAACCTGGGCAAGGAGGAACTCGGCCGCCTGGTAGACGAGGTCTCGTTTGCCGCTTTGAACCTTTCGCTGGCTCGTTTCGGCGCTTTGGTGGTGCTCGAACAGGAGACGGGCCTGGAGGAAATAACCGAGACCGGCCAGGCGATCAACGGGATTATTTCCGCCAAGCTTCTGCAGACCATCTTCCACCCCAAGACTCCGCTTCACGACGGGGCGGTGGTGATCCGGGGCACTCAACTGGTGGCGGCAGCATGTTACCTGCCTTTGACCGAGCAGGTGGTGGACGCCCGCTTCGGGACCCGTCATCGAGCGGCGCTGGGAATCACCGAACAGACCGATGCCGTGGTCGTGGTGGTTTCGGAGGAGACCGGTGATATCCGGATCGCCCATGAGGGGCACTTCTCTCGACCCATGACCGAGGAGGCCGAAGTCCGCAAGGTCCTCAACCAGTACCTGGTGGCCGAGGTCTACCGGAGTCGCACCCCGCGGGTCCGCCCGGCCACCATCCCGGAGTCCGGCTCATGAGGTTCCTGCGGCAGAATCTGGGTCTGAAGCTTCTGGCCTTGTTCCTGGCCCTGTGCGCCTGGAGCATCGTCCGCCTGACGGCGGCCCCGACGGGCGAGACTCCGGCTCAGCGGGTTTTCTTCAAACCCCTCCAGGTCATTCCCCCGGAAGACCCGGATCTGGTCTACAAGGTGGGCCACCAGGAGGTGGTCATCACCCTGCGCGGACGCCGGGGCGTCCTGGAGAAGATCGATCCCGGCCAGATTTCGGTGGATGTCGACCTCTCCAAGCGCGTGGCCGGAGACTACATGGCCAAGGTGGACGTGCTGGCCCCCGGTGGGGCAGAAATTTCGGATGTCCATCCGACGCATATCTGGGCCCAGATAACCCGCAACGAGGCCGCCTTCAAACCGGTGCGGGTGCAACTTTTGGGGCGTTCCGCCGAGGGAACCCATGTCGGGACTCCGGCTGCCGAGCCCCGGAACGTCCGGATTACCGGTCCCCCGGCCAACGTTGAGGAAGTCCAGGCCGTCGTCGCACCGGTCAACCTGGCTGCCCTGGATCGGACCTTCAGCACCCGGGCTCGAGCCTTGGAAGCGGTCGATGCTAATGGCCGAGCCATCGAGGGCGTCGAAATCCACTCGGAGGGTGTCGATATCACGGTGCCGATCGGGATCGTGCACGAAGCCCGGGTCCAGACCGATCAGGTCACCGTCAAGAGAGCCCCGGGTTGGACCTACTCGATTTCCGCGGACCCTCCCAAGGTGCCCCTGGAAGGGCCGGTCGGTTTTGAGATGCCGGATGTCGTGCACACCGAGCCCTGGACCTTCCAGCATGACACTCAGCCCCAGACTCGGGAACTGCGTCTCGTGCTTCCCGAAGGACTTCAGTTCGCCGGGGAGACTCGGGTACTGGTCTCGGTCCTTCCGACCCGGACCAGCTCGCCGGCACCCTGAAGGGGCTGGGGAACTGGCGACGAAAGCGCGCGGCCATTCAGCCGCCAATGGAGTCTTCCATGTCCTCACTCTTTGGAACCGACGGAGTCCGCGGGGTCGCCAACCGGGACCTGACCCCCGAGCTGGCTTTCCGGATCGGGCGGGCCCACGGTCATCTCTTGAGCCCCCCTGGGCGCCGTCCTCGCGTCGCTATCGGGCGCGATACCCGGGTCAGCGGTCAGATGCTGGAGGCAGCCTACGTGGCGGGTCTATGCTCGTCGGGGGCAGACGTGATCCTGCTGGGCATCATGCCCACCCCCGGGGTCGCCTGGCTGGTCGTTCAGCTCCAAGCCGACGGCGGCGCGGTGATTTCAGCCAGCCACAACCCGGTGCAGGACAACGGGATCAAGCTTCTCAATGACCAGGGTTTCAAGCTTTCCGATGAGGAGGAAGAGACCCTGGAAGCGTTCGTCACCCGGGCTGACGAGCTTCCCCGCCCCATCGGAGCCGACCTGGGCCGGGTTGAGTCCCGCTCGGAAGAGGCCGAGGACCTCTATGTGGATCACCTGTTCCGCAGCGCTCCCTCGCGCCTGGATGGCCTGGAGGTCGTCCTGGACTGCGCCAACGGCGCGGCCTGTCGGGTGGCTCCACGGGTCTTTGAGGCTTTGGGAGCCCGGGCCACGGTCCTGTCGGCTCGCCCCGATGGGATCAACATCAATCGGGACTGCGGATCCACCCACCCCGAGGAAATGCTCAGGACCGTCTGCCAGACCCGCTCCCGCCTGGGCCTGGCCTTTGATGGCGATGCCGATCGCTGTCTGGCCTCCGACGAGGAAGGGAACCTGGTGGACGGGGATCCCATGCTGCTGCTCTTCGCACGCTGGTTGCGCCAGCACGGTCGTCTGCCCGGCGACATCCTGGTCACCACCGTAATGGCCAACTTCGGCTTGGAAGAAGCCTTGCGCCGGGAAGGGATCGGGATGGTCCGGACCCCGGTAGGTGATCGCTACGTGCTGGCCGAGATGCGACGCTGCGGTGGGACCTTGGGCGGGGAACAATCGGGTCACATCATCTTCCTGGATCACGCCACCACTGGCGACGGAGTCCTGACCGGGGTGATCCTGGCTTCTATCGTTCACCAGGCGACCGAACCGCTCTCCTGTATGGTTCGGGCCATGACCCGCATGCCTCAGGTCCTGGTCAACGTCCCGGTCCGCGACAAGTCGCTGTGGGACAAGGACCCCGAGATCGCCCAGGCCGTGGCTCAAGGCCAGGATCGGCTCCGCGAACGCGGGCGCATCCTGGTCCGCCCTTCGGGCACCGAGAACCTGGTGCGGATCATGCTGGAAGGTCCCGATCGAGAAGAGCTTGATCGCCTGGTAGGCGAGATCCGACAAGTCATGGAAGAGCGCCTGGCCGTTCAGGGAACGGCCTGCTGTCATGGCTCCACCCCAGACCGGGAGCATCCGTCAGAGGGCAACCCCGGTTCGCCACCCTGAGGAGGCATCCCGTTGAATCCTGACTCCACCTCCGAGGTCCTCTCGGCGCTTCGAGATGCCCAGAAGCGCCTCACCGATATCGCACGCCCCTTCAAGGATGCCGAGCGTCTCCTCAAGGAACTTTCCGATCCTCGGACCCGACGAAACCTGAAGAAGATCGGTGTGTCCCTGTCCCGACTGCGCGCCCTGCCACCGGTCCAGACTGAGTTGACGGCCGAGCTGGGTCCCCTGATCGAGACCCTGGAAGCTTTCGTCCAGGAGCAGGAGCGCAGCCGCCCGCTGTACTTCGGGCGCAGCCTGCGCGAGGCGGCCGAGGCCCAGCAAATCGCGTTTTCGGTGCTGACCTCCGAACCCCCCGAATACCGCCTGGCCCCCTTCAGCGTCGGCGCAGACTTCCGTAAGGGCAGGGCTGAACTGCGCTACGCCCGTCTGGCGCTATGCGAGGTAGACCTGGACCCCGAGTCCCTGTTGAAGGCTCGTTTGAAGATGCTGGAGGCCTTGGATACCAAGGATTTCTGCCCCGAGCGCTTTTTCGACCGCCTGCTGGAGGCCTACCGCAGGGTCCTGGAAGGACGATCGATGGGGGAGCGGGTCAACCTGGTGGACCTGCTCCCCGAGTTGGCTTTCCTGGGCCAATCCGAGCGCTTCCGCAAGGATCCCATCCGCGACCACTATCAGCCCTACGGCCGGGTCCGACTGGCCTGGGATCTGGCCCGCTTGCGGCGCAGCGGTTCCTTGTCCCGCAAGGGGTTGCGCCTGGGCCTGGGCACTGCCACCATGTCCACGACCCGGAAAAAGGAGGGCGTGCTCTTCCTGGAGGACGAGACGGGTCGCGGACAATATTACCTGAGTTTGTGCTTTGCTCCCGACCCGACACCCCAAGGAGCCTGAAGTCTTGAAGGATGAGACCGATACCCTGGACGCCGCTCTGGCCGGGCACATCCTGGCGCGCATGGGCGAGGCGGGACAACCCCCCGAGCACGGGATCCGCCACGTCAACGTGGGCAATGAGCACTTCCTGGAGATCCTGCGCGTCGAGTATCTCGACCGCCTGCTGAGCCAGTCCCGGGGATCGGCCTTCAAACTTGTCCAAGGTTATTATGGAGGGGGGAAGACCCACTTCCTGTACTGTGTCCGTGATCTGGCCTGGGAGAAGGGTTTCCTGACGGCCCTGGTCAGTCTTTCTCCCCAGGAGTGCCCTTACGAGGACCCCTATCTGGTCTATCGGGCCGTCGCCGGCCAGGTGGCCGCGGCGCCAGCCGGGCCGGGGCTGGAACAGACGCGCGGCATTGCGGACGTTCTGCGCGATCTGGTCGAAGAGGTCCTGCTCCCACTGCCAGCGGCCGAGCGGGCTCACTGGCTCAGCCGGAGCGCCCTGCGCTTCCCGGTTGACAGTCACAGCTACCGGCGTGCCGCCGCGGAGTTCCTGCGCTGCGTGGTGGAGGAGGATCGCGAAGGCGAGTTGATCCTGGAAGCCTGGTTGCGCGGGGATGCCGTTCCCCGCAGTGATCTCCGTCGTTTCGGAATTTTCGAGACCATCGAACGGCCCAACTCCTTCCAGGCCCTGCGCAGCCTGTGCCAGGTCCTGGTGGGCTATGGGTTCCCCGGGCTGGTCCTTATGTTCGACGAGGCGGATCGCAATCTGTCGATCTCCAGTCGTCGCATCCAGGCCTTGGGGGATAACCTCCGCCAGGTGATCGACCTTTGCGGTGCTTCGCAGTTGCCTGGGGTCCTTTTCCTGTATGCCGTGCCCCCCGAGTTCCTCCGCCTAGTGGTTCCCGAGTATCCGGCCTTGGATCAGCGCCTGCGCAGCCCGGTGCCCATGTCCCGACACAGCCCCCAGGCGGCATTGATCGACCTCGAGCAGATGTCCCTGGGGACCGAGAGCCTGTTGGAGGGGATCGGCACGAAACTCCTGGCGGTCTTCAAAGCGGCCTATGACTGGGAACCCACCCTGGCCATACAGCAGGGTAACCTGCAGGCCCTGGCCCGGGCTTCGGCGCGCTTCAGCCTGGAGATCGGCCATCGCCGGCACTTCGTCAAGACCTGGGTGGCCTTTCTTCAGCAACAGAGGTTGCGAGGCGAGTCATGGCTCTCGGACGAGGGTGCCGAGGCCCTGCTCTCCCAGGGCTTCCTCGCGGCTTCGTCCGATGATCAGGACTTCTCCGATGTCTGAGCGGGACTTTCGAGCATGAACGCTCCGTGGCAGCCCGGCGATGAGGTCTTCCATCCGGCCTATGGTCGAGGGCGGGTGAACCGCCTGATCCGGGGAGGCCGCTACCTGCTAGTCCTCTTTGAAGGCCGGCGACTTCTCTCCCAGGTCTCTGCTCATGAGCTGGCCGGGCCTTCCCGCCCGAGGCTGGCCCCGGCACGTGCTCCGAAGGGATGGACGCCCCGTCGGGACTCGCCTCCGCCTGCCCGGGTTTCGGTAGAAGCCCTGTTGCCTCGGGGGGTTTCCGGCGAGCATCAAGCCTTGCAGGTTCTGGAGGCCTTGCGGGTGGGCGTGGCTCCCCGACAACTGGTGGAACTGTACACGGTGGGCCGAGAACGGGAGATGGCCCTGGTGGACGCGGATCTGGACCAGGTCCCTGGAGGGGGGGCGGCCCGGGTCTTCCTGGGCGACTATGGCGCCGGCAAGACCCACATGTTGGAGTGCATCGAGGAACGGGCCCTGCGCCGGAATCTGCTGGTGGCCAGAGTGACCCTGGACGAGAGGGAGGTGGCGGCCAGCCATCCGCGTCGGGTCTATCGGGCCCTGGTGCAGAACCTGGCATATCCGGACCGGGTCGACCGGCCAGGTCTGGAACCGTTGCTGGAGGCCGCCTGCGAGAAGAACCTGGACCGCTGGTTGCGGCGCGGGTCGCCGCGCCATCACCACTACCTCTCACCGGCGCTGGCCTACTTCCGGGAACTGCGCGAGCCCCAGAAGGACCGGCCCTTGCGAGAGTCTCTGTTGGACTGGCTGGAAGGCCATCCGACGGTCTCCAATACCGAACTGGGCCCGGCCTTGCGCCGGGCTACGGGCCTGCGAGGTCAGCGCCTGTACGCGTTGCAGGACCACCGCACCCTGGCCCACCTGTATGCCTACCTCCTGGGAGGGATATCGGTCCTGGCTCGCGATCTGGGATACGCCGGGTTGGCCGTCCTCTTCGATGAGGCGGAATTCTACAGCCTGCTCTCCGGACAGGGGCGCGAGTTCGCCAATCTGCTTTTCGGTTACTACGCGGCAGCGGCCCTGGGGCCCGAGAAGGTTGCCTTTGACATCCACTCGGCGGCTCGGGGAGGGCACCTGGTCCACCGGTCCTTTCCCCCGATCTTCGCTCCGGTCCAAGGCATCTACTGCGTCTTCGCCTTGACCGAGGACCCCGTCGGATTGCAGGCCTTGCAGACCATCCTGGGGGAAGAGTATTTCACCCGCCTGACTCCCCTGGACCTGGAGCACTTCCAGGAACTGTGTCGCCGGGTGCTGGAACTCTATCGCCGGACCTATCCGGCCTTTACCGCGGCCGACCAGGTCGATCGCCCCATGGGTGAGGTCGTCTATCAGGGAGTCGAGCGGGGTGTCTTCGAGAATCCTCGTCAGGTTTTGAAGTTCGTGGTAGAACTTCTGGACTACTCGCGTCTCTGCCGGGACAGGATCCCCGAGTACGTGCGCGAGTTGCGAGGGCACCTGACAGGGTGAAGGACCTGCGGGCCTGCCTGCCGCGGACCTGGTATGCCTTCCTGGCCCGCCATCCGCGTCCCCGCCCCATCCAGGTCCTGGCTGCCCGGCCGATCCTGGAGGGGAAGGCTGTCCTGCTGGCTTCGGCCACCGCCTCCGGCAAGACCGAGGCTTATGTGGCGCCCCTGGTGGAACTCTGGCTGGAGGACATGCGCGCCGGGGTGACCCGCATCCTGGTCGTCAGCCCTACCCGGGCCTTGGTCAACGACCTGGCCCGGCGCCTGGAGACTCCATTGCGCCGCTGTGGGGTTCGCGCTCAACGGCGCACCGGCGACCATCCCCGACCCCTGGAGGGCTCGCGCGCCGGGATCCTGCTGACCACCCCCGAGTCCCTGGACTCGCTGCTCTCGCGTCATGCCCGCAACCTGGGAGCGGTTCGCGCCGTGGTCCTGGACGAGCTCCATGTCTTGGAGGGAAATGCCCGGGGAGACCAGCTCCGGGTCCTGCTGGAACGTCTGGAACGGGTAGTCCAGGCCTTGGGCGGTCCGGCCCCCCAGCGCCTGGCGGCGACAGCCACCTTGGGGCGGGCCTCGGAGGTAGCTCAGCAATTCCTGGGTGCCGGCGCCGTGCTGGCCCAGATAGAGTCCCCCCGGGACATCCAGATGCATATCCGGACCGTGGAGACCCCCGGACTCCTCCAGAGCAGCCTGCTGCAGGCGTGCCTGGAGCTGTCGGCCCGCAAGGTCCTGGCCTTCGTCCCTTCCAGGGCGGATGCCGAGGACCTGGCCGTGGTCCTGGCCGGTCGCCCTCCCTTTCATTCGGCTGTGAAGGTGCATCACGGCAGCCTCTCCCGCCAGGAACGCGAGCACGTCGAGCAGACCCTGCTTCGGGCGGAGGCGGCTTTGTGCCTGACGACTCCGACGCTGGAAGTGGGAATCGACGTGGGAGATGTGGATCTGGTGGCCCTGCTGGGACCCCCTCCGGACGTGACCTCCTTCCTGCAGCGGATCGGCCGGGGGAATCGCCGTTCGGGAGCCTGCCAGGTCCTGGCCCTGGCGCGTTCGGTGGGCGAGGCGGCCCGCTTTGCCCACCTGGCGGAGTGCGCGCGGGCGGGGCGCCTGCTGCCTCAGGTGCGCCCTTTCCGAAGTTCGGTGCTGGTGCAACAAGCCTTCTCCTTGCTCTTCCAGAACCCTCGTCGTTTCGTGTCCGGGGCCGCCTTAAGCGGAAGGCTCCCCCCTGGTCTGGTCCGCCGTTTCGGACCCGAGCGCTGCGACGAATTGTTGGCCCACCTCTGCGATGAGGAGTGGCTGGTTCCCGTCGCTACCGGCCGCTTCGGTCCCAGTCCCCGATTGTTGCAGTTCTTCGAAAGGGGGAAGATCCACCACAACCTGGATGCCGAGGGCTCGGAGGAAGATCGGGTGGAGGTGGTCGACGAACAGACCGGGCGTCTGTTGGGCCACGTGTATCGGGATGCCCAGGGCAATCTGCCGGAGGAGATCAGCCTGGGGGGACATAGACGTCGCATCGTGGCAGACCACGGTCGCCAGATCCGCTCGCGAGCGACCGGGAAGGGCCGGGCAGAGTTCCGCTCCCGGGGCTCTGCCGAGGTTTCGGCCGAATTGGCGGCAGACCTGGCCCGCTACCTGGGCGTCGACCCGCGGCACCTTCCCACCGTCAGGAAGGATGGGAGCTTGCTGGTAGGTCACTTCCTGGGTTCGGCTCGGGCTCGCCTGCTGCGCGAGGCCCTGCGGGATGCGGTCGGGACCGGTGCCGGGGCAGGTCCTTTCCTGGCCTGGCTTCCGATCTCGGCCGACTGGCCGGGAAATCTGGACACCGCCAGCCTGCGACGACTGCTTGCGAGTCGCCGCCGCAGGCTGGGACGCTCCCTCGGAGCGGGCCCCTGGGCCAGCGCCTTGCCCGGCGACTGGTTGTTGGAGGACCTGGAGGCTATGGCGGATCCCCAGGGGACGGCGCAGTCCCTGGCCGGCCGGGTGCTGACCCCGGCGGAGCCGCACCTGGCCGAAATCCTGGTGGGCCTGCTGCCCTCGTGGAAGAGCAAATCCGCCCTGTAGATGTAAACAGTGCCTCGAGTGTCCGCGCTACTCTAAAACAGACCCCTTTGAAGCCAAACGCTAGCTGAAAAGAGACCCCCCCTTGAGCCCGAAAGTCTGACCCGAGCCAGTGGAAATTTTTCAAGTTTTCTGGCTTTCGGGAGAGAGGATGCTCAATGTGGTAGATTACGAGGTCATTCGAAGGCTGCACTTCAAGGAGCACTGGTCGATCAAGAGGTTGGCCCGGGAACTCGA
>JAAZKF010000121.1 GCA_012799975.1 Burkholderiales bacterium
CTGCGGGAATCATCGCTCATGAGAAGATTCAAAGTGAGGCGCTGATCCAGGCTGCGACCGAATATATCGACAAGGACCACATGTTCTGCCGGAGCCGCCAGCAGGCCTGACCTTCCAGAATCCGGTTTCTGCGGGCCTCGGGGGCTTCCCCGGGGCCCCTTGATTTTCCGGCTTTCGCAACATGGGGAGGAATCTTCCTCAAGTCAAGGGAATATTTTGGCTACGGGACCGGTCGCTTCGGCAAGGCGACGCTCGGCCGGGTCGCTTCTATTTTGGTCCCTCCGTTCTTCAATCTCACCCTCCAACAGCGCAGGGGGATTTTCTTCATGAGTTCGGGTATGCAGGGATCTGCTGATCCAATCCAACTGCGGGGAGCCCGCCACGGGATCCTGGTCAGCGTCCGCGAGGACGCTGATTTCGCGATTGTTTTGGAGGCCCTGCGGGGTCGGCTGACCCAGGAGAAGGGGTTCTTTGCCGGAAGCGGGCTTTCGCTGGATTTGGGCTGGCGTGAGTTGGGTGAGTCCGAGATGGAAAGCCTGGAAATCCTCCTGGCCGAATGCGGGGTGGGGCTTCTGGGGATAATCAGCACGTCTTTGGCTACCCGCGCTCTGGCCGAGGCCCGAGGGCACAAGGCCATCATCGGTCGTCTCGGACTCTCACAGCATCAAGGTCGGGCCATCCGCCGGGAGGAGGCCGCTCGCCCGACCCGGAGTCCGGTCCCGACGGACCCCGGACCCCAGGCACCGGCCTCGGATGAGGAACCCACTTTGATGGTGCGGCGTACGCTGCGCTCGGGCCAGGAGGTTCGTTACTCGGGGAACGTGGTGATAATGGGGGATGTAAATCCCGGAGCCACGGTCGAAGCCGAGGGAGACGTCGTGGTCCTGGGAAGCCTGCGCGGGCAGGCCCACGCAGGGGCGGCTGGCCGCGAGGGCTCGGTGGTCGTCGCGCTGGCCATGCTGGCAACGCAGTTGCGCATCGGCGAACTCATCTGGGTCGGCGAGGCCGAAGGTCGCAAGAAGCGAGAGGCCACGCCGATGAAGGCCTCGGTCCTTCAGGGACAGATTCGGGTCGAGCCCTTTTCGGCATGAACCATCCCGGTCGGAGGACCGGGATTCCCAGCGAAAGGTCGTGATATCGTGGGCAAGGTCGTGGTTATTACTTCGGGGAAGGGTGGAGTCGGGAAGACCACCTGTACCGCCAACCTGGGGGCAGGTCTGGCCTTGGGTGGCCACTCGGTTCTTCTGGTCGACGGCGACATCGGGTTGCGGAACCTCGACCTGGTCATGGGGCTGGAGAATCGGATCGTTTTCGATCTGGTCGATGTCGTCGAGAAAAAGTGCCGCACCTTCCGCCAGGCCCTGATCAAGGACAAGCGCTTCGAGAACCTGCATCTGCTGCCCGCAGCCCAGAGCCGCGACAAGGACGCCGTCAGCCCCGAGAAGATGCAGGCCCTTTGTGCGGAACTCAAGCAAGCCTTTGATTTTGTCCTGATCGATAGCCCCGCGGGGATCGAGCATGGGTTCCGCAACGCCGTAGCCGGCGCCGACGAGGCCATCGTGGTGACCAATCCGGAGGTCTCTGCCATCCGAGACGCGGACCGCATCGTCGGATTGCTGGAAGCGCAGGAGAAGTACAACCCGCGCTTGGTGATCAATCGCTACAAGCAGGATATGGCTCGTCGAGGGCAGATGCTGTCCATTCAGGATATCAAGGATATCCTGGGGATCGAACTTCTGGGGATCGTCCCGGAGGACGAAGGGATCCTGAGCGCCTCCAACAAGGGGCAGCCCGCCGTCATGGACCGGGCTTCGCGGGCCGGCGAGGCCTATAGGCAGATCGTCGCGCGCCTGGTGGATCCCAGTTCCCCACCCGCCGAGATGCCCGCCTCGGACAGTTGGCTGGATCGACTGCGCCGGGTCTTCACCGTCAGCGTCGGCAGTTCCGGGGCCCATTAAGGAGTCGGCAGATGTTTGATTTCTTTTCGTTCTTCAATCGTATCTTCGGAGGCCCTCGGGAGGATACCCGCAGCGCCGCTCGAGACCGCCTGCGCCTGGTCCTGGTCAGCGACCGGGCCACCGTGGCACCTCAACTGATGGAATCTCTGCGCAACGAGTTGATCGAGGTGATCTCCCGCTACATGGAAATCGACACCTGCTCGATGCAGATGGGGTTGGAACGCCACGAGGGGGTCATGGCCCTGGC
>JAAZKF010000122.1 GCA_012799975.1 Burkholderiales bacterium
CCTTGAGCAGAAGGTCCTCGGCTGGATAGCCAGTCAAAGCCAGCTCCGGAAAGGCCAGCAGGTCGGTGCCCAGGGCTCGGGCCTCCTGCATGGTCTGGAGGATCCGTTCGGTATTGCCGGACAGATCTCCGACGGTCGGATTCATCTGGGCCAAGGCTACTCGAAAGAAAGACATGCCCGGGCCATTCGGGTCACCAGCAGCGGCCCCTCCTGGGAGGGATCCCCTATCGGCAAACGAAGAAGCGGCAGCGAATTTGCAGGTCATGTACAGGACTGAGGAAAGCCCGCTAAAACCGACCTTTTTGTCGCTTCAGGCTCCTACGGGGGGCTGGGGCCTGCGAGACGGAGGAAGAATCGATGAACTGGGGACGATTGCTGGTCGGAGCCACGCTGCTGCTGGCCCTGGTTATTCCAGCGGGAGCCGCGCCGCTCTTCCCGGACCTGCCCGAGAACCATTGGGCCATGGATGCCGTGAGGAGTCTGGCTGCCAAGGGCTTGGTGGAAGGCTACCCGGACGGTACCTTCCGAGGCGACCGCGCCGCCACGCGCTATGAGGTGGCCATGGTCGTGGCCCGGCTGCTGGCCCGGATGGAGCAGGACCATGCCACCTTCGCCAGCAAGGCCGACATGGACGAGGTCCGCCGTCTGGCCGAGGCCTTCCGCGAGGAACTGGCCGCCCTGGGAGTGAGGGTCACCAATCTGGAGGAGGCTTCGGGCCGCTTGGACCAGAGGGTCTCGGAGTTGGAGCGGATCCGCTTCTACGGTCGGCTGCATTCCATCGGTGCCAGCAACCACCTTTATGGACCCTCCCCGAATATCGGGAGCAACCTGAACCCGGGGATCGACTGGTCTACCGGTCGCCTGCTTCTGGACGGTACAGGCTACACCGTGCTGGGCCTTCTGGGCCTGAACGTGGACGTCACCGACGACTTGATGGCCGGAGCCGAGTTCGCCTCCTACATCAGCCAGGGTGAAATCGGGGTGGACCAGTATTGGGGAGTCTCGGCGCCTTGGTTGGCCAATCTCTGGACCGGCCGCAACGGCGTCTTTCCGGGCACCCAGCCTGACAACAACCTGCCCCTCACCCGGATGGTGCTGGATAACTTCTGGATGATGCACAAGCCGTCCCAGACCCGTCTGGTCGTCGGTTCCTACTTCACGCGCTACCATGCCAACTACGTCTTCAACGGGGCGCGCAACCCCAACATCAACGATCCGCGCTGGCTGCCGTTCTACGGAGCCGACATCACAGGAAGCCTGGCCGGCGCCGACTCGGGTTTCAAGTATGAGGCCTTCTATTCGATAGACCCCGACGCGTCGCTGTACCGGACCAACAGCATGGGAGGCACCCTGCGCTACGAATTCCCCGAAGACCGGGGCGTGATCGCCCTGCACGGAGTGCAGCATCGCAACGAGCGGATCAGCGACGGCACCACGGTCGGAGCCGCCCTGATCCCGCTGCCGGCCGTCACCTTCACCGGACCGGGGCTGCCGCCCGTGGCTCCGGGAACCTGGCTGGGTCAGCCACTGGGAGCGGCTGCCGCCGTGCCCCAGTTCTTCGTGGGCCCTCAGTCGGAGTTTACCTTCGGCCTGGATGCCTCATATCTGATCGAGAAGAAGTACCAGATTCGCCTGTCGGGCGAGTTCGCTACCTCCAGTTACAACCCTGACACCTCCGGGACGGCCTTCAACACCTCCGTGAGCGGAGACTTCTATCGCTTTGGCATCGGGGCCGAGCCCATCGAGAAGCTCTTCCTGGACCTGGAATACCTGCGCGTGGATCCCACCTACGACCCCTTCATCGTGGCCTATCCGGTGGCTCCCGGCATCCCGGTCTTCCTCCCCTATGGGACCTACTACTCGGCCTACTACCAGATGCATGACTACCTGGAGTTCCCGAACAACCGTGAAGGCCTGCGCTTCCGCGGTCGCTACACCTTCAACGAGGACGACACCTCGGTCTACGCCCTGTACAGCCACCTCAACCAGGTCAAACCCACCACCCCGGCCCAGGTCCAGACCGTGGGCAACATCGAACCCCTTTTCTCGATTCTGCAGGCCGGGGGTGCAGAGAAAGGCTCGCTCGACAGCTACGGGATGGGTTTCAGCCACCGCTTCGACGGGGGGTTGAAGGCCGACCTGTCCTACTTCAGCTATGATATCCGTCGTGGGGCTCCGGCGGTTGATGATATCCGCCTGAAGGAGAACGTCTATCGACTGGATCTGTCCTACCCGCTGAGCAAAGACCTGGACATCCGGGGCGCCTGGTGGCTTATGGACTACCGCGGACACATGGGAGTCCAGGACACCGATTTCAGCCAGAGCATCCCCGGGATCGGCGTGGACTATCGGATGAGTCAGGACTTGAGCTTCTCGGTGGACTACCGCCTCTTCGACCTCAACCAACGGGTCCTCGCCAACGGTGACTATGCCGGCAGCCAACTGCTGCTGGAGATGAAGCTGGACTTCTAGCGAGCCCCATCGTAAAAACAGGCTTGCCCTGCGCGTTGCGCGGGGCAAGCTTGTTTTTGTGTCAGTTCAGGAGATGGTCAGCAACACGAGCCGGGTCTGACCTATCCCCACGGCTCATCACTCAAGCCGGTGTTCTCGGAGGAAAGCGAAGGGGTAGATCCCGGCCGAGTGGCCGTCCTCCCATTCGAAGCGCAGGGCATAGCGACCCACCGGTTCCACCTTCAGCAGCAGCGGTGCCGCGGGGTGGGGTCTGGTGCCCGAGATGATCCGTAAACCCATTGACTGACGGACCTTGTCGCGCTCGATCTCGCAGTTGGCGCAGGGGCAGAGCCGGCGCAATTCGGTGTAGTCGTGCCGGGTAACTTCCCCGTCGGTCCAGGTCAGGATCAACTCGCGGGCCTGGGGGGCCAGTTCGAAGCCGGTGGGCAGGGTGACCATTCTTCCTCCTGGTAGGGGGAAATCAGGGAAGAGCCGGCAGCGGCCGGAAAATCCCCCCATAGGCTTCGTCGTCGGTGCCGATGCAGAACTGCGAGCCCTCCAGGGCAGCGGGGGTGGGGGCCAGGGCCTCGACCTTCAGGCCCTCCAACCACCACAGCACTCGGTTCGGAGCCTTCTGGAAGGTAAAGCTTCCGCCCCTGGGGACGAAGTGCCCTATCTCCAGGATCGCCGAACGGAAGGGGCCTTGGTCGGAGGGATCCGTCGCGGCCACCGTCAGCACCCGGAAGGCATCGCCCTCCGGGACCAGTTGCAGGTCGGCACAGCTCCGACTGGTGGGAACCTCGACATGGGTCGAGAAGTCGCACTGCCCGGACCGGACGAAGGCCTCCTGCTCCCAGGTTCCCCAGACCAGGCTTCCCGGGCCTTCCGGGCCGCCGCGCAGGCCGAGGACCACGAAGAGGCGTCCCCGGGAATCGAGGATCGCGCCGATCCCCTCGACCTGGAGGGGGCTGGGGGTAGAACCTTCAGAAGGAAGCGGAAGGGGCTGGCAGACCGACAGGACCCGGCCAGTCCAGCCGCGATCCGGGTGGTGGACCAGTTTCACGCGGAAGAGACGCCCCCCCCGGCCCTTCCACCAACCGCTCTCGGCCAGGAGGAACTCGTCGTCGGTTCCCGGCACGGGGCAACAGGATTCCAGGTCGCTGGCCCGGCCGTCGCCCCAATCCTCCACCTCGACCGGCAGCATCCGGGGGGACTTCCCGGCCAGGCTCAGGATGCCGAGCCGGGCTTTAGACGAGTCGGCCTTGGCATCGCTGACCACCAGCAGGCCATGCCGGCCGAAGCGGGCCATCCCGCTGAACTCCACCGGGCCTTGGGCCAGGGCGGGAGCGGCCGCGAACGCCAACCAGGCGCCCAGGGCCAGGAAGGACAGATATCTGCGCACGGGGCTTCCTCCCGGAATAGATATGTCCCGGTTTTCCCTGCCGGACCGGACGCTCCTCCCCGCTTACCGACCGGGCAGGAATAGGGCCGGGGGGGTGGGAACCCCGTGCACCCATGAGCGATTTCCCAGACCTGAAGGGAGGCTCAGGCAGCGTCTCGGTGGAGGGGGTCTCGAAGCGATACCACCTCAGCGGAACCCGGGGCCTCCTGCGTTCCCTGTTCTTCCCGCGGCGCGACGGGGGGGACGACGACCTGTGGGCCCTGCAGGACGTCTCGTTTTCCGTCCAACCCGGAGAAGCCTTTGGCATCATCGGCCACAACGGAGCGGGCAAGTCGACCATGCTCAAGCTGCTGGCAGGCATCATGCCGGTCACTCGCGGGCGGATTGATCTGCGGGGACGCCTGGCCTGCCTGATCGAGGTAGGGGCGGGCTTTCACCCCGAGTTGACGGGCCGCGAGAACGCCTTCCTGAACGGCGTAATCCTGGGCATGACCCGGCGAGAGGTACAGCAGCGCCTGGACTCCATCGTCGCCTTCGCCGAACTCGAACGCTTCATGGATGTGCCGGTCAAACGCTATTCATCGGGCATGTACATGAGGCTGGGGTTCTCGGTGGCGGTGCACGCCCAGCCCGAGGTCCTGCTGGTGGATGAGGTCCTGGCTGTAGGAGACCAGGCCTTCCAGCACCGATGCATCGATACCATCGGCCGGTTACGTCGCGAGGGGACGGCCGTGGTGCTGGTTTCGCACAGTTTCTTTACCGTGCTGGGTACCTGTTCACGGGCCATGTGGCTGGATCACGGTCGGATCCGGGCCATGGGCTCCGCCGAGGAGGTGGTCAAGGAATACGAAAATCAGGTCCAAGGGCTGGAAGTGGGGCAGGACGTGCAACTCGAGGACGGTGAAATAGCCCGCTTCCGCAACGCCGAACTGCTCGGCCCGCAGGCTCTCCCGGTCGGGGCCTCCCTCTCGGTGGCCGTGGACATCGAACTGAAAGAGGCGATGCACCCCATCCTGGGCTTCGGCCTGGTCCGCAGCGATGGCACCGCCTGCGGAGCCGCCAACACGCGGATCCAGCAGGTCCTGGTCCCGGAACTCTCGGGTCGGCACCGGGTGGAGTTGGAAATCCCGAATCTGCGCCTGGTCCCCGGGGCCTATCGGATCCTCTTGGAGGTTACCGACCCCCCCCAGTCCATGACCCTGGCCCGCTGCGGGATCCCCTTCCAGATGACCAGCCCCATCCCGAACCTGGACCCCGCTTGTTATGGGGTCTTCCTTCCCGAGCATCACTGGAAGGTGGACGGGAACCCGGTGCAGGAGCCGCGCGTGGGCTTCTGAGCGCGACCCCGCTACACCGACTTTTTTCCTGTATCACGTGCTGTAGGAGGCCTGCCTGGTCCGACAACCGGTCGCCCGGCGCGGACCCCTTCCTCCCAAGCAGCCTCCTGTAGCCCGAGGGCCATAAGCAGAACCAGGTAGGTCCCTCAGGTCATGGGCAGGAAGTCCAGCCCGTCTTCCTGGCGGACTACCCGAACGCGATCTCCCTGACGGACCTTCCCCTGCAGCACGGCCATCGCCAGGGCGTCCTGCACGTGCTTCTGCACGGCCCGCTTCAAGGGGCGGGCGCCGAACGCGGGATCGTAGCCGGCCTCGGCCAGGAAGGCCCGGGCCTCCGGGTCGAGCTCGATCTCGATCCCTCGCTCGGCCAGGCGTCGGCGCAAAAGGCCGATCTGTATCTCGATGATCTTCTCCAGGGCAGCCCGGTCCAGGGTATGGAAGTGGACGATCTCGTCGATCCGGTTGAGGAATTCGGGCCGGAACTTATCGCGCAGGGCCCGCTCCACCAAAGCATCCTTCTCCTCCTCGTCCAACCCGGGCTCCAACAGCCACTGCGAGCCGATATTGGAGGTCATCACCAGAATGGCGTTGCGGAAGTCCACGGTGCGCCCCTGGCCGTCGGTCAGCCGGCCGTCGTCCATCACCTGCAACAGCACATTGAAGACGTCCGAGTGCGCCTTCTCGATCTCGTCCAGGAGGATCACCGAGTAGGGGCGCCGCCGCACCGCCTCGGTCAACTGGCCTCCCTCGTCAAAACCCACGTAACCGGGAGGTGCCCCGATCATCCGGGCCACCGTATGCTTCTCCTGATACTCGGACATGTCCAGCCGGATCATGGCCCGCTCGTCGTCGAAGAGGAACTCGGCCAGGGCACGCCCGAGCTCGGTCTTGCCCACCCCCGTCGGCCCCAGGAAGAGGAAGACTCCGACGGGACGGTTGGGATCTGCGATCCCCGCCCGCGAGCGGCGCACGGCGTGCGAGACGGCGCGAACTGCCTCGTCCTGGCCCACCAGTCGTTCGTGCAGGCGATCCTCCATGTGGATCAGCTTCTCGACCTCGCCCTCCATCAGGCGCGAGACCGGGATTCCCGTCCAGCGCGCCACCACCTCGGCCACGTCCTCCTCCTCCACCTCCTCCTTGAGGAACTTGCCGTCCTTCTGCAGCTCGGCCAGGCGCGCAGTGGCCTCTTGGAGCTGGCGTTCGATCTGGAGCAGCGTCCCATAGCGGATCTCCGCCACCCTGGCCAGATCGCCCCGACGTTCGGCCTCCTCCGCGGAAAGGGCGGCCTGTTCCTGATTTTCCTTGAGCTGACGGATCTGCTGAATCTGCTCCTTCTCCAGATTCCAGCGGGCCTTCATCTCGGTCGACTTCTCGCGCAACTCGGCCAATTCGGCCTCGATGCGGGCCAGGCGCTCGCGCGAGGCCTCGTCCTTCTCGCGCTGCATGGCCTGGCGCTCGATCTCGAGCTGCATGATGCGGCGCTCGACCTCGTCGATCTCCAAGGGCATCGAGTCGATCTCGATGCGCAGGCGCGAGGCAGCCTCATCCACCAGATCCACCGCCTTGTCAGGCAGGAAGCGATCCGAGATGTAGCGGGTGGAGAGCGTGGCCGCCGCCACCAAGGCCGAGTCGGTGATCCGGACCCCGTGATGGACCTCGTATTTCTCTTTGAGGCCCCGCAGGATGGCGATGGTGTCCTGAAGCGAGGGCTCGGGCACGTAGACGGGCTGGAAGCGGCGCTCCAGGGCGGCATCCTTCTCGATGTGCTTGCGGTACTCGTCCAGGGTCGTGGCCCCGATGGTGCGCAGTTCACCCCGCGCCAGGGCCGGCTTGAGCATGTTGGCGGCATCGACAGCGCCCTCGGCGGCCCCCGCTCCCACCAGGGTATGCAGTTCGTCGATGAAGAGGATGATCTGGCCTTCCGAGTCGATGATCTCCTTGAGGACGGCCTTGAGACGGTCCTCAAACTCGCCACGGTACTTGGCCCCGGCGATCAGTGAGCCGAGGTCCAGGGCGAAGAGCTGGCGACCCTTGAGGCCCTCCGGGACGTCTCCAGCCACGATGCGCCGGGCCATGCCCTCGACGATGGCGGTCTTGCCCACACCGGGCTCGCCGATCAGGACCGGGTTGTTCTTGGTACGGCGGGAGAGGACCTGGATGCAGCGGCGGATCTCCTCGTCACGCCCGATCACGGGGTCCAGCTTGCCCTTCCGGGCCAGTTCCGTCAGATCCCGACCGTAGCGTTCCAGGGCCTGGTACTTGGCCTCGGGATCCTGGTCGGTGACCCGGTGGGTACCCCGCACCTCGACCAGGACCTTGTAGATCCGGTCCGGTGTGACGCCAGCCTCCTTGAGCAGCCGGCCGGCCGGATCGTCGGTTCGGGTGGCCAGGGCCAGCAGGACGTGCTCGCTGGAGAGGTAGTCGTCCTTCAGGCGATCAGCCTCGCTCCAGGCCTGCTCCAGGATCTGTTGGAGGCGACCTCCCAGGCGCGAGCCGGCATCTGCCCCATAGACCTTGGGCATTCTTTCCAGTTCCGAACGCACCCGCCCGGATAGGACCTGGGGCGAAACACCCAGCTTCTGCAGGACCGGCTCCACCACGCCGTCCTCCTGGTCCAACAGGGCAGCCAGCATGTGCAATGGTTCCAGGGCCTGGTGGTTGTGCTCCCGGGCCAGGGCCTGAGCTGCCTGCAGGGCTTCCTGAACCTTCAGGGTGAAGCGATCCATTCGCATTTAAGAAACTCCTTCCCGGCCGCGCCTGCGGCACCCCGCCGCCTGGGGCGGCATCTTCATCATGAAGCAGGCCGCATCGGAAGGGCGTTGGGGTTGTGTGAGAATTGCGTTGGAGAAGGGTGCTCTCGTAAAAAATTAATATTCTGTACCTGGATTTCAGGACGCCACGACACAATACTTGAAGGCAACAGATATGAACATCCAGCCGCATCCCCGCCTTTCCCTCTTCTCGTCTCCTCCCGGAACCACGTCGCCTTCCACCCGGGTCCCTGGGAATTCCTCGGAGGCATCCGTCCCCCAGGACACCTTCCAGGCCTGCACCGCCGAGGCACCCGAGGCACCCAAGGCACCTGGAGCCCGACCTTCCTACGGCTGGAAGAGCAAGGTCCTCTCCACCGTCCTGGCCGGGCTGGCCCTGGCCGGAGTGGCCGGCGGAGTAGCGGGGACAGTGATGCTCCAGGCCCCGATCTGTCCAGGACAGACCGCCCCCATCTCGATCTCGTGCGAGGGAGTCTGCGTCTCGCCTCAGGCCGCCACCGACTCGGCCACCGTCTGGCGTCAGATCCAGGGAACCGCCCACACCACGCAGACCGTGCAGGACCTGGTCTCCGACCAGAGCCGGGTGCTCCAGCCCGCCGGGAACTTCAAACCCGCCGAACTCCCCGCGGAGGGCGGGTTGCGGGTGGTCTCTTGGAACCTCCACCACCTCCAGAGCCCCAACCAGGACGGTTCGCGGGACCAATCCGCACTAATGCTGCAGGAGATCAACGACCAGCAGGCCCCGGTGGTCCTGCTGCAGGAGGTCCCGCCCTGGCAGGCCCGGAGTCTGGTGGACGGAACCGGGATGGTAGGCTACTACGCCCAGACCACCTCCACCCAGGGAAACCTGATCCTGGTCCATCCCGACCTGCAGGTAGCCGGCCAGGCCAAGAGCATCCTGAACTCGGAAGTCGACGGACTGGTCGACGCGGTGGGCCATCTGGGCCGCTTTGGAGGCCAGGAACCCCGACAGGTCCAGGCGGTGCACCTGGTCCTGCCCGACGGGCGTCAGGTCATGGTCTGGAACACCCATCTGTCGACGGGTGCCGCCAAGCCCTCCGACCGGGCCGCCGAACAGGTCCGCCTGGTAGACTTCCTGGAGTCCCAGGCCCGTCCAGGCGAAACCATCCTGGGCGGCGGGGATCTCAACAACCGTCTCCAGGACCCGGCGCCGCAGCGACTGCTCGAGCGCGGCTTCGACGTGCAGGGGGCCAGCATCGACTTCCTGGCCAGCCGGGGCGCAGAAGGCCTCCAAACGGGCCACGCCACCCTTCGCGACCAGACCGGTCAACGGCTCTCCGACCATCCCATGGTCTGGGGCGAGCTCCCCTGATCCTGCCTGGCAGCCTCAAATCTGGTCGGAGGTCGCCGCAGGCCATCGTGATCCAACTCGCGTCCGAAGACGGCGCCGAAAAGCACCAGGGCCCGAGCGGCAGATCAGCCCTGGCCCGCCGCCGGGGCGGGCTCAAAGAACTCGATCTCCTCCAAAGTCCGGTCCAGGACGGGGAGCAGGCTGGAATAGCGGTCCAGGGGACCGGTCAAGGTCACCACATATAGCCGACCATCCCGAACCCAGAAGACCTGGGTGGCCTGGAACTCGTGCCCGGCCAGTCCCGCCCGATAACCCAGTCGGTGTGCGGGCAGGCCCTGGACCTGGGTGGTCCGGCTTCCCAGCAGCTTGAAGCCCTCCAGTCGGGCGGCCAGGGCACGGACCACCTCCAGCGCCAGCGAACGGTCCAGCTCGGCCTGGGTCTCGCGGGCGTGCACCCACAAACTGGGACGCGGACCCGGCCCCGGGGGGGCGTGGTAGCGGACCAGGACTCGGGGATTGGGGTCTTCCCGGACTTCCCAACCGGGCGGGTCGGGGACCCGGACACCCAGGTCGGCATTCTCCCAGGCCCCCGCCGGTAGGGCCCCAAAGACCAGGCAGAGCATCAGGAGCAGACGGCGCATCCCGATCACATGGTCCCGAAGATGCGGTCGCCCGCATCCCCCAGCCCCGGCAGGATGTAGCCGCGCGAGTTCAGACCCTCGTCCACCGCCGCTGTGAAGATCTCCACCTCGGGGTAGGCCTGCTGTAGGGTCTGGATGCCCTGCGGACAACTCACCAAACACAGGAACTTGATGCTTTCAGGACGAGCATCCCGGCGGAGCAGGAAATGGATAGCCGCCACCGCCGACCCTCCGGTAGCCAGCATGGGGTCCAACAACAGGATGTCGCGCTCGGCCAGGTCCACCGGCAATTTGCAGAAGTATTCCACGGGACGCAAGGTCGTCTCATCGCGGTAGATCCCGATATGGCCTACCCGCGCAGCCGGGATCAGCCTCTCGATGCCTTGGACCATACCCAGGCCAGCCCTCAGAATCGGCACGATGGCCAACTTTTTGCCGACGATGGCCCGCCCGGTCGTCTTCTGCAGCGGAGTCGAGACCTCCTGATCCTCCAGGGGCAGGTCGCGTGTGGCCTCATAGGCCATCAAAGTGGCCACCTCCTGGACCAACTCGCGGAAGTCCTTCGAGCCGGTAGAAGAATCACGCAAAAGCGTAAGTTTGTGCTGAATCAGGGGGTGTTCCAGGATGTGAACGGCCATTATGGCCTCCGTGTGCTTCAGGATGGGTGCCCGGCCCCGGCCCCGAAGACGCCGCAAGACCCCTCCGAGACGGCCCTGACCTTTCCCCTGGGAAGCCGGATCCCTGCTTTGCAGTTCCAGGGGCCCAGGAAGGATAGCAGGACCTCGAGCGCTAATTCGCCTCCCCTGGGCCGAGAAGGTCCCGCCCCCGACCCAGTCAAGTGTAGGAGACACGCGATGAAGAGCCATCTGGAAATCCAGGTCAACACTCGCCCGGCAGGCAAGGCCCAGGTCGTGGACGTGAACGGCGAGATCGACCTGTACACCAGCCAGGTGCTCCAGAAATGCCTCCTCAACCTGATGGAGCAAGGCCAAAAATATCTGGTGGTGGACCTGGAGGATGTCGGTTATCTGGACTCGACCGGCCTGGGCATCCTCATGAACACCTCGGGACAGTTGCAGGACCAAGGCGGAAGCCTGGCCATCGTATGCACCAACGAGAGGGTCCTGCGCATCTTCGAACTGATCGGGATGCTGGACAGCTTCCGGGTTTTTCCCAGCGAAGCAGAAGCCCTGGCTTCTTTCGACTGAAGCGACCTCAGGGGGTCAGCATCACGTCCAGGGTCCCCGCGCGTTCCAAGGCGTAGAGCTCCGAGCATCCGCCCAGGTGCCGGCCGTCGATGAAGATCTGCGGCAGGCTGCGCCGCCCACCGGTCCTTCGGCTCATGGCCTCGCGGGCCTCTTCATCCCCGTCGATGACGTACTCGGTGTAGGTCAGTTCCTTGTCGTCCAGCAGGGCCTTGGCTCGAACGCAGTAGGGACAGAAGGTCCAAGTGTATATTTCGATCTGTGGCATCTTCGTCTGGCCTCAGGGGGCCCTCTCGTCCAGTATGATGTCCTCCCCACCGGGGTCCACGGTCGCGGGGTTATTCGACTCGGGGGAAGGATCAGGCAGACTGGAACCAGGACCGGGGAGCCAGCCGGGCTCTCCGTCGGGAATGGCCGGTTCGGGGTCTCCGATCTCATCTGGTGGGGGTGCTTCCCCTGGAAGAGGGGATTCAAACGGCTCGTTGGCCCCAGGAAGGCCAGCTCGGGAGGTTCCTGGCCGATCCGCCTCGATGGGAGGAGGCGGGCCCTCGGGATCCATCCAGGCGTCGCCTGCTTCCGACCCGGGATCTCGCGGAGTCTGCGACCCAGATCCGGGTTCTTCCCCCAGATCCGTCAGGTCGACCCGGATGCGGACCCGGGGCTGGACGTAGCGCAGCGGGTCCTCGCGGAACCGGTCCAGGGTCTCGCGGCTGGCGAAGTAGAACGTCGTTCCGTACAGGTCCACCTGATAGACGGCGTGGGTCGGGTCCAAAGGCTGGCGTGTGACCGGGTCCATTACCGTTTCTGCTCCGGAGAGCGGGCTGGGAGCAGGAGATGGAAGGGTGGAAATCGGCTCCAGGCGCGGCGGGAAGAAGCGTTCCGCCAGCCACAATCCTACCACTCCCGACAAGAGCAGAAGGCCTCCCAGGGCCAAGCCGACCAAGACCAGCCGACGCCGCTTCCGCGAGAAGTGGTCCGGTGGTTCAGGGTCCAGAGGGACGAGGACGGTTTCTTTATCCAAAGCTCCCCCATCATAACACAAGTTCTCTCCCCTACCCTGAATCCGCCGGCCCGCCCACAGGCTGCTAGTGGTCCGGGGAGACGACCTCTTCCAGCGGAGCGCCCGCCTCAAAGAGGACGTAGCGGCGAACCCGCAGCGGAGCTCCGGCCTCGGCAGAGCACTCCTCGACCAGATCGGCCACGGTGCGCGAGGTCTCACGCACCCAAGGTTGGTCCAGGAGTACGGCGGTGCGGAAGAAACTGTTGCTCATGATCTCGTCCGCCAGCGCGTCGGGGCTCGAGCCCCGTCCTACATCCCGCTCAAACCGACGCAAGATGGCTTCCCTTTCGAAAGCCAGACGCGGCTCGGGCACATCCTGACGGTAGAGATAGGGCGGCCTGTGGAAGCTGACCTGTAAGGTCAACTCGCGGGCCAGACGCCGCGCCGCCAGAGCTTGTGAACCCGAAACCTCCACCAGCGTCCCCAGGCGGCCGAGCGATCCCGACCCATGCGAATAGGCGGCCACCACACCCGGCAGGCGGGCCTCCATCCGATGGAAGCGGCGAATCCCGAAAGCCTCTCCGGAACGCAGGATCAAGTCCCCCAAGGCATCCAACACCCGGGTTCCGGGTCCTGGCAAGGGGGCCTCCAGGAGCTCTTCCAAGGAATTCACCGGAGAACGCGCGATCTGTCGAGCCAGGGCCAGCACGAACTGGCGAAAGCGCTCTCCCCGCACGACCCGTCGGGTTTCAAAGGAAATCTCCACCAAACTGCCGGCGGATCCGTCCTCCAAGGCGTGAACCGCCACCACCCCGTTCGAGCCCATGATCCGAGGTTGGCGAGAAGCCGTGGTCAGGGCCTGCAGCCTCAAGAGCGAGGCCGCCTTGTGCAAATCTCCAGCACTGGCCTCCAAGGCGCGACGGCAGTCAACCACCGAAGCTCCGGTGAGCCGGCGCAGTTCCTTGATCAGGTCGGGAGGAATTCGGGACATCTGTCGGGCAGGTCCCCCCTCCTAATCTCCCAGGCTGCGGGCCAAGGCCTCCAGGGACTCTTCCTCGGCTCGCGCCGAATCCTTCTGGAGCGTGCTGCCGAAGCGCTTGACCCGGGCGCTGGAATCCGGTCCGGGATCGCTGAGCATCAACTCGACCGCCTCAGCCAGGCGCACCAGGCTCTCTCCCTCCTGATGCACAGCCTTAACGGCTTTCGCCAGGGCCGGATCCCCCTTGAGTCGAGCGACGCGCCCCTGCAATTCCTGCGCCCGGGCCGACAGCCCCGGGGGACGGGGGATTCGGCCCGCACCCAACTGGGCCAGGACTTTTTGAATCTGACGGCCCAGGGAAACCTGCTCCAACTGCAAGGGGAGGAGGCTCCGCTGCCAGCGATAATAGGCCGCCAGCCGGGCCGACGGATTCATGGTCAGGATGCGATGGGTGGCAGCCTGACGACCCCGGAGCCAGTTCTCCAGACTGCCTGCCGCCAGGTCCGCCTGGCGCTGGTTGAAAGCCATCAGGTCGGCCCGGGAGGCCCGCCCCTTGGCCAGCAGGGCCACAAGCTGAGCGACCATCTCCACACGTGAGCGGGCTGCCCGGCGGGCGGGAGCGGCCACCGAAGCTTCCGCCGTAAGGGCCCGCTGGTGGATCTCCTCTTCCAGGTTGCGACAGCGTGACTCGCTGCGACGGGCTGAAACCAGCGCCTCGTCTCCGGAGATACGCCCGGCCGCCCAATCCTCCAAAGCCTGGGCCGCGACCTGCATCTCCCGCTCCTGACAGACCAGCAGGCGGGACAGGGCCAGGTCATCCCGAGCCAGGCGCACAGCCGGACTCGGAGCCGCCTGGGTTGCCCAAGGGATCAGCAGGAGCAAAAGCAGGGTCAGCCACCGCATCCACATATCTAAAAGCGCCTTTCCAGCTCAGGGATCAGCCATACCGCAGTGTCCTTTGGAATCAAGGCCCGCCCCAGGACCACGAAGGTGGGTTGAAGTCCCTGCACGGCCTGGGCCACCGGAGCCGTGTGCAAGGCCTTCCGTGTCGAGGGGTCCAGCAAGGGCAGATGGTGCAAGGCCAGCAGGAAGAGCCAGGCCATGAACAGGCCCTTCAAAGCCCCCAGGATGGCACCCAGGCCGAACTTGACGGAGCGGGGAGCCGAGGAGTCATGGACGTGCATCTGGTCCAGGTGCATACCCAGGCTCAGGACGAGAAGAGCGATCAGCAGAAAGATCACCAGGAAGGCGATCATCTTGCAGTTCGGCCCCGGGGCTCCGCTCACACGCTGAAGGGCTGTTCCCAGCGGCACGAAGAAGCGCAGGGCAAAGCCCAGGCCCAGGCCCAGGAACACCAAGTCGAAGAGTTCCCGGACCAGACCCCTTTGATAGCCGCCGAACCCGAAGAAGAAAATCAGCAGCAGCAGGAAGATGTCCACCCAGGTCATTCGGTTCCTCCAGCCAGCGGAATCAGCCCAGGTTTCAGGAAAGGGTCAATCCCGCAGGCGAGCCGAGAATTCCCGCTCGGTCATTTTCAGTATTCTTCGCAAGACGCGCTGGATCTCATCCTCGGTAAGCGTGCGGTCGGGAGCCTGGAGCAACACCCGGAAGGCCAGACTCTTGTGCCCCTCGGGAACCTGGGCTCCGTGGTAGACGTCGAAGCAGACCAGCGCCCGAACCAGGTCCCCCCCGGCCTGGGCCATCCGCCCGGCCAGGGTCCCCGCAGGGACCTCTTCGGCGACCAGCAGGGCCAGGTCCCGCTCCACTTCAGGGAACCGCGAGATCGGCCGATACCGCGCGGGCGAGCGCAGGCCGGAAAGGAGGTCCAGGTCCAACTCGGCCAGGGCCACCGACGTCTCCAGGTCCAATTCGCCGGCCAGGTGGGGATGGATCTCGCCCGCCCAGCCCAGTATCTGTTCGCCCACCCGGATCCGGGCAGCCCGCCCCGGGTGTAACCAAGCCTGAGGGGCCGACTCGAAAACGAAATCCAACCCGGCCATCAAAGCCAGTTGTTCGAGGGCCCCCTTCAGGTCCAGGAAACCCATCCCCGGGCGGCACAGAGCCAGGCCCAGGCGCAGGGGTTCCAGGACCTCCTGTCCCTGGGGGTGGAAGACCCGGCTGATCTCGAAGAAGCACAGGTCGCGATTGCGCACCCGCAGATTCCGCCGCACCACCTCGACCAGCGACGGGAAAAGTGCCGGCCGCAGGACCCGCTGGTCCTCGCTGAGCGGATTCATCACCGTGGCCGGCTGGGCCTCGAGGCGGTAGCGCTCGAGGAGTTCCGGGTGGTGCAGGGAGGGCGTCAGAAGCTCGCTCCACCCCAGGCGGGCCAGGGAGTCGCGGACCCACTCCTCCAGTTCATCCTCTGCGGGCATGGCGCCCTGAGGCTCGCCATGGGGCACCGTCACCGGAAGGTTGTCGTAGCCGTAGTGCCGGGCCACCTCTTCGATCAGGTCGGCCTCCTCCAGCACGTCCTGCCGGTGCGAGGGGACCCGGACCTTCAAGCCCGGCTCCTCCGGAGTGCAGGAGAACTCCAGGGCCTCCAGCAGGGCGCGGATGCGATCGACGGGGATCTCGATCCCCAGGACCTGGCGAACCCGGGCGGGACGCAGCATGATCTCGGTAGGAGGCTGGGGCTGCGCCCCCCGATCCACCAGGCCGGGGACGACTCGGCCAGCCAGGCTCCCCAACAGATGGGCGGCTCGGGCTGAACCCAAGACCACCCGCTGGGGATCCATACCCTTCTCGAAACGGCGCGAGGACTCGGTTCTCAAACCCAGGTGCAAGGAGGCACGGCGGACAGTACCGGAATGGAAACATGCCGATTCCAGGAGGATGCGCCGGGTCTCGGGGCCGATCTCGCTGTCCAGACCTCCCATCACACCGGCTATCGCTACCGGTTTCTCGGCATCGGCGATGACCAGGGTCCCGGCAGGCAGTTCATGCTCGTCTCCGTCCAGGGTGGTCAGGCGCTCGCCGGGTCGCGAGCGGCGCACCACGACCCGCCCCTCGGCCAGGCGGTCCAGGTCGAAGGCGTGCAGGGGCTGGCCGGTTTCCAGCATGACGTAGTTGGTGATGTCCACCACATTGTTGACGGACCGCATCCCGGCCGACTCCAGGCGACGCACCATCCAGGAAGGGGAAGGGGCTACCTGGACCTCCTCGATCACCCGGGCGATATAGCGGGGGCAACCTTCCAGGTCCTGGACCTCTACCAGGTTTCCCGAGGGTTCGGGGGCGTCGTCCTGGGGCAGGACCTCCGGCATTTTCAAGGGGTGCCCCAGCCTGGCGGCCAGTTCGCGGGCCACACCCAGCAGACCCAACTGATCGGAACGATTGGCGAAAGTCTCCAGGACCAGGACTTCCTCAGCCAGGCGGAGCACCTCCTGGATTTCGCGCCCGGGCAGAACCCCGGGGTCCAGATCCAGGATACCCTCACGCTGCTCGACGGGCAGGTCCTCCGAGTCGATCCCCAGCTCGGCGGCCGAGCAGAACATGCCCTCTGAGACCACGCCCCGCAACTTGCCCTTCTTGATCTTCAGGCCACCCGCCAGCAGGGCTCCGTGGGTCGCCACGGCCACCACCTGGTCCACGCGCACGTTGGGGGCGGCGGTGACGATCTGCAAGGGAGTCCCGGAACCGACATCGACCCGGGTCACCTTCAAGCGGTCTGCGTCCGGGTGGGGTTCAACGCTCAGGATCCGACCGGTGATAACGTGGGTGATCTCGGCGCCTTCGCGCTCGATCAATTCGACCGGGACACCGACCTGTGCCAGCATCTCGGCGACCTGCTCGGCCGTGCCCTCGAAATCGACGTAGTCCTGAAGCCAGGTGCAGGGAACGCGCATTGATAGAGCCTCTTTATCCTAGAACTGTCGGAGGAAGCGGTCGTCGCCCTCGAAGAGCAGACGGATGTCGTCGATGCCTCGAGACAGCATCGCGATCCGTTCGACCCCCATCCCGAAGGCGTAGCCGGTGTAGCGCTCGGTGTCGTAGCCGACCCGAGACAGGACCCGGGGGTGGACCATCCCACAACCCATGATCTCGATCCAGCCGCTATTCTTGCACATCCGGCAGCCGGCTCCCTCGCACAGGAAGCAGTCCACCATCACCTCGGCTGAAGGCTCGGTGAAGGGAAAGTAGGACGGGTTGAAGCGGGCCCGGCGCCGCTTTCCGAAGAGGGCGCGGGCGAAGACCTCCAAGGTGCCCTTAAGGTCGGCGAAGGTGACGCCTTCGTCCACCAGCAGGCCTTCGACCTGGTGGAATTCCCAGAAGTGGGTGGCATCCACCGCGTCCCGGCGATAGCACTTCCCGGGCACGATGATGCGCACGGGGGGCTCGGAGGCCTCCATGACCCGGACCTGGACCGGAGAGGTGTGGGTCCGCAGCAGCAGGCCCTCCCGCAGGAAGAAGGAGTCCCACATCTCCCGGCTGGGATGGTCGGCCGGGATGTTCAGGGCTTCGAAGTTGTAGAAATCCGTCTCGACCTCAGGCCCCCGGATCACGCCGAAGCCCAGCCCTCGGAAGATATCCTTGATCTGGCGGATCACCTGGTTGATCAGGTGGATGCGTCCCGGCGGGGGCCAGCACCCGGGGAGGGTCACGTCGATCCGCTCTTCCAGCATTCGCCCTTCCAGGGCCTCGCCGCGCAGCTCGGCCTGGCGCTCGGCCAGGAGGCCTTCGAGAAACTCCTTGATCTCGTTGGCCTGCCGGCCTACCTCGGGGCGTTCTTCCGCAGAGAGGGAACCCAGGCCCCTGAGGATGGTGGTCAGGGCTCCACCCTTGCGGCCGAAGACCCGGATTTTGGTCTCTTCCAAAACCTCCAGGGTTGAAGCCCCGCGGATCTCGCTGGTCACCTCGTCCTTGAGGCGGGTGAGTTCATCGAAGATGGACATGTTGCACTCCAATGGGGTTGCGGTCGGTGAGACCGGCGCCCCGGGATTCTCGCAGCCCCCCCCATCTCCTCTGCGGACCCGCCACAGGACCGGTCAGGTGGTCTGACCCTCTCCGCTGCGGGGCGAGAGGCTTGCCAGAACGGCCAGAAGGGTCCAAGCCACGCAGGCCCAGGCCAGAAGATCCCCGATACGGGTATAAAGCGTCTCCCCAGAGATCGGCACCAGCCTGGCCACCCGGACGCCTCGTTCCATCAGCCTGGTCTCGGAGAGGACCTCCCCGGTCGCCGAGACGAAGCCCGAGATCCCGGTATTACCGGCCTGGATGGTCGGGCATCCCGTCTCCACGGCGCGCAGGATCGCCATGTCGAAATGGTGGGCGGCGGCCGTGGTCTCGCCGAACCATGCATCGTTGGTAGGGACGAGCAGGAAACGGGCTCCCTGAGCGGCCAGGTCCGCCGGCAGGTGGCTGATCATTGATTCATAGCATATCAGCACTCCCACGGGAGTACCTCCAAGATCCAGCGGATGGGGTCGAGGCCCCGGCTTATAGTTCATGACCAGGTCAAGCTGAGGAAGCGGAGGCAGATAGCGTTTCCACGGAAGGAACTCACCGAAGGGGACCAGGCGGTGCTTGTCGTGGCGCCCGACCAGATGCCCTTGAGGGCTGAAGAGGCTGACTGTATTAAAGGTCGCCTGGTGGCCTGCGGACTCGATCGAGCCGACCAATAGCCAGATTCCCAGGTCGCGGGCCAGACGGGAGATCCGAAAGGTGAGGGCCGGAGTCTGGAGGAATCCCCGATAGGGGATCGAGGTCTCCGGCCACACCACCGCCTGGGCACCCTGAGCGGCGGCCTGCCGGGTCAGGGCTTCCAGCCGATCCATGGTCTGGGCCTGAAAAGCGGGATCCCACTTGACGTTCTGGGGCATCGAGACCTGCACCACGCCCCAGGCCAGCGGCGGGCCAGATGCGGCCGGAGGATAAGCCAGGCGCAAGGTCCCGAAGAGCAGTGCCAAGGAGCAGAACCCGGCCGCCCAGGCCAAGGCCGGGCCGGCGCGACGGGTCCCTTCCCGCAGACCCGAGGTCCGCCAATGCACGACCCACGCCGCCACGGCCGCGTTGGTAAAGGCCAGGATGAAGCTCAACCCCCAGGGCCCGACCAGGGCCCCCACCTGGATCAGCACCGGGACCCGAGCCTGGGTATGCCCCAGCATCCCCCAGGTGACGCCCAGCGGGCCCAGCGTATGCAAAAACTCCATGGCCACCCAGGCGGAGGCTGCGAAGAAGGCGTCCCCGACCGCCCCCCCAGGCCGTCGCCGTCCCAGGACAGCACCCAGAAGCGCCGGGGCGATGCTCCTGATGCAGACCGCCCCCACCAGGGCCAGAGGCCCGAAGAGCAAGGTCCAGCTCAACAGCAAGGTCTGGGAACAGATGCCCAGGACCAGACCCAGGATGGTGCCTCGCAGCAGGCCCTGCCCCCGGCAGGCCAGCAGAAAGGGTATCAGAGCCAGCCAGGCCAGGGGGTGCAGGCGGGCATGGGGGAAGGAGAGGTGCAAGAGCAGAGCCGAGGCGAGAGCCAACAGCAGGGCCTGCCAGAAAGGCAAGCGGAAGGAGCCCGAACGCGCGGGAGAGAACCCTCGGCTCACCTCCACCCCTTCGGCGGATTCTCCACCATGCACAGACATCGTCGTCTTCCTCTGCTTGCCAGGCTCGGCGCCGGAATCCGGGGTTGGTTTTCCATCCTGGTCCTCCTGGGCGCCCTGGGAGTTGCCGGATGCGCCTCGGGCCCCTCCGAGAACTCGGTGGCCGGAGGTAGTTCCGGACCCCGGTTCCTCCACTTTACCGTCACGGTCAACCCCAATGGAGTGATCGACCGGACCGGCCAAGGCTACTACGCCATCCTGATCAACGCCCAGGGAGAGCCCATCGAGGTCACCAACCTGGACACGTTCACGGACTTCATCCGCTTCGATGGCAACAACGTAGACTGGTTCCATCGCCAGGCCAACATGCCCAATCCGGGATTCACTTTTACCCAGGCGGGAAGCCTGAACGCCGCCAGCAGCGTCTCGGCCGACCGCCGGCAGTGGCGGCTGGTCCTGGACGTGGGGGAATCGACGAGCTTCCTCAACCAGTTCGTGGTTGCCAACCGCTTCACCGCGCACCTGGTGACGACCGACAACTACCAGAACTCGATCCTGGGGAGGGTCCTCGACACCATGGGTCCGGGACCCGGGTTGGCCTCCAACGCCCAGCAGACCCTGCATATCCAGAAAGGGATGGGCGCGGTAAGCCCCTTGCCCTCCTACTACCCCGACGACCCCCTCAACGACTGGATCACCCGAGATGATCTGCCTCCCACCTTGCCCTACACCAACTTCGACATCGCCAAATTCGAGGTGGTCAGCCAATCCGAATAGGTCCGTCCCCAAGCCACTGACAGCGCAGGTTGAGGCCGTGCGAAAGGGGCGTGCCATGCGCGCCTTCCTCAGCGGGATCTTCTGGCTGGTCTGCGGGGCGATGGCATGTTTATGCCTGGTCTCCCCCGTCTTGGCTGCTCCCGCCGAACCCGCCCACCTGACCGCAGACCGGGTCCACTCGACCCCCGACAAGTTGGTCGCCGAGGGTAACGTGGCCGTCGACATCGAGGGAGCCCGCCTGCTGTGCCAGCGCCTCGAGATGGATCGCACCACCGGCCAGATCACCGCCACCCGGAACTGTGTCTTCTACTACAAAGACAGCTTCATCGCGGCCGAGTCCCTGACCTGGGAACCCCAAACCCGAACCGCACATATGCTCAAAGCCGCAGGCCAGGGTCGAGACTTCAGCATGGAGGGTGGGTCGCTGGACCGCGACGTCTTCTTCTGGGCCGAAAAGGTGAACTGGACCACAGAGAAGGTCGAACTGCTGGACGCCACCTTCACCACCTGCGACACCCCGCCTGGCGACTGGCACTACAACTTCCACTCCGAGCTCGTGGAGATCTACCCTGGGGACCGTTTGCTGGCCTCCAACACCAGCTTCACCTGGCACGGGAACCGGATAGCCACGGTGCCGACCCTGAACCTCTCGCTGGATCCCCGCGACCAGCGCCGCCGCAGTCAGATTCCCCAGGTGGGTTCCAACTCCACCGATGGGATCTTCGTGCGCAGTGCCCTGGACTATGCCTTCGATCGGGACAACAACGGCCGGGTGCTGCTGGACTATTACTCCAAGACCGGGATCGGCCGCGGCCTGGAGCACTTCTACACCCTGGGTGGCAAGGGCGAAGGCTCCTTCTATATGTATCACCAGGACGGAGAGACCGACCGCGCGCGCTACGAAGTCCGCAACGACCTGTACTATCGCCCCGATGAATACACCCAAATCGCCTGGAACTTCAACTCCAACCGCACTGAGATCCCGGGTTTCGAATCACCGGACAACCTCAGCTCATATCTCAGCGCCACCCGCTACGCCCCGGGCAGCGCCCTGCAATTCTCCCACAACCTCAACGAGACCGGTCCCGACCGGAACACCACCTGGAGGCTCTCCTATAACCAGGAACTCACCCCCGAACTCCTGACCCTCTGGTCCGCCGACCTGGTCACCGCCTCTACCGGGTTCACCCGCACCGAGAGGTTCCATTATCTGGGAGGACTGCGCCACGTCGGCGAACTTTTCGACAGCGAGCTGATGGTCGAGAACACCTCCGGCCAGCAGACCTTCTTCATGAACCGGAATCCCGAGCTATCGTTCCGCAGCCGCCCCCTGCACCTGGGGCCCGTGCCTATCCTGGCCGCCGCCTCGTTTGGCCAGGTCCAGGAGAGTCCCAGCATGTTCCAGACCCAACGCTGCGATCTGCGCGTGCAGGTCCCCGACCAGACGCTGGAATACGCCTCGGGCCGATTCATGGTGGGCGGAGGGCTGCGCCAACTCTTCTATGGCAGCGGAGAATCGCAATACGTCCTGGCCACCCGAGCGGGCTGGTTACAAAACCTGGGTGAAATGGGCGCTCTGCGTCTGGACTACAACTGGCAGCTCCCCGAAGGCTACACCCCCTTCCAACACGACTTCGTCTACCCCTTCGAGAACCTGACCGGGGGGCTGGAGATCAGCCAGGCGGACAAGTTCAGCGTGTCGATCCTGGGTGGTTACGACCTGCGCCACGACCAGTTCCAGTCCGTGACTCCCCGGGTCGACTTCCGGCCCGGTCCGGACTGGAGAATCACCGCTGCCTCCAGCTACGACCCCAACACCTCGACCTGGCGCAATGTGGACGCCGGCCTCAAGATGCAGCTCACCCCGGGGCTATCGCTCAGCCACTGGAGCGTGTATGACCTGGTCAACAGCCGCCTGACCTATCAGGACTACCAGCTCAACCTCGAGGACCATGACTCGATCACCAGCCTGGTCTACCGGGGTGTGCAGAACGAATTCTACCTGCAATTCAGCCTGAAGGCATTCCCACTGCAGTCGGTCAGCATCGGGCCCAACACCCAAGACCCGATCCTGCCCCAGTACATGCCCAACGCCTTCGTTCGCTGAGGGGGCAGGGCTTGCGGAGGCGGGTGGAAAACTAGCGACGCATGCCCGGTGTCGGCCTGATGGGGGGAACCTTCAACCCGATCCATCTGGGCCACCTCTACGTGGCCGAGGAGGCCCGAGTACGCCTGGAGTTGGACCGGGTGGAATTCATCCCCAACCAGGTCCCCCCGCATCGCCAGGACCTGCAGGAGATGGCACCTGCGCGAGACCGCTATGAGATGGTCCGTATGGCCGTCAGCGGGAACCCCCGCTTCACCTGCAGTTCGATCGAGCTGGACCGCCCGGAGGTCTCCCACACTTTCGACACCATCTCGGCCCTGCGTCAGGAGCAACCGGGGCGAGCCTTCACCTTCCTGGCGGGAGCCGACTCACTGCTGGGAGACTGGTACCGCCTGGACGACCTCCTGGACCTTCTGGACTCGTTCGTGGTCCTGGCCCGCCCCGGTTCCACTCATCAGGAACTGGAGGCCCGCTTGGATGGACTGGGCCTGAGCAACCGGGGAAAGGTCCGCTGGTTGGAAATACCCGGGCTGCAGATCTCGGCCACCGACATCCGGGCCCGGATTCGCGCGGGGCAGGCCTTCCGATACCTGGTCAGCGAACCGGTCTACAACTACATCAGCGAGAAGGGACTGTACCTGCCCCTCGGATCCCCGGCATCCGAACCGGCCTTGAGCCCGGCAGCAGGAATCCAGCCCGCAGGCTGCAACAATGCCCACCCGAGGAGGGTCTGAATGGAAAGGAAGAACAGAGTGGAAACACTGGAACTGGCCAGACGCATCGCCGACCTGTGCGACGAGAAAATGACCAATGACGTGGTGGTCCTGGATCTGCAAAACGTCTCGATCCTCTGCGACTACTTCGTCCTGGCCAGCGCCCCGACGCGAATCCAGACCCGAAAGGTGGCGCGCGACATCGACGAGATGCTCTCGGCCGAGGGGCTTCAGCCCAAGAGCATCCAAGGGATGCCAGAGGGCGCCTGGATCCTGATGGACTATGGCGTGATCGTGGTGCACCTGTTCATGGACCGCGAGCGCGAATTCTACGACCTGGAAGGCCTGTGGCGCGAGGCTGCGGTGGTCTACCGACCAGCTTCCCAGCCTGCTCCCGACTCCATGGAGTAGCCTTCTCCTCCCGCCATGCACGCTCCATCCCGGCGGTGCGTGGCCGAGCAATGGCCTGGAGGCCATTCCAATGACCCGTCGCTTCAATATCCGTGGAAACGCTCTCATCGCCCTTCTGGCCGGCCTTCTGGGGGTCCTCGTCGGGGCCGGGCTGATCCTGCTGGCCGTCTGGTTCCGTCAGCCTCCCCCAGCACGGCCGGGCATCGTGGCCGTACCGACCCCCACGACCACCGCAGTCCCGGTTCGGCCCTCCAGACCCCAGGAGATACCCCCGGGCAGCGTGGCCTACGCCGTGGCCCAGGTTGAACCGGCCGTGGTGAACATCGATACCACCGTCCGGGTCCGCCGCCGTATCATCCAGGATGGTCCCTTCGGACCCGGCTATTGGGGGGAGACCCAGGTGGAGGAAATCCCCCAGGGCATGGGCACCGGAGTCCTGGTCAGCCCCGAAGGACTGATATTGACCAACAACCACGTGATCCGCCAAGCCCAGGGCATCACCGTGACGCTGACCGATGACCGGCAGTTCCCGGCTCGGGTCCTGGGCACCGATCCCTTGACCGACCTGGCCATCCTGAAGATCGACGACCCCAAGCCCTTCCCGGTGGCCCACCTGGAGAGTTCAGAGGGGATGCGGACCGGGGACTGGGTAGTCGCCCTGGGCAACCCCCTGGGAATCGGACAGACCGCCACGGTAGGCGTGCTCTCTGCCCGGGGGCGGCGCCTGGCCGATGCCTCGCAGGCCCTGAGCGATCTCCTGCAGACCGATGCCGCGATCAACCCGGGGAACTCCGGCGGCCCGCTGGTCAACCTCCAGGGTCAGGTGATCGGCATCAACACCGCTATCATCCGCGGAGCCCAGGGGATCGGCTTTGCCATCCCTGCCGAGACAGCCCTGCGGATCCTCAATGACCTCCAGGAGCATGGCCGGGTGGTCCGCCCCTTCCTGGGAATCGAGATGGGCGACCTCACCCCGGCCCTGCGCCGCTACCTGGAACTGCCCCAGAGCACCAAAGGCGTCGTGGTCGGACGGATCCTCCCGCAGAGTCCCGCCGACCGCGCGGGGATGAAACCGGGAGACCTGATCACCTCGCTGGAAGGCCAGCCCACCCTGACCGCCGCCGATCTGCAGGCGAGGGTCCGTTCGTTGGCCGTAGGTCAGAAGGTCAAAGTCTCCCTGCTGCGCCAGAAGAAGCCCCTGGAACTCACGGTCGAACTCCAGGAGATGCCCTCGCGGCTGATCCCCGGGCGCTGAGTCCGCCGGATCTCCACCTGAGGTCTGGGGGTCAGTTTCCCGCGACGATAAGCCGCCTGCTGACAGGCAGGTATGATCAGGGACTTCCCCGCCCGAGAGGGCCCGGGGAGGAGTGCTTTGGAACCGGGGCGAACAGTTCCGACTGGTCGGCCTCTTATCCGGTCGCACCAGATACCATGACAGAGGCCGGCTCTCCTGGAGGCTCCAGGTCAAGACCGGCCCACACGAGGAGGAACTCAATGCGCGTGCTGCCAGCCCTGGCGCTGGTGGCGGTGTTATGTTTATCCCCGGGCCTCACCCAGGCCAGGGAAGACTCCCATGAGGCCCGCAGTCGCGCGGCCCATACCTCCGCCACCGCCTCACACCCGGATCCGGTGCCTACTCCCCAGATCCCAACAGAGTCTGAAACCCAGGCCCGTGACCAGGCCGGGAGCCTGGTCACCGAGGCCTTCACGGCAGCAGCCAGGTCGGGTGCCGACGAGTCCCGTCCCCGCCCGACCACCCGGCTCCGGACCATCAACGCCCGAGCCCACGGAAACAACCATCAGGCCCCCCCGCCCCCGCCCGGAGTGGGACGCAAGGTCCGAGTCCAGGCCTACGCCTACCACCTTCGCGGCTTCACGGCTCGAGGCACGCGGACCCAGTTGGGTACCGTGGCGGTCGATCCCCGGGTGATCCCGATGGGTTCGAAGCTCTACATCCCCGGATACGGGTGGGGCCGAGCAGTCGACACCGGCGGCGCCATCCAAGGCCGGAAGATCGACGTCTGGCTGCCGACGCTGTCGCAGTGCCTGCAGTGGGGCGTCCGCGACGTCACCATCACCGTGGTTCCCTGATGCGCGTCGGCCTGGTCCAGTTGACCTCAAACCAGGACCGGGACGCCAACCTGGAACGGGCTGAGAAGCAGATCCGCCAGGCCTGTTCGGCCGGGGCGGAGCTGGTGGTCCTGCCCGAGATGTTCAATTCGCTGGGCCCGGCCGAGGTGCGCCGGAAGGCCGCCGAACCCCTGGACGGCCCTACCGGCACCTGGGCGGCAGGGCTAAGCCGCGAGCTGGGGATCCACCTGCTGGCAGGAAGCCTGCTGGAGTGCATCGCCGACGAAACCCGCCACTTCAATACCTCCTGTCTCTTCGATCCGGAGGGGCGTCGGGTGGCGATCTACCGCAAGATCCACCTCTTCGACTGCGATTTTCCCGGGGCCGCCTTCCACGAATCCGAGACGGCCTGCCCTGGAGAGGGCCCCACCCTGGCCCGACTTGGCCAGGATCTCGGGCTGGGTCTGAGCATCTGTTACGATCTGCGCTTCCCGGAGCTCTTCCGCATCCTGGCTCTGCAAGGCGCCGATCTGGTGGCCCTGCCGGCGGCCTTCACCGAGAGGACCGGCAGGGACCACTGGGAGGTTCTGGTGCGTGCTCGGGCCATCGAGAACCAGGTCTTCATGCTGGCGGCGGGGCAGGTGGGCGCCTCGACGAAGAGCCTGCGCTGGTATGGGCGCTCGATGGTCGTAGACCCCTGGGGCGTGGTCCTGGCCCAGGCCCCCGACTGTGAATGCTTCATCGTGGCCGACCTGGATCTGGAGGCCCAACGCCGGATCCGCCAGACCATGCCGGTCCTGGCCAATCGCCGCCCCGCAGCCTACGCCTGGCCTTCCTGAGACCTCCGGACTACTGGGTGACCTGCACCTGGCGGGCCTCGACGATCCCCGCCGAGTTGGAGAGCCCGTGCACCACCACGCCTTGTCCCGGGCGGATGGACTCTACGGGAACGGCCTGGCCCGTCCCACCGTGAACGGGATGGATGGCCGGAGGCAGAGCGACCTGGATGGGATAGGTCGCGCCTGCGGGCACGACCGTCAGGACCCGATTCTGGGGGTCCGCTGACAAGACCCGGGCCTGGAACTGGACCACCTGCATGCCCAAGGGCCCGCCAGCGTTGGCACTGAATCCGAAGCTGTTGCCTTCCTCCTCGTCGTCCTCATCGTCGGAGTTGTGTATCATCGAAGCCACCGAAGGTCCGCTGGCCGACTGTTCCACCCCCAGCATCGCCGAAGGGCTCTGCGCACCATAGGGGTTCTGCGCGCCGTAGGGGTTCTGGACTCCGTAGGGATTGGCCGCTCCGCCGGGGTTGGGTGCAGCGTAGGGATTGGCCGCTCCGCCAGGATTGGCCACCGCCTGCCCGGTGAAGGGACTGCCCAGTGGAGAAGGCTGAGCACCGGTATTGGCGCCCGGCGTCATCTGGGGAATCGCCGGGTAGGCCGAATTCTGTACCGGACCGTTGATGCCGGGATTGGTCAGGGAGCCCTGGAAGTTGCCTCCCATGCCCAGCGGGCCCAGGACGCTGGGACCGCCCAGGGTGGGCAGACCCGGGCTGATCCCGCCGGCCCCGGCCCCGGTGGCGAAGTTGCCGCTGGGGGTGTGGCTCGGGGCTCCCGCACTGCGGGTTACGTAACGGCCAGAAGAACCGTAGTCGGTCAGGAGATCGGCCTCCAGGGGATCGTCGCCCAGGGAACCACAGATGCGCACCACTACCCGCATGCCGGGCTTGAAGGTGGTGGGCGCGACCTTGTTGCCGTAGATCTCGTAGGCCGCGTTCTCGCGCAGCACCACGTTCTTGACGACACCATCCTCGCGCTGAATCTGCAGACGACCCGCCCCGGGGTTGAAGGCCTTCAAGGTTCCGGACACGGTGGGTCGAGCCTCGGCGACGGCTCCCAGAAGAAAGAGGAAAGCCCAGACGAAGACGGTCCAACGAGCTGGTTGATTCATTCCCTGCACCCCTTCCTGCTTGTCTCCATGATGCCGTACATCTCCTCCCAGGGGAAGCCCGGACAGGGTAAAATCACATCTAAAGCCAAGGCCAGCCCCCCTGGTTCAACGAAGCCGTGATCTTGGAAAGGCCTTCCGGCTCCTGCGCATACCCTGGGAGGATGACCGAGCGGCTTCACAGAACCGCAGCCGGGAGCATGACTGCCTCTCCCCCTCCTCCCCGCGAGGCCGAAGGATGCGGCGGTCCCCTGGGCTGGCGCCGGGGACTCCTTTTCCTGCTGGCCTACATCCTGGCCACCCTGGTGCGACTGCATCCCCTGGTGTTCCGGTTCAATAGCCACTTCCTGGGCGTCCCGGAGCGGGATCTCTTCGACGAGATGTGGATGCAGAAGGCCGTCCTGGGGACGGTCCTGGAAGGGCGCTGGTTCTGGACCCCGCTGATGGACTACCCCAGCGGCCTGGATCTGGCCGCCAGTCACCTCTCCTACCTGCACATCCTGTTCACGGCCCCCCTGCCCCTCTGTATGCCCTGGCCCGCCTGGTGGAACGCCGTCAACGTGGTCGCCCTGGCCTGCAGCGCCCTGGCTGCCGCCTGGGCCACCTGGCGCCTTAGCGGGCATCTGGTCTCCAGCTTCCTGGCCGGTCTGGTCCTGATCGGGCTGCCCTGGGTGGCCTTCGAGGCCAACGCCGGACACCTCAACCAGTTGTGGATGGCCCCAATGTTCGTGGCCGTGGGTTACCTGTACCAAGCCCTGGAGGACCCCCACGACCGCCATGCCTGGTGGCTGTTGGCCTTGTGGACGGTCGTGACCAGCCAGGTCTACTGGATCTACGGCTTCATGGTGGCCATGCTGGGCGGAGTCCTGGTCCTGTGCCGACTGCCCGTCCTGCACAGGACCACGTTGGCTCGCCTGACCCTGGCCGTGCTGCTGACCCTGGCCGCCCTGCTCCCCCTGGCCTGGAAGGTCTACGACACCCGAAGTCCGCCCGAGGCCTATCGCCACACCGGCATCAACTCTCGCGCGAATGCCGTCGCCAGGGCTTTGGAGAATTCCCTGGAGCTGGGCTCTGCGGGGTCACCAAGGCAGTTCTCCCAGAGGCCACTCTGCCTGGCCGCCGCTCCCTGGCTTCCTCCGGGGCTGGCCCTGCTAGGCCTGGTCCTGCTGGGCCTGGAATGGCGCTACCGCACGGGCTTCCTGCCCTGGTTCCTGGCTGCCGCCCTGCTGCTGACGCTGGCTTTGGGGCCCCACCTCCTATGGCAAGGCCGGATCCTGGCGGACGGCCAGGGACTCCCCGTGGCCATGCCCTTCCTCCTGCTGCAGGACCAATGCCACCTGCTTTACCGCTGGTCCCTTCCCCTGAAGACGATTCCCCTGGCCTTCTTCTGCCTGTGCCAGGGAACAGTGCTGCTGGCCCTCAGACTGGCCCGCCTGGGACGTCCCCGGTCCCTTGTGGCCTGGGGACTGCTGGGTGGACTCCTTCTGGTCGGCCTGGAACTCGGGCCCGAGAAGAACCTGCAAATCGCGCTGACTCCAGCCAGGATCCCGCATTTCAGCCGATTCCTGGCCCACCAACCCGAGGGGGCCGTGGTGGACCTGCCGCTGGGCTACGTCGAAAACGTCTGGCAACTCCAGATCCACCACGACCATCCCAAGATACAGGGGCTGGCCATGGAACCACTCCTGCTGAACCTGAACCCCTTCCTCCAGGAACTGGCTGCCTGGAACCATATGGTCCTGCCACCTGGAGTCCGGCTGCACCCCAGGTCAGCCGACTCGGAGGCTTTTTTCCTGGACTACGGTACCCGCAGGCTGCCCCGAAAAACCGGCCAGGTCAGTGGGCCATCCGCCGTCCTCCGCCTCCCTCCCCTGCCCTCGCAGGTCCGCAAGGGCTACCGGGAGGGTTGGGATCTGGGCCTACGCTACGTAGTCCTGCACCGGGCCAACTGCTTCTGGGTGGATCCCCGTCACGGCCAGGAGGTCTATCAGGGCCTGCGGGATCTGGCCCAGGCCCGTTTCGGCGAACCCGCCTTCGAAGACGGAGAAGCCGCGGTCTTCCGCCTGCCTCCCCCACCCCCACTTCCCCAGAAGTCTGGGACCAGGAGCGACCCGAGCAGGACGTCGAAGTTCGGCTTCGGACGGCCTTCCTCGGCGAAGCCGGCCCCCTTTCCGGAAAACCGCTCCACTCCCGCGGCCAGGGACGTATCGGATACGTATATACCTCCCGGACGCGGTGGGAGATAATTCCCTGGGACACATTGTTGCGGAGGTCATGCCCACCTTTGAGCCTGCATCTTGTAGCCACCTGTGCCCTGGGCCTGGAGGCCGTCGTATCCAGGGAACTCGCCAACCTGGGGATTGCGGATTCGCGTTCCGAGAACGGGCAGGTCCATTTCCGGGGAGGCGCCGAGGAATTATGCCGCGCCAACATGTGGCTGCGCGCAGCCGATCGGGTGTGGTTGAGGCTGGACGAGTTTCCCGCCGCCACCTTTGAAGAGCTTTTCCAGGGGACCAAGGCCCTGCCTTGGGCCGAGATCCTCCCCCGAAAGGCCCGCTTCCCCGTGGACGCCCACGTCCATGCATCGCTCCTGACCAGCCTGCCGGCGCTGCAGCGCACGGTCAAGAAGGCGGTGGTGGAGTGCCTGCAGCAGCGCTATCAGACTGCGTGGTTGGAGGAGACGGGTCCCACCTTCCCGATCCGGGCCTTCCTGGTGCGCGATCGCTGCGCCCTAATGCTGGACACCAGTGGCTCGGGGTTGCATCGACGCGGCTACCACACCATGAACACCCAGGCTCCCCTGCGCGAGACCCTGGCAGCCGCCTTGGTCCTTCTGTCCTACTGGCGGGCGGATCGCCTCCTGGTGGACCCGTTCTGCGGGTCGGGGACCATCCCCATCGAAGCGGCCATGATCGCTTTGAGGCGCGCTCCCGGGTTGCAGAGGGCCTTTGCTGCCGAGGAGTGGCCCCTGGTCGGGCGCAAGGCCTGGCAGGAAGCTCGTCGGGAGGCGGACGAGGCCTTCGACCGCAAGACCACCTTGCAGATCCTGGGCTCGGACATCGACCCGGCGGTGCTGGACCTGGCCCGAATCCATCTGAGCCAGTCCGGTCTGGAGGGTCGGGGCATCTACTTCCAGCGTCAGGACATCAAAGATTTTCGCGAAGATCGGGAGTACGGAGTCCTGGTGACCAATCCGCCCTACGGCGAGAGGATGTTGGAACGTCGACAGGCGGAAGAGCTGTATGCCACCCTGGGTCGGGTGGTCGCGGATCTCCCCACCTGGTCGGTGTACGTCCTCTCATCCCACCCGGACTTCGCGCGACATTTCCGCCGCTCCATAAACCGGCGGCGCAAGCTGTACAACGGGATGATCCCCTGTACGCTCCACCAGGTGCTGGGACCGCCGCCGCCCAGGGAGGAATAGAATCCCGGACCGCCTGGGAGGCCGGATAGACCGAGGCCGCACCTTGAGGTCTCAGCTCGCGCTCCGGTCGGAGCCGGATTACTGGCGGGCCGACGGTGGGGCCTTGCCTTCCAAGAGCCCCCTCACCACCAGGCTGGCCGCCATCAGCCCGAAAGCCCCGGTCACGAAGCAGGCCGTGCCGTAGACGACCTGCTTCCGCTCCTCCTCCAGTTCCGGAAGAAGGGCGGATTCTTGGCTGCCCTCATCTCCTGGAGAGCAAGGGAACACCGGCTCCTCCTCTGAAAATACCGCCGGGATTCCGAAAGCCTTCTTGGGATGGAAACCATACTTCACTCGCAGGATCTTGCGCACGGCCAGGGCCAGGGGATCTACGCGGGTGCGAGCCAGATCGGCCACTCGCAGGCGGGTGGGGTCCATCCGACCGGCAGCGCCCGTGCTGGTCACCACGGGAATCCCCCTCTGGCGACAGGTGGCCAGCAGGTGGCACTTGGCGGTGATCTGGTCGATGGCGTCCAGGACGAAGTCGGGACTCTTGTTCAACAACTCCGCGCTGGCCTGGGAACTGTAGGCCCTCTCCAGGCCCTCCACCCGGATCCGGGGATCAACCTGGGCCAGCCTCTCGGCCATGACCTGGCATTTGGGCCGCCCCAGGGTGCTCTGCAGAGCCGGCAACTGGCGGTTGATGTTGCTGGAGCAGACCCGATCGAAGTCGACCAGGCTGAGCCGACCCACCCCGCAGCGAGCCAGGGCCTCGGCAGCCCACGAGCCTACCCCGCCCAGACCGAGGACCATCACGTGGGAGTTCTGGAGGGTCTCAGTGCCCTTCTCGCCGACCAGCAGGGTCAGGCGTTGGAAAGAATCGGGAGTTGGCTCGAGGGATTCGACGGGCACCTTTTCGTCGCTCCGAGGGGGATTTGTCAACCGGCTCTTCGGGTCGAAGTCGCAGGCCTGCGCCTCTTCGCGCTCGTAGATCAGACCTCCCGGCTCCTCCCCTGAATCCGCCACCAGACGTGGCATCCGGCCGCCTCTCCAGCGAACCACAGCCACACCTGGTGCGGGTGGGAAGGACCCATCTGCCTCTTCAGGAGCACCTCTACAGTGCCCACGTCTTTCCCGGCCATGCTCCAGGCCACCCGAACCCGCCTCGAGGAACCCACCTCTCATGCCGGGCGACAGATTCAGGGAGTGTGGGAGTGTGGCGAAGGTTGACAGCACCCGGTCTGACCCGTAGTTTCAAAAAGGCCCGATCCCGGGAAACGCCGAAACCAGGCAAACAAACCTGGTTTGGAACAACTTTTCGGCTCGAGGTGGAGGTCGACACAGTGTTTCTTGAATTTGACAAACCTGCGACCGTGGCTGAAGCGGTCGAACTGAGGCGCCGATACCCGACCAGCCTGTACCTGGCCGGCGGGGCCGAGGTAAACTCTCGGGGCGGCCATGCTCGTTGTGCACCCGGGGTGAAGGTGGATAGAGCCATCCAGATCACCCACCTGCCCTTGAGGGGATACCACTCCATGCCAGACGAGTTCCTCCTGGGCGCCGGCACGACGATCCAGGACCTGATCGAGAACCCCGAGGCCCCCCCCTTGCTGGCCCGGGCAGCCACCCAATTCGCCAACCGCAACATCCGCAACGTGGCTACCCTGGGGGGGAATCTGGCCATCAACCGTTCCTGCTCCAACCTGATCCCCTCGCTTCTGGCCCTGGAGGCGGAGATCAAGTTGTTGGAACCCGAAGGTGAGAAGGTCATCCCCCTCGAGCAGTACGTGGCCGGGCACGATCCCTCTTCGCTCATCCTGTCGGTGAAGATTCCCAGGCAGCGCCTGGAGGCCCCCTGGGCCACCCGAAAACACAGCCGCACCGTCAACGACCTCTCGATCGTCTCGGTAGCGGTGGTGCACGAAGGAAACCGGGGTTCCCTCCGCCGGGTGGCCGTCGCCCTGGGAGGCGTAGCCCCGACCGCCGTGCGCCTGCACGATCTGGAGGAGAGGCTGGAGGGCCAGGCCCTGCCGGATCGCGACACCCTCGAGGGTTGGGTCAAGGACATGATCCACCCCATCGACGATGTGCGCGGCAGCGCCGCCTACAAGCGACAGGTGGGTGCCGCCCTGGTCGGCTGGGCCCTCCACCACGCGGCCGCGGGCCGGGGAGACAAGGTATGAAGATCGCGTTTGAACTCAACGGCTTGAACAGGGAACTCACAGTCGAACCCGGCGAGCCCGCCGACGCCCTGCTCCGGCGACTCGGAGTATTCTCCATCCGCAACGGTTGCGACGGCGAGGGGATGTGTGGTGCCTGTTCGGTCCTGGTGGACGGCTGCACGGTCAACTCCTGCCTGCTGGTGGCAGCCCAATTGGACGGCCGTCGGATCCAGACGGTGGAGTATTTCTCGAAGCACCGCACGCTCAGCATCATCCAGTCCGCCCTGGTGGACACCGGAGTGGTGCAGTGCGGCTACTGCACGCCCGCCATGGTGGTGGCCATCGAGAGCCTTTTCCAGCGCTCGACCCACCCCACCCGGGACGAGGTAACCGACGCCCTCTCGGGCATCTTCTGTCGCTGCACGGGCTACGAGCAGTTCTTCCTGGCCGTGGAACTGGCTGCACAGAGGCTGGCCGACCCGAACTTCGAGTGTCCCCCGGTGGCTCCGTCCTTCTGCGAGGAGATGCGCGTGGTAGGCAAGCCTTCCCGCAAGGTGGACGGCCCGAAGCTGGCCCGAGGCGAGAAGGCCTTCGTCGAGGACATGGTCGAGCCCGACGCCTGCGTCCTGAAGATGGTACGCTCGCCCCATGCCCACGCCTATATAACCGAGATCGACACCTCCGAGGCCGAGAAGGTGCCCGGGATCGTCTATATCCTGACCCACAAGAACTGCCCCGACATCTACTACAACCAGGCCGGCCAGGGCTTCCCCGAGCCCTCTCCCTACGACCGCAAGATGTTGGGTCAGAAGGTCCGCCACGTCGGCGACCGGGTGGCGGCCATCGTGGCTGAGACCTGGGAGGCCGCAGTCGAGGCCGAGAAGTTGCTGCGGGTGGAATACGAAGTTCTGCCCCATGTCCTGACGGTGGATGAGGCCTCGGCCCCCGGGGCCCCGATCCTGCACAAAAGTGTCCAGGAATACGTGGTGGGCGCGCCGGAGGGCCTGGAAGAGCAGAACCGCCAGGCCGATCCTCGGGATGGCCGCATCCTCTACCAGTTCCCCATCCACGCCGATCCCCACCGCAACCTGGCGGCCAGCGTGCACGGAGGCATCGGGGATCTGGAGAAGGGTTTCGCCGAGGCCGACGTGATTTTGGACCGCGAGTATGAGAGCTCCCAGGTCCAGTGCACACCCCTGGAGCCCCACGTGGTCTACACGCGGATGGACGGCGATCGCCTGGTCATCCACGCCTCGACCCAGGTGCCCTGGCACCTGCGGCGGATCGTGGCGCGCCTGCTCCAGACCGACGAAAACAATATCCGGGTGATCAAGGAGCGCGTCGGCGGAGGATTCGGAGCCAAACAGGACATCGTCCTGGAAGAGGTGGCGGCCTATCTTACCTGGACCACGGGACGTTCGATCTTCCAGCGCTTCACGCGCGAGGAGGAGTTCATCGCCGCGCGCACGCGGCATGTGTTCAAGATCCAGGTCAAGCTGGGCGCCAAGAAGGACGGCACCCTGACGGCTGTGTACATGGGGGTCAAGGCGAATACGGGGCCCTATGGCTCGCATTGCTTGACGGTACCCATGAACGCCTGCTCGAAGGCCCTGCCCTTGTTCCTCTGCCCCAACATGGCCTTCGACGTGCACACCTACTACACCAACATCGCTCCGACGGGCGCCTATCAGGGATACGGGGCCCCCAAGGGCTCCTACGCCCTGCAACTGGCCGTGGCCGAGCTGGCCAAGGAACTGGACATTGACCACCTGGACCTGGTCGAGAAGAACCGGGTGCGCGAGGGGGCCACGCTGGAAATCCTGCGTTGCCTGGGTGAAGGGCGTGCAGGACAGGCCGAGAAGGTCATGAGCTGCGGCCTGGGCCCGGCCCTGGAGCGGGGGCGCGAGCTGAGCCAGTGGGGTCAGCGCGTCCAGAGCGAAGACCCCGACTGGAAGATCGGCAAGGGCTTCGCCATCATCCAACAGGGTTCGGGTCTTCCCGGCCTGGACTCGGCCAACGCCGAGATACGCATGCTCTCGGATGGCACCTTCATCCTGCTCTCCGGAGGCACCGACCTGGGCACCGGCCTGGACACCGTGGCGGTGAAGTTCGCCGCCGAGATCCTGGCGGTGGACATGAACAAGATCGCGATCCTGGCCGGGGATACCGATGTGACCCCCTTCGACGTGGGGGCCTATGCCTCCAGCGGGACCTACTTCTCGGGAGGCGCCGCCCGCAACGCCGCACAGAACATGCGTCAGCTCATCCTGAAGGTGGCGGCCGATCTTACCGGCGAGAAGGTCGAAGACCTCAAGCTGGTCTACCCGGCCCAGGTCCAAGGTAGGGAAAAGACGATTACCTATCGGGAGATCGCCCACTTCGCCGAGACCGGCACCGGATGCGGGCAGTTGATGGCCCCCGGGCACTTCATCGCCGACAAGGCCTCGTTCCCCTACGGGGCCCACTTCTGCCAGGTGGCGGTGAACCAGCGTACCGGCGAAGTGAAAGTCCAGAAATACTTCGCCCTGGAGGACTGCGGCACGCCGGTAAACCCGGAACTGGCCCTGGGCCAGATGTACGGCGGGATTCTCAAGACCATCGGGCACTCGTTGTACGAGCAGATGCTCTATGATCCTGATGGGCACTGCCTGAACCCGAACTTCATCGACTACAAGGTTCCGATGATCCAGGACCTGCCCGAGGAGTTCGTATCCGAATTGATCCTGACCGACGACCCCTACGGCCCCTTCGGCGCCAAGTCGATCTCTGAGATCACCTGCAACGGAGCGGCCCCCTGCATCGCCGAGGCCATCCACGACGCGGTAGGGGTCTGGATCCGGACCTGGCCCTTTACCCCCGAGAAGATCCTGGCGGGTCTGGGCAAACTTTAGTTCTCAAAAGGCCAATGCCCCCGGCGGATGGCCCGTCCGGGGGCATCGCTGTTTCTGAAGGGTGTCCGCCCGGGCAGTAGAGCTCGGTCTCCCAGCCATTGAATCAGGCATCCGACCGCTTTCCCCTGAGGCCACCCACACCTTCCTCACATCCAGGCCCGTCTCATTCCGAGCGGAGGTTCAAGGACTTCCCCCGGCGGGAAAAGGGATAAGGAAATCTGTCCGGGCTTCCGTTGACGAGCCTTGATGCCTTAAGTATACTAGGTCAAGCCCGGGCGGGCTCAGACGAGACGGAGCGTAGCGCAGCCTGGTAGCGCACTTGCTTTGGGAGCAAGGGGTCGCCGGTTCGAATCCGGCCGCTCCGACCAGCGCCCCCTTCTCGGCTGACAGGAGAGTTCAATCTGCGCCCGTAGCTCAGCGGATAGAGCAACTGCCTTCTAAGCAGTGGGTCGGAGGTTCGATTCCTCCTGGGCGCGCCACCAGCCAGCCCGGCTACAAGTGAAGATTCGGTGAGTGTAGCTCAGTCGGTTAGAGCGACGGTCTGTGGAACCGTAGGTCGTGGGTTCAAGTCCCATCACTCACCCCACGAAAAGCCCGCCAAATGGCGGGCTTTCTTGCTTCTCAGGGTCGGTGCACCAGCAAGCAAATGAAGGCAAAAAGAGGGGTTTACAGGCAAGCAACCGGCACCAAAACCGGCACCAGAATATTTTTCAAGTTTTGCCTGGAAGCCCGTGGTTATGGGCTTGGCAGCCCCTTCGACCGGCAAACTTGAAAGAAACTCTATTTCCCCGTCCTGCAGGATGGCGAAAGCCCGTGGTTATGGGCTTCCTCGCTTCTCTGCTGCTTCGCGCTGGTCGTCATTAGTCGTCATGCTGCTTTCAGGGGTCCAGGCCACCGGGCTTCGCCTCCAGGCGGGCCTGTGTGGGCCAGAAGGGCTCCCAGGAACAGCAGAACGCCCCGCAGGTCGGAGCGGACCGACGGGGCGGGTTGGTGGCTGTTCTGGTGGCTGTTAAGTGGACGCCGGGCCCGATTCAGTCGACCTGGAGGGCCAGGGCTTCGGCGGCGCGGGCCACCTTCAGAAGCTCAGCGACGGCCTGGTCAGCTAGGGTGTTTGGCCCTGGGTCTGGTCGGAGGGCTCCTCTGCGGCCTTCTGGGCGGCAAGGCGGGCCCTTCGGGCGCGCTGATAGGCGGCATGTTCGGGGTTCTTCTCGCCCCATTCGGGAGGCTGCTCGATGCCGAGAAACTCGTAGACAAGGCGGCGAACCAGTTTACTGGCCCCGCCTGCCCTGGCGCCTCCTGCAGTCTTGACCGGACCGAATTCCTCCTCGGCCCGGGCCTTCAGCAGGTCAATCACCTCTTGTGGCATCCGAACCAGCAAAGCCGGACTTCCCACCTTGCGCTTTGCCACATGCCACCTCCGACCAAA
>JAAZKF010000123.1 GCA_012799975.1 Burkholderiales bacterium
CCGGATGCGCGATCCCAAGAAGAGCGAAACGACTCTTCGCTCGCAGGTCCGGATTCAGTCTGGAGTCTAGGAGGACATTCCGAAGATGAGAGTGGGAACCTGCCAACGCAACCGTCGAGGCGTCGCTTTGGTCTTCGCCTTGTTCACGATCGGCCTCCTGATCACCATGAGTGCGACGGTGGTCGGTCTGGCTATCCGTCATGGCCGCACAGGGTTGTCCTCCTCCAATGCCGAGGCGGCCCTCCACGCTGCCAACTGGGGCGTCGAAGCCGCTCTCAACTACATGGGCATGAGCGTGAACACCAATGGGGCCATGCACTGGGCAATTTCGCAACGCGTCGAGGGTTACGCAGTCGGTTACCGCCTGACCTCGACGAATCCCGGCGAGCGCCGGACTGCCCTGGGAGGGGCGGCTTTGGCTCAGGTCAAGATTCCGGATAGGAGGAAGGCCGAAGAGGCGGCCCTGATCCCCTCGGACCGCAGCGCCGAAGAGTGCCGCTTGCTGCGCTTCATGTCCCCGGACAACGTCTCGCAGCCCTATGAGCTCTGGATCGACGAGCGGACGCGAGCGAAGGTCGAGGTCCTGGTCTCGGAATATCTGGTCTCCGGCCAACCCAGTCATTACCTCCTGACCTCCATCGCCCGGGTCTACAGCCCCGAGAATGAGCTCCTGGCTACGCGCGTGGTGGAAGCCCGGGTCCGTGAGCAGACCGCGCTGGACTTCATGCACTTCATCCAGAACGCCCGGGCCTGGGATGCCAACGGGGCCGACCCTGCCAACGTCAATACCCGGAACATCGTGTGGCTCCCCGAGGGCTATCTCGAGGATGGCCGGATGCGCGTCGACGGAGGGGGCAGGGTTCCCGGAACTGCCGGAACGGTGCAGCTCTGGCAGGGGAATGGCGGCATGCGGAATCCTCCCCCCTGGCGGTTTACCGGGGACGTGACCATCGCCGGTTCGGCCGACAGCATCACCAACCGCTTCGACCTGGATTACAGCCTGAACGACATCTTTACGGGGGGCCTCAAGACCCAGGCCCCGGCGCTGGGCCTTCCCCAGCACGACAACTTCATCGAGTATGCCCGCGCCCAGGCCACCACCAGCCTTCCTGGCAAGAGGTCGGTCGCCATCGACATCAACGGAGACCCGGCATCTGCCTTTGCCGCGCGCAATCCCGCCGGAGGAACCGTTCCCGACGTCATGCCCAGGGCAGGCGATGCGCGTCCCTCCTTCGCCAAGATCGTGGTCACCCTGGATGGCGCCAACGTCCGGGTGGACAAGGTGAACCCGGCTCGACCCAGGGACACGCAGTGCCTGTACAGCGGCGCGGCCAGCGACATCGCCAACGGGATCATCTCGGTGCGAGGCGGAAACGTCGAGGTCCAGTCCACCTACAACGGCAATGAGCCCAAACCTTTCACCGGAAACCTGACCATCGTGGCCTCCGACAACACGGGGCGGGCCCAACCCAACACCGGGACCAAGAGCTATCCCCAGAACAACGGGACCATCTACTCGGATGCGGCTCGGGCCTACTTCACCGAAAATCCGCACCTGACCCCTCCCTATACCGAGCGCGAGGTCTACGGAGCCTCGGGCTCTTCCAGCCGCCTGGTCTGGCCCAGCCCCCCGGCCCGGATTGAGCGCGAAGGAAACATCTACGTCACCAGCGACATCAAGTATGGCTCGGCCTCCAAGCCGCCGGGATTGGGCTTGATCAGCGAGAACTTCGTCCTGCTCAACGACAAGAATCCCCCGGGAAACCGCAACGGCTACAACGAACTGCGCTTGGACGCAGTGTTGATGAGCCTGGACCACTCGGTCCAGTTCGACTGGGACAACATGGCTGGGAACCCCAACCATCACGAGCTCATGGAGAGGAACCCGGACAGGACCTTTACGCTGAACGGAGCCATCGTCAGCGGATTCCTGGACGTCGAGGGAGACGTCCTGGGCCGAGGTTACTACACCCAGAACTTCACTCACGACAAGAACCTGCGTTTCCAACTGCCCCCGCACTTCCCGCGTTGGGACCGGGCCTCGGTCGGCACCGGCGGGGTCATCTGGAATTGGGTGATCATGAACTTCGTCGACCAGGGAACCCTCAACCGCTTCA
>JAAZKF010000124.1 GCA_012799975.1 Burkholderiales bacterium
CCCGATCCGATCAAGCGGATCACCTATGGGACCAATACGCCGATGAACTTCGACCACCTCCAGGACCGCAACCTGGCGGCCTACGCCAACATCCTGACCCCGGCCAGGAGTCGCTTTGAACCGGCCCACCGAATTGCCTTTCTACCGGAGGACTGACCCCCCGGCGGACCTCTCCGAAAATCCCCCGGTCAAGGGGGGGAAGCCGGCGCAGGGAACCGGAACCGGGCGCTGAATGTCCCGCTCCCGGGGCCCGCTTCAGGGGGGCTCGGGGAATGGCGGAAACCGGTGCAGCGCAACACGAGGTCCTGGAACCCTGATCGCGCAGTGTCGGTAGGTCCTGATTCCGCCGTCTGGCCTGAGGACCGAGGGAGTCGAGGCGGGTCTGGATGCCAGGAAGGCGTGCGTTCTGAGGAGCGGAGCGTAGTTGGAAACTACGTGAGCACCGCAGAGGTGCGCCTGACGACGCAGACGGGCCCGCCTCGACGGCCGAATGCCACGGTAGGCGGCGGATTCAGGGCCTTCCTGAGCGTCTGTGAATCTATATTCGAGGGCAGGCAGGTACAGGTGGAGCGGTTCAGGCCAGCCGCACTCCGCTCCGCCAGGGGCCGGGGACGATCCGGAGAAAAACACTTGTCCAGGCTGCTGGGAAGGGAGGAGCACGCTCATGGGATTCAGGGGGCGGCTTCGGGTGTGCTGGAGTCTTCTTCTCGGGGTGTCCCTGCTGATCGGGATGGCCGCTCCACGGCCCGCTCACGCCGTGCCCGGGTCGACCTTCGAGGCCAAGGTCATCGGGGTCACCGATGGCGACAGCCTGAAGGTCCTGCGCGGTCGAGAGTCGATCCGGATCCGCCTGGAGGGGGTCGACTGCCCCGAGATGCGTCCTCCCCAGCCCTATTGCCGCAAGGCCAAGACCTTCATTTCCCAGATGGCCTTCAACAGGAAGGTCCGGGTCCGAGTGATCACCACCGACAGGTATGGCCGGAAGGTCTGTCGGGTGGAGGTAGGCGGACGGGACCTGAGCGTCGAGCTGTTGCGGGCCGGCCTGGCCTGGCACTACGAGCGCTACAATCAGGAACCCGCCCTGGCTTCTCTCCAGGCCGAGGCACGAGCCCGGAAGCGCGGGCTCTGGGCCGATCCCGATCCCATCCCGCCCTGGGAGTGGAGGCGCCGCAAGCGATCCTGAAGAGCCGTTCCCCGGCCCCTGTTTCCGGTTATTCCTGTCTCGCTATTTGAGCTCGCTCAGGTCCTGGAAGAGCAGCAGGGCAGAGGAGGCACAGGCCAGGGCGTCGCTGATTTCAGCGGAATCGGAGGGCATCAGGAAGACCCGACCGTCGTTGAGCACGTCCACGGCGCCCAGCAGGTTTTCTCCCTGGCGGAAGAAGTAGCCCGAAGCCTGAGTAAGGGGGATGTCGGTGTCGGCCAACTTGTTGGTCCCCTCGACCCGCAGGGTGGTCTGTTTGTCACTGAGGAAGCCCTTCATCGCAGGGTCTTCGGTGGCTCGGGTAAGGACCATCTTCCAGGGTCTGGACTCGGGCGTCATGAAGGTTGCCACGAAGGCTATGTCCGTAGAGAGTTGAAAAGTCACCGTCGAGCTTTCGCCGGCCAGGGTTTTCAGGGTCTGTTCATCCAGGCCCGTGGCGCAGTTGCAGACCCATTCCGAATTCCCCGACAGGCGGAACTCGAAGCGTTGTCGGGCCTGGACATCCCGATACCCGAAGATGTTCCAGGCCTCGCGCCGGGTCCAGCCCCGGTGGATTTCGGTGGCGCGGTAGGGACCGAAACTGAAGTCCTGGTCGAAGGCTCCGCGGCCCTGGACGGACATGAGCGCGGCCTTCTCCTGCAGGACCTCGCCGGCCTCCATCTTGGCCTTCTTGCATCCGGACAGGAACAGGCCCACCAGGGCGATTACAAGTCCAATCCAGATGATCGGGGTACGATTTCTCATATCAGCCCCTCCCGATTTTTTGCCCCGCCGAGCTGGGCCTGTCTGTGAACCCTAGCGGCTCGTCGCGCCCCCGTGAATTCGAGATCTTCCGCTTTCCATCCTTCCAGGCTCCGTCCTGGGGCCTCCTGTAGACCGGCGGATTCAGGCTGTTTCCTGGATGACCGACCGCTGCAGGAGATCCCCCCATCGCCTCTTCTTCGCCCAGGTCGTCCGATCCGGGGCGGGGCCTGGACAGGTCAGAAAGCAGCCTGGGCGCGGCCATCCTGGATGGCAGATGCGGTTTTGACGTTGCGCAGGCTTGCCTGTTGACATCTCTTAGGTGCACCTTATAATTTCGTTTAGGATTTTCCCCCTGGAGGTCCCTTGAGCAACTCCAGTCCGCCCGCCAGGTTGACCCCTTCACCTCCTGTACACAGTCCCGGGATTCCTGAAGCTCTGGAATCGCCAGAGGCCCTCGGAAACCCCCTCGCTGGAACTCGGGCTTCGATGGATTTCCAGGAGGCCATGGGTTGGGTGGAAGAGGACCATGTCTTCCCCAAGGAGCCCGGCGCCTTTCATTCCAAGAGGTTTGATTGGCTGCTGCGCGAGACGGGCCTGGCTCTCGATTTGAGGTCCGTTCCCCTGGCCGTGGTGGCAGGTTCTTGTGGCAAGGCTTCCACGGCGCGATTCCTGGCCCATATCGCTGCTCGAGCCGGGCTTCGCGTGGTACTGGGAACCAAGCCACCTCTGCAGGAGACCCCCGAGGGGAACCTCGAGCGCTATCAGGTTTCGGGCCCCGGGGGCTTTCGTTGGTTGAGCCCCGAGGAGTTCCGGGAAAGGGTGGCCGAATTGCGGCCTGCGGTGACCCGGTTGCACCTGGAGAAACCGGAACTCGGCCTACCGGCCCCTTACGAATTGAGGGCCTGGATCCTGGCGCGGACGGCGGTTGTCCAGGGAGCCGGCCTGGCAGTCGTGGAGGCCAACATGGGCCTACGCCTCGACCCTGCCGGGGCTCTGCCTGCCCCGGAGGTGACCCTGCTGACCCCCGTGGGAACCGATCATGGGGCCTTGTTGAAGCCTCCCGAGGGGTACCGTCCTGAACTGGGCGAGCGCTCTGGTCCGTTCTGGCACAAGGTCGGTGGAGTCCATCCCGACTCGCCGCTGGTGGTCGGCCGGCAGGACCCTGGGGTCCAGGCTGCTCTTCCCAGGGCTGATCGGCTCTTCGGTCAGCACTTCGACTATTTCGAGGCCCGTTGCACGCTTTCTGGTTCCCAGGCCTTTCTGCGCCTGGGAGGAGAGGTCCGCCCCATCCGCTTGATCACGCCCGGCGCCTTTCAGTTGGAAAACGCCGCCCACGCGGCGGCGGCTGCCGATGTGCTCCACTCCCGGGGCCTCCTCCCCGGTTTGCGCGAGGCCTTCTGGACGGCCGTCCAGGAGGGTTTGGCCGTGACCGAGACGCCGGGACGGATGCAGGTCCTGGCTCGTCGTCCCGCCGTGATCCTGGCGGTGGCCACCAGCCCAGAGAAGCTCGAGGGCTTGCTCGCCTCCCTGGATCACCTCCTGCCGGCTTCCGGGCGTCTCTACGTCTGTGCGACCTTCCTCGATCGGATCCACCGCCTGAGTGAAGCGGTTCGGACCGTCCTTGCCTTTCCCCGGACCCGGCAGCTCCTGGTGACCCGATTCCTGGATGACGAGGTGAATCGGGACTTGAACCCGGAGACCCTGGGTGGCCTGGAGCGGATCGAGCCGGTGGCCACCCCACGGGAGGCTATGGACCGGGCCCTGAAAGAAGCAGGAGCTGAGGACCTCATCCTACTCCTGGGCAACGGGATGGCGGCAGCACTTGCCTCCGGTGCGTTGACCATCCCGGTCGCCCCGGCGGCTCGCTGCGGCCCCTGCCACCCGCCAGACCCCGGGGACAGGTGAACCCGGTCACCGCCAGTCGTCAGGAACCGCCTCAGAACACTCTTCAGGGGGTACCCGATGACTCGACCCAGCGGTTCCGACGGCAGGCCCCAGGAGCGCAACCTGGCCCGGGAGGCCAGCGAAGTGCTCAATTACAACCAGCAACTGGTCCAGTTCGTCGAATGCCGCGCCAGGTGGCGGATTCAGGCCAAGGCGGGCACATTGATCCTGATCAACAGTCTCTTCGTGGCCTCCATGGGGGTGGGCTCGGTCTCTGCTTCCGGACCCCTGGTAGAGATGGCTCGGGGCCTGACGGTGCTGGCCTCGGCGGCGGCGCTGTGCCTGGTGGTGATGAGCCGCCAGGAGGCGCCGGCTCAGGCCCGGGCGGACCTTCTCTTCTTCAGCGACATCTTCCAGCGCCCGAACCCCTCCCACTATGCCTCGGAGTTCGTGCGCACGCTGCTCGAGGTCCAGGTGGACGACATGCTGCATCGGACCTGCGTGGTGGCCCGGATCGCCCAGCGCAAGTTCCAGACCTATGCCTGAATCCGCCGCCTACCGTGGCATTCGGCCATCGAGGCGTTGAGACCCCACCCACACCAGGGTGTGGGTGGGAGGGGCCCGTCTGCGTCGTCAGGCGCACCTCTGCGGTGCTCACGTAGTTTCCAACTACGCTCCGCTCCTCAGA
>JAAZKF010000125.1 GCA_012799975.1 Burkholderiales bacterium
ACCGACATGCCGTCCACCAGCATCGCCGAGGTGCCCGTCCCAACCGAGACCAGCAGGAAGGGTGCTTCGAGATCGGCCGCGCTGTGACGCAACAGAGCCCTGGCTCCAGATCCCCAGGCCGCGAATTCGTTGACCTTCAGGACCGATGACGACCGGGCGAAGCGATTTACCAGTTCCGCTCCCCCCCCGCCCGTCAAACCGAGGGTTCCCCTCTGGGCGCCGTCCAGGACCCGCAAGACCGATTCCAGATCCTCAACCGGCAGAAGCCGGAACTCCGGGGGGCCGGGTTCGAGTCGGAGGGCTACCTTGGCCAGGGTGGCCCCCATATCCACTCCACAGGCCGGATGAAAATTTTGGGACATGCCTGGAAGGCTCCAATCCAAAACGGGTTGCCGCGGCGTACGAAGGCAGACCCCGAGCGAGCCGGAGAGCTCGTGCGGGGTCTGCCAGCCCAAGAACAGGCCGGGGCAACCCGGAGTTCAGAATCTACTGTCCGGCCTGCTTCTGGCCCTCGCGTTCGGCCTGCAGTTCGGCCAGGGTGGCTTCCAGGCCCTTCTGGGCGTCCGCCATCTTGGATTCGCCGCCCTCGGAGGGTCCCTGAACCTTCTGCGCCGACTGAGGCGTCTGGGCCGAGAGGCCCTGGGCCTCTTCAGAGATGGCGAACTTGTCGGTCTGGTCTATTCCCTTGACCGCTTCCTCCTTCGGCTGCGCGGAAGCAGCTGCGGGAGCCTGGATTTTCGAGGCTTCGGCCGCGTACTGCGCCCCGGCGACCTCGGTTCCACGAATCGCGGGCTTGTTGGCACCGATTTCATTGATCGGATCATCGTAAGCCATGTGTTCTCGACCTCCTAGCACCATATATCATCCCTTCACGACGGGGAGGGTCCGTGACTAGGGGCAAACTCCGGACTTTCCGGTTTTTCCCTGGTTCCGGGCCAGGGAATCCAGATATTCCGCCGCGCGAACACCAGCCTGGCGGGCCTGGGCAACACAGTCGGGAATGCCTATTCCGCGAAAACCGTTCCCCGCCAGGAAGAGGCCCGGGTGCCTCGAGGCGCGGTCCTGAATCTCGGCTATCAGGTCCAGATGCCCCAACTCGTATTGAGGCATGACCCGTTCGTGCCGGAGAGACCAGACCTTCAGGGGGGTGCCCCGAATCCCCATCAGGTCCCGCAAATCTCCCAGGATATCCTCCAGAAGCTCCTCGGGCGGTCGATCGACCTCGCCCTCCCGACCCGCGCCCCCCGAGAAGGCCCTCAGGATTACCTGACCTTCAGGAGCTCGCCCGGCGTATTTGACCGAGGCGTAGGTGCATGCCAGGAGGACCCGATTCTCGATCCGGGGCACCACGAAGCCGAAGGAGTTGAGCCGACCGGGTATCTGCCGACGCTGAAAGACCAGATTCACCACTGCGGAGGAACTGTAGCGGATGCTGGCCAGACGTTTGGCGAGGATGGGATCGAAAGCGCTAAGCCTGGCGGCAGCCCAACCCGGCATGGCCAGAGCCACCGCATCGAAGCGTTCTGTGAAGCCCGGAGAGCAAAGCCACCAGCCTCCGCCTCCGGGTTCCGGCTCGATGCGCTCCAGCGCCAGGCCCGTGCGCAGGGTCCCCGGGGGCAGGGCCTCGACCAGGCGCTCGACCAGGGTCTGAAGTCCTCCCTCAAGCGAGACGAAGAGCCCGTAGCGGGGACCCGCCCGGGTGGCCGCCCGATTCCCGCCCTGACGAGAACCCCGCATGCCGGCCAGCAGGCCCCGGATCACGCTGCCATGGCTATATTCCATATCCAGGAAGCGAGGCATGGTGGCCTGCAGGCTCAAGCGCTCCGGGTCGCCCCCGTAGATCCCCCCGACCAGGGGCTGAGCCATCCGCTCCAAGGCCTCGCGACCCAAGCGGCGCCCCACGAAACCGGCCAGGGTCTCGTCTCCCGATTCCCGGCGTCGGGGCAGGAACAGGTCCAGGCCGATGCGCAACTTGCCCAGGGGGCTGAGAACCGGCGTCAGGAGGAATGGGATCAGACGCGTGGGGGCCAGCAGGCGAAAGCCTTCGGGGATCGGCACCAGCCTACCGTCCCGGACCACCATGGCCCGGCGATCATCCTCGTTGGTGGGCTGGATCAATAGTTCCAGTCCCAGGTCCCGGCATAACTGCAGGCCCGCCGGCTTGTCGGTGAGCATCGAGTCCGGTCCGCCCTCCAGGACCAGCTCGTCCTCACGCCGGCTCTGGATGGCTCCCCCCGGGCGCGAACTCCCCTCGAAGAGGTGAACCTTCAGAGCAGGATTTTCACGCAGCGCCGCCCAGGCCAGGGCCAGACCGCTGATTCCCGCCCCCACGACGGCCAGGCTGCGGCTCATCCGGCGGTCATCTCGTGAACAATCTCGATCAGGAAGCGCACGTTCTCGGCCGGAGTCCCCGGCAGGACCCCGTGCCCCAGGTTGAAGATATGCCCCAGATTTCCGGCGTTGGCCTCCAGGATGCGGGCCACCCGCTGGCGGATATAATCCCGGTCCGCCAGGAGGACCGAGGGGTCCAGGTTGCCTTGGACGGGTCGGGACCCCAGGCGCTGGCGGGCCTCGGCCAGGGAGGTCAGGAAGTCGACCCCGACCACGTCGGCACCGGCCTCGTCGAAGGCTTCCAGAAGCCCGCAGGTTCCCCGTCCGAAGTGGATTCGAGGGACCTCGGAAATTGCCTGAAGCACCCTCTGGCTGTGGGGCAGGACGAATTCCCGGTAGTCCTCCACACCCAGCACCCCCGCCCACGAGTCGAAGAGCTGCACCGCCTGCACGCCGGCCTGGACCTGACCGCGCAGATAACCCGCCGTCCCGCGCGCGATGAGTCCCATCAGCTCATGCCAGGCCTGGGGATGCCGGAACATGAAGGCCTTGGTGCGCTCGAAATTGCGCGAGGTCCCCCCCTCGATCAGGTAGGAGGCGACGGTGAACGGTGCACCTGCAAAGCCGATCAGTGGGATATTCGCAGGGAGCTCGTGCCGAGCCAGGTGGATGGCTTCGTAGACGAACCCGAGTTCGTCGGGATCGATCTCGCGCAGGGTGCAAAGTCCCATGACATCCCGAACCGGACTGGCGATTGCGGGTCCCTCGCCCTGATTGAAGGTCAACTCCAGGCCCATGGTCTCGACGATCAACAGGATGTCCGAGAAGAGGATGGCGGCGTCCGGACGAATGTCCTGCACCGCCCGGACGGTAACCTCGGCGGCCAGTTGGGGATTCTTGCACAGGTCCAGGAAGTAGTGCTGGGACCGGAGGCCACGATACCACTCCTGGTAGCGGCCGGCCTGGCGCATCAACCACACCGGGGTATAAGGCACCTTCTGGCCGCGGCACGCCTTCAGGAAGGGGCTCTGAGCCAGAAGGTCCTGGTCCGGTGGGGAGGGCCTGGATTCGATTCCGGTCAAGGGTTCAGCGCTTTTCTCGCGATATGATCTCGTCGATCAGGCCATAGTCCTTGGCTTCTTGAGCGGACATGTAGTAGTCGCGTTCAGTGTCGCGCGCGACCTTCTCGAGGTCCTGCCCGGTGTGCTCGGCCAGGATCTTGTTCAGGGTCTCGCGGGTCTTGATGATCTGCCGGGCGTGGATATCGATATCGGTGGCCTGCCCGCCGATCTGACTGATCCAGGGCTGGTGGATCATGATGCGGGAATAAGGCAGGGCGAAGCGCTTGCCCTTGGCTCCGCCACCCAGGAGCACGGCGGCGGCACTGGCGGCCATGCCCATGCAGATGCAGGAGACGTCGGGCTTCACCAACTGCATACAGTCATAGATACCCAGACCCGCCGTGACCGAGCCTCCAGGGCTGTTGATGTAGATGTCGATATCCTTGTCCGGATCCTCCTGCTCGAGGTAGAGCAGTTGGGCGATGACCAGATTGGCCAGCGCATCGTCGATGGCCTCCCCCACGAAGATGATGCGATTCTTCAGAAGCCTCGAATAGATATCGTAGGCACGTTCGCCGCGGGCGGTCTGCTCGACCACCATGGGGATCAACTGGTTCTGGGGGATCATGGTCTCTCCAATGCTCGAGGCCGGGAATTCCCTCCCGGATTCTGCCAGGGAACTGGCGGCGAGCCTCTTCGCGTTCCAGTCCACCTCCCCTGCACCTGCCCTGGAGGGCCTCCCCCACAGCCCCGGGGGATGCTAGACTGGGAAGGCATCATGCGCAGAAGCCTTGCATCTCGATTCATCATCCTGGCCTGGATGGTATGGATGGCCAGCCCGCTCCTGGCTGCACCGCCCGGAACCACCCAGGTTCCGGCCGTTATCGATGCCCTGCGGACGAGGTTCGGGGTCACCGACCTGTCGACCTCGGAGGGCAAGGTTGCAGACATAACGGGTCTGGTGGCTTTACAGCGCACGCTCTGCCCCGAAGCAGTCCTGACCAGCGGCTTCTACGACTGGCGCACCGTCTCGCGCTATCGCCGGAATCCCGGCCTGCACCTGGGCTATGACATCGCCATGCCGGCCGGCACGCCCGTGCGCGCCGGCTGGCCTGGAACCGTGGTCTCGGTAGCCCCCTGGACGGAGGGCGAATGGGGGCTTACGGTACGCTCCGCCTCGGGTACCGAGGTGACCTACGGGCATATCCGCCCATCCCTCTCCGCGGGCGATCCGGTCCAGGTCGGCACCATCGTAGGGACCATCTCGATCGACCATGTGGACGTCAAGATGCGCGACTCGGCCGGAAACTACGTGGACTTCGGTGGCCAGGCATCCGCTTCGGCAACCACCCCCTTTGCTGCCTTCGCAGCCGACTCGCGCGAGGCCCAGATGGTGACCTGGCTGGTCGCTCGCAACAGCCTCGAGACCTCCGAGAGCGAGCTGGAAGGTCGCAGACGTGAGAAGGCCTCTGCCGCGCTGGAGCGCCGTCGCCTGGAGTCGCGACGGGTCGAACTCGAGCAGGCGGTCCCGCTGATGGCCCGCTATGTCGAGGAGGGCCTGGTGTCTCGAGCAGAGGCCGAGAAGACGCGTTCAGACCTGGCCACCACCCTCCAGGCCCTGGCCCGGCTCAAGAAGCGTCAGAAGGAAGCCCCCGAGCGGATCGCCGAGTTGGAGAACCAGGTGCGGGCCGCCCGCAGCCGGCTGGCGGTCGTGGAAAGACGGGCCCGACAGCGCGGGATCACCTGGGCCGAGGTCACCGGCTTCGTGAACGGCGTGGTGGCCCGCGATGCCCGGCTCCGCGACCAGGTCCTCGACTACAAGCGCGACAAACAGGAGACGCGTACCCGACGGGTCGGTGAGCTTCGCCAGGAGGTCCGCGCGGGTCGCCAGAACCTGGCGGAGTTGGAGAATCTCTACGAGATGGGCGGTCTGCCGCGACGCGAGATCGAAGCTGCCCGAGAACGCCAGCAGATCCTGGAGGCCGAGCTCAAGTCGCTGGAGGGTTCCTGAACCCCGTCCTCAGGAGTGATAGGCCAGTCCCGCCGCTCCCGGGCCTACGTGGGTCCCGATCACGGCTCCGATCACGGTGCGCAGGATCTCGAAGTCGCCGGGGATCCTCTCGCGGACCTTCTGCTCCAGCCTCTCGGCAGCCTGGGGGGCCGCGCCGTGGATCACGAAAAGCCGGCGCAGGGGCTTGAGGCGATGGTCCTTGGCGGCCAGATCCACGATGCGGTTCAGCGCCTGCTCGAATCCGAAGGTCTTGGCCAGCGGCACCACCGACTGGTCCGCGAACGAGAGGATGGGCCTGATCTTGAGAAGACCGCCCAACAGCGCCTGGGCCCGACCGATCCGCCCCCCCTTGGCCAGGTGGTCCAGGGTCTCGAGGGTGAAGTACAGCTTCAGGTCCTGGCGGACCTGCCGGACGTGGGTTTCGATCCCGTCCAAGTCCTGGCCCTCCTCGGCCGCCTCCCAGGCCGCCATGGCCAGCAGTCCCAGGGCAGCGGTCACCGATTCAGAGTCCCAGACCCGCACGCGCGCACCCTCCTCCCCCATCAGGCGCACGGCCTGGGAGGCCGAAGAGCAGGTCCCCGAGAGCGACGAGGCCAGGTGCATCGAGAAGATCGGTCCCGGAATCCGGCGATAGATCTGCAGGAAGTCTTCGGGTGTGGGCTGCGAGGTGCCGGGGTGATGCGGTGATGAGGTCAGCTTCCGGAAGAAGTCGGCGTTGCTCAGGGTGACGCCATCCCGGAAGGACTCAGTCCCGAAAAGAACATATAGCGGGACGACCTGCAGCCCCAGCCGCGCGACCAGTTCTGAGGGGAGGTCGCAGGTAGAATCGGTCAGGATGGTGGCTTTCAAAGGCTACTCCAAGGTGATCAGGGCAGGGTGGTGGGGCTGGCCTCCCCAGAGGAACTCGACGCGGGCTGCCGGGTGCAGACGGCCGATCTCCAGCAGCAGGACTTCGACCTCGTCGGGATCGCAATCCTCTCCGGCCACCAGGACCAGCCGGGAGAATTCTTGTCGGGGGGGCGCCTGGAACAGGCTTAAAACAGCCTGCGAGAAGGTCGCTTCCACCCCGGCCAGACGGCCTCCCCACAAGGCCATATAGTCCCCGTTGCGAACCTGGAAGCCCTGGATCGCAGCGTCTTTGACGGCCTGGGTGACTTCGCCACAGGAGAGGCCGCCCAGGCGCTCTTCCAGGGTTTCAGGAGCGTCCTGTTGGCTGAGCAGGGCCACGGCTTGCGAAGGACAACTCGTGTCCAGGACGCGCACCGGCACTTCGGCCAGGCGCGCCGCCTGGAGTGCGGCAGCGGTGCAGTTGGAGTTGTTGGGCAGTACCAGGACCTCCTCCCCGCTATCCGCCACCTTCTGGATGGCGTCGAGGATCTCGCGGGTGCTGGGGTTGAGGGTCTGCCCGCCAGGGACCACCTCCATCCCCCAGGCCTGGAAGTAGGCCTCCAGACCTTCGCCAGAAGCGATGGATACCATGGGGGGCAGGCCCCGGGCGGCCACCAGGTAATCCTCAGGAGGTTCGATCAACTGCAGCTCGCCCTGGAATTCGGCGCTGGTAGATTCGTAGAGGGCCGGCGAAATGCCCCGGTCGAGATCCTCCAGACGACGCTGGTTCTGCTCGTGCATGTCCTCCACCTTGCGACGGAAGCTGCGCGAACCGGGTGTGACCAGGGCCTCGATACGCTCGGGATGGTCGGTGTGGATATGCACTTTCAGCAAATCGCAGGTGCGTGCCAGGACCAACGAGTCTCCCAATTCCTCCAGAACGGGCCGCAGGGTCTCAGGTTCCAGGTCGGTCCCCTCGACCAGGAACTCGGTGCAGTAGCGAAATTTTATCTCCGATTCCAGGACCTGACGAGCCGGCAGGATTGCTGGAAGCAGTTCCTCTGGAGAAGCCAGTTGCTGGCCATGGGTCACCTTGAGCATGCCCTCCAACATGTAGACCAGTCCCAGGCCGCCGGCGTCGACCACTCCGGCCTCCTTCAGGACGGCCAGCTCGTCCCGGCTGGAGAGCAGGACCTCCCGGGCGTGGGTAGCCAGGGCAGCGAAGAATTCAGAGAGTTCGCGGGTTCCCCGAGCTACCTGGCGGGCCCGCCCGGCCACCTCCCGGATGACGGTCAGAATCGTCCCTTCGCGGGGTTGAAGCACGGCACTATAGGCGGCCGAGGAAGAAGCCTCCAGGGCCTGGGCCAGGCAGTCTGTATCCGCGCGCTCGCAGGTGGAAAGACCATGGGCAAAACCGTGCAGGATCTGCGAGAGGATGACCCCCGAGTTTCCTCGAGCCCCCATCAAAGCACCCCGGGCTGCCGCCCGGGCCACTTCGCCGACCTTTTCGGGGGCTCGCCGGGCCAGCAACGGCGAGAGCGCGCCGCGCATGGTCAAGGAGAGATTGGTTCCGGTATCCCCATCAGGAACCGGGAAGACGTTCAGTTGGTTCAGGATGCCGCGGTGCAGGGAGAGCCAGCGTCCCCCGGCCACCAGCAGGCGCTTGAGCAACTTTCCGTCACAATGCGTGATTCCCAAGAAGAAGCTCCCGGCCTGGGCTGCCAGCTCCGATCCTCTTGCTGGCGGAAAGGGTGGGGGCCGGCGTCATGGCCGGCCCCGGACGTCCCTCCCTGACCTTCCCAAATTGCATGATGCAGTATTGATGAGCGTTGCGCCCCCCGCAGGGGGCAATTGCTCTCGGGCCTTCCGAGCCCGAACCAATCGAGTCGGATCAGGGTTGAGGACCAAGAAGATGGTAGCACCCTCCTCTTCGCCGTGCAAGACGAAGAAGCGTTCGCTGCTTCCCGACTCGAATGCCCCGTCGGAAGGTTTCCCGCCTCGACCGAAATATTGTATATCGAGATGGAAGCCGCCCCATCTCCGAAACAGGCGGCCCTAAGCAGCCGTCGGATGGCCGGTCTGCTCGGCACCGACCGCCGGAGGAGGTATGCAGAGAAGCGAGGTGGCCCAGGCCCTGGCCGAGGCCTTCTGGAACGGGTGGATCCCCACGGAACTGACCCAGGACTACCTGGAAGCCCTGGAGATGAGCGCCATGGGCCCTCCCGCCTATGAGGAGCTGAAGGGCCTGGTCGCCGAATGGGAGTTGCAGGCCATCTCGATGACGGCCCTGACAGCCCAAGTGTCCAGCCTGGGCGAAAGCTTCCAGGCTGCGGCCGCGCGGGCCAACCAGGTGGCCGAACCCGACGAACTGACCACCCGCTATCTGCTCTACGCACTGCGCGAGGCCTTGCGGGCCATCTCGCTGGCGTGCGACGCCATCATCAAGTCCGTCCAGGCCATGCACGGTGGGGCCCTGCAAGACGCTTTGGAAAGCGCCCGGATGGCGACCGGAGTCCTGCAGGATATCTACGCGGGAACCCACTTCGAGGAGGATGACTGAGCCAGGATTCAGGATTCAGGTCAGGCCTTGACCAGCCGGCAGCCCAGGGCGATCGAGTAGAGCTTGGACTCTTCTGAATCGGCCCGGCTGGTCAGCACGCAAGGTGAAGTGGTGCCGATCACCGTTCCGGCCAGGCGGGCGCCTGCCAGGTAGGTGGCTGACTTGTAGAAGGCGTTGGCCGCCTCGATGTTGGGGAAGACCAGCACGTCGGCCGCTCCTCCAACCGGAGATACCAGCCCCTTGATCGCGCAGGCTTCCGGGGAGATCGCCACATCCAAGGCCAGTGGGCCGTCCACGACAGCTCCAGCGAGCTGGCCCCGATCCCCCATCTTGGCCAGGATGGCTGCATCAGTGGTGGCGCTCATCCGCTCGCTTACCTTCTCGGTGGCCGCCAGGATGGCCACCCGGGGCTTGTCAATCCCGAAACTCCTGGCTGCGGCGATGGCGCAGTTGGTGATCTTGATCTTGGTCGACAGGTCCGGTGCCGGGATGATGGCCACGTCGCTGACGAAGAGGAGCTTGCCGTGCATCCTCTGAAATTCGGGCATATCCAGCACAGTGATGTGGGTCAGGACCGACCCCTTGGGCAACAGGCCCTTCTCCTTGTCCAGGATCAGCCGCATGTACTTGTCCGTGCTGATCAGACCCTTCATCAGGACGTCGGCCTGCCCCGAGACCACCAGGTCCCGAGCCCGCATGCCGGCCTTGGAATCATCGGGCTCGTCCAGGATGGTGAAGGACTCGTGAGCAATAGCGAAGTCGGCGCACAGGGACTCGATGCGCTGGCGGTCGCCTACCAGGAGGAACCGGGCGATCCCTTCCCGGACCGCCTGTGCGGCCGCCTGGATCGAGTGAGGGTCGTGTCCGGCGGCAATGGCGACCTTGCGCGGAGGTTCCCCCTTTAGGCTCTCCAAAAGTTGGTCCAAGGTTCGGATGGGTTCCATGTCTTACTCCTTCTTGGATTGAGGTCCAGGTTCTCAGGTAGGGGAATAGGTGCGTGCCTGTTCACGACCGGACAGAACCCGCAGGGCCCCCTTGACCAGGGCTGCCATTTCGTTCTCGCCGGGATAGACGGTCACTCCGCATCCGAAAGCAGCCAGATAGCGGCGCATTTTCTCCACCAGCAGACGGGAGCGGGCCATCCCCCCGGTAAGCAGGACCTGGTCGACCGGCTCGCCGTCAAAAGCAGGCAAAAGCGAGGTGATCTCCTTGGCGATCCGGTAGACCATGGCCTCGAAAGCCGCCCCGGCTTCCCGGTCGCCCGCCTCGACACGGCTTTCCACCTCGCGCATGTCGGCCGTGCCCAGGAGGTCTATCATACCTCCCCTACCCTTATTCAGGAGCTTGAACTCCTGGTGGGTGTAGCGGCCACTGAAGCACATGGCCAGCAACTGCCCCACAGGAAGCGAGCCCGAGCGCTGGGGCGAGAAGGGGCCCTCGCCGTCCAGGGCGTTGTTCACATCGAGGTAGCAGCCCTTCTTGTGAGCCCCCACCGAGATGCCGCCCCCCATGTGACAGACCACCAGGTTCAGGCGCTCATAGAAGGTCTCGTTTTCCTCGGCGTAACGCCGGGCCGTGGCGAACTGGTTCAAAGCGTGGCTGATGGCTCGCCGGCGCAGGGCCTTGACCCCGGTGATGCGGGCCCTGTCAGGCAGCTCATCGACCACCACCGGGTCCACGATGAAGGCCGGTTTGTCGGTCCCGGTCACCAGCTCGGAGGCGATCATCGCCCCCAGGTTGGAGGCGTGCTCGCCCCAACGAGCCTCGCGCAGTTCTTCCAGCATCCGGGCACCCACCAGATAGGTCCCGTGGGGAATGGGTGCCAGCATTCCGCCCCGAGCTGCCACGGCGTCCAGATCCCCCAGGTCCAGTCCCTGCTCGGAGAGAGTCGCCAGGATGGAGTCCCGGCGGAAGCGGAACTGCTCGCTCAGGGGGAGCCCCTCGAAGGGCAACAATTCCTCGGCGGAATGCTGGAGCTCGCGTGTGAAGAGTTCCTCTTCGCCGTGATAGACGCTGATCTTGGTCGACGTGGACCCCGGATTGACGGCCAGGACTCGAGGCCGGGGGAAGAAGGTGTCGCGTGGCGTGCGCTTCCATTCGGCACAGCGGTGCATCCGCAGAACCGCTGCCTTGACCGAGAGGCGGACATCCTCCGGGCTACAGTCGCGCGCCAGGCTCACCCCCCGGAACCCCAGCCCGAACATGACGCTGAAGTGCCGCGCATCGGGATGGCTGATGGCGTAGAGATGGTAGAGCATGTTCCCCATCTCCAGGTTGGGGCACACGATTACCGTGGGAGCCCCTTCCCAGGGTGCGCCTCCCGATTCGTAGAAGGTCGCCGAGCGCTGCGACAGGGCCACACTGGCCTTTACCTCGCCGCGCAGTCGGATCGACTTGAAGCGCGGCTCCACCTGGATGCGCTTTTCCAGGATCGGTTCTAACATGGCGGAGGCCTGGCGGACCAGCTCGGGTGAGGGGCCCTCATCCAACCCCTTGTGGGAGTAGGAAACCAGCACCCCCCGGACCACCGGCAGGACCTCCTCCGGGATCAGGTCTCTGGCCACCGCGCAAGTACCCACCGCGATCTGGGCCAGGATCTCCGGGGTTACGGTGGCATTCACCCCGACATCCCCGAAGACCACGATGTTGTGGGGAAAGATGTCCTGGGGGTGGGAATCCGGGAGGACGAAAACCCCGGCCTCGGTGCAGAAGCCGCTGCGGTTCAGAAGCCGGGTCATGGGGCGATAATAGGCCCTGGGCTCATGCACCGCTCCGCCTACGACCATATCGGCGTGACCCAGGCGGGCTGCCATGATCCCGAAGAGGCCGGGATGACGGACGGCAGCACGGGCCTCCTCAGGGGAGACCTCACGCCCTTCGTGCCGAGTGGCTGCCTGGAAGTCCGCTGCGAACTCCTCCAGCAGGTCCGGGTTTTCCTCGGGTTCGATGAAGGCGCTTTCAGAGAGGGCGAACTCGATGCGGTTGAGGTCCAGATGGTCGAGGTCTTCCCGACAGATATGTCGGACGGCCTGCTCGGGGGCCAGGAATACGGGCCGCACGAAGCGGACCAGATGGAAGGCCGCTTCCAGGATACGGGGGTCCAGCGATTCGGTGAAGAGGACGGTGGGGCGGTTTCGGGGGGTCTGCAGAATCTGCTGATCCAGGCTGCCTTCGATATCGTACATGGGGACCTTCGCTCTCGAGTGGTGAAGGTCAGGCGTTTGCCCTGCGCACCCGGGTTCCTTCCTGGTCTACATGTATCAGTGTTTGGAGACCAGGTCTTCCAGGGGAGACCTTTCCCCAGGAGGTTGAGCGAGAAGGTCTCGGCGGATGTAGCCCAGGTTCTGGAAGATCCGCATGCCGAAGGTCACGATGGCGGCCTGATAGATCTCCACGCCCAGGCGGTCCCCGATCCAGGTCAGCAGGGCAGCCAGCAGCAGATTGGAGAAGAAGCCGCTGGCGAAAACCGAGAAGTTGAACTTGTTTTCAAGTCCTGCGCGGGTTCCCCCCAACACCGAATCCAGACCCGCCAGGAAGGAGACGGACACGTACTTGGCGGTGAGGGTGGGTAATTGATAGGGAACCAGGATGCCGATGAGGACCCCGAGCAGCATTCCCAGCAAGATGACGAGCACGAATTCCTCCAACCGGTCCGGCCGGGCGCAGAGAGGATACGGGGTCTACGCCGACCTGTCCTGCCCCGGATCCATCCTCCAGCGGGGCCGTCCTGGAGCATCCGCCCCCCTGCCAGCAGCCCCGGCGGGGAGTCAGGGAGAGCTGGCCTGCTTGGTGCCCTCGAAGGAATGCCCGTAGCGGAAGACCAGGCTACCGTCAAAGGGTTCGATGGTCAGTTCCTGGCTGCGGTTCATCTTGACCTCACCTCCCTGCTTGATCAACTGGGCCATGCTGTCCAGAAAACCTCCGGGCATACGCAGGGCGGCCTCCAGGTCGGAGGAGGGGCCGATGGCCTTGACGGTATAGGGTGCGGCCATCCGAATCCCGTTGACCAGGACGGTGGGCCCCACGCAGCGGATGGAGGTACGCGTGACGACCCGCTGGTTGTTGACCGACACCGCCTCGGCTCCGGCGGCCCACAACTCGTTGACCAGGGCCTGGAGATCGACGTCGTGGACGATGAAGAAGTAGGGGTCCTCTTCAGGCCGGGGGGTGCGCCCCGAGTCCGAGAGCTGGACGGTGATGCCGGGCCCGCGCATGCCGGTCAGTCCGGCCTCGACCCGCGAACGTTCCAACTGTTCCTGCATCTGGCCGCTGAGGGATTCCCGCTTGCTGGCAAGCTCCTCGACCTTGGCCATGCGGTTCCGGGTCTCGGTCAATTCGACCGATAGCTTGTTGCGTTCGGCCTCCAGGGTTCGGACCAATTCCAGCAATTGACGGGTATTGTCGGCCTGCACAGGGGGCCGCGCGCTCTGGGCCTGGAACTGGATACCGCCCATGATGCCCAGGATCACGCAGGCGAAGGCCACCGGAAGCTGCCAGGTATGCCCCGGGGAAAACCGTGAACGACGGGGAGGGGAAGGCGTCGGGGTGCCCCCCCCGACAGGGTCGATCGCAGGGGTCTTCATGGCCGGTCGATCTTAGCACACATGGGGGTTTTTCGGGGCAATGCCCCAGGTCGATTAAGGGTCTGCGACCAGCGAAATCCTCCCACGGTAGGATGCTTGTGGCCTTGTCGGAGGATAACCTGGGGATGGAAGGTTCAACCGATGCAGACAGCTCAAGCCCTCATCCCCGACTTCGAAAACCGGGTTCCCCCGGCAGCTCCTTCCCGGCTGTCCCCCTCCACGCGGACGTCGGGAAGGCGTAGATCCTCCGGAGACCCGATTCGTCGTCCCGTAGAACCGCTGGACTTCAACAGCCTGGGGGTCTACCTGCGCGAGATCCAGACCATTCCATTGCTCTGCGCCCAACAGGAATCCGAACTGGCCGAAAGGATCCGCTCGGGGGATCGCTCGGCCCGAGCCGAGATGATCCAGGCCAACCTGCGCCTGGTGATCAGCCTGGCCAAGAAGTATGTCGGCCTGGGCCTGACCTTTCAGGACCTGATCCAGGAGGGCAACCTGGGCCTGATGGAAGCGGTGAACAAGTTCGACCCTCAGCGGGGATGTCGCTTCGCCACCTACGCCACCTGGTGGATCCGCCAGGCCATGCTGCGGGCCATCGCCAACCACGGCCGAACCATCCGTCTGCCCGTCCACATCGGTGAAATCGTCCAGAAATACCTGCGTTTCAGCTCGCGGCACAGCGCCCGCACGGGCCGTCCCCCCACGCTGGATGAGGCGGCACGCCACCTGCTTCCCGTCGATGGCAAGAAGGTGGCGCGCAAGGTATCCCGCTCGCTGGGCATCCCGCTCAGCACGCAGGACCCCCGCGTTCGTGCCAGGATCCAGGAGGAAGAGCGTCAGGCCGTCCTCCGCCTGCGGGAGATCCTGGAAGCCTCGCGGGATCCCCTCTCGTTGGACGCTCCCCTGGGAGAGGAGGAAACCCGCCTGGGCGACCTGGTGGCAGCAGAGCTCCCGGCCTGGGTCCCGATGCTGGACTGTGAGATGGAGTGGCTCCTGGCCCGCCTGCCCGAACGCGAGCGGCGCATCCTGATACTGAGGTTCGGCCTGACCGATGGAATCTCGCGAACCCTCCAGGAGGTATCCAACGAGTTCGGCATCTCCAAAGAGCGAATCCGCCAGAAGGAAGAGGATGCCCTGAGGCGGTTGCGACAGGTCCTGAACCGGGAAGACTGGCTGTAGCAGACCCGAAGGCCGAAGTTACCCGGGTCAGACCAATCCGGCCTTGACCGCAAAAAGGACCATCTCGACGCGGTCGCGGAGCCCCAGCTTCCCCATGATGTTGGCCACATGGGTCTTGACGGTGGTCTCGCCGATAAACAGGCCCTCGGCCAGTTCCTTGTTGTTCAGGCCCCGTCCCACCTGGGTCAGCACCTCGACCTCCCGCTCGGTGAGCTCTACCAGGCGTGAACGTTCGGGCGAGGGCGGTGGTCCCGAGCCGCCCGCCGTCTCCGGGTTCAGCCCCGCCAGCATGCGCAGGATCTTGTGGGCGACCCGGGGCTCGATCAGGGACTCTCCGGACCAGGCCACGCGGATGGCCCGGCTCACATCGGCCAGGGGCGCCTCCTTGAGCAGATAGCCGGTGGCCCCGGCCTGGACCAGTTCGTAAATCCAGTGGTCTTCGTCATAGGCGGTCAGGACCACGATCTTGGTCCGCGGACAGGTCCGCACTAGGTGCCGGGTGACCTCGACCCCGTTCATCCCCGGCATCTCGATGTCCAGGAGGCACACGTCGGGCAAGAGGCGCTGGCATGCCTCCACCGCCGAGGGGCCATCAGCCGCCTCGCCTACCACCTTCAGGCCCTCCTCCTCCTCCAGGGCGTTGAGGATCATCTCGCGGAAAAGGGCGTGGTCATCGACCACCAGGACGCGTATCGGCACGGCACCTCCCAAGTCCGATTTCAGTCCTGGCCCTTGGCCGGGACTTCCCGGTCTCTTCCCGACTCAGGCGGGACCGGCAGGTCGAAGTAGAAACAAGTCCCTGCGCCGGGTTGGGAACGAACCGAGATGGTCCCCCCGTGAGCCTCCAGGATGCAGCGGACGATGTACAGCCCCAGACCCAGACCGGGCGAAGGCCCCTGGGGAGTGGGGAAGTGGCGGAACTTCTCGAAAATGTGTGACAGGTTCTCTTCGGCGATTCCGGGCCCCTGATCGCAGACCTCGATCTGCACCCGACCCTTCTTTTCGGAGGCCCGCAGCACTACGGAGTGGCCCTGCTCCGAGTAGCTCAGGGCGTTGGCCAGAAGATTGGTCAGGGCCCGGCCGATCCGGGTCCGATCTGCCACCACGCGCCCGTCGACCAGATCCGTCTCGACGCAAATCCGCGAAGCCTCGATGGAAGGCCCCACGTTGGAAACCACCTCGTCCAGCAGCGCCTCCAGGTCGAAAGCCTCGGGCACCATCTCTACCTGGCCGGCACCGAAACGCACGGCATCCAGGAGGTTCCGGACCAGTTCCAGCAGACTGGAGTTGGCGCTCTGGATTCCTCGCAGGGAGCGGGTTTGCCGCTCATTCAGGGGAGCACGACCCAGGAGTTCCGCGTAGCCCTGGATGGCCGCCAGGGGAATGCGCAGGTCGTGGGTCAACATCGAGAAGAACTCGCGCAATTCCCGGGTCTTCTCTTCCACCTTCTGCTCCAGGTCCTCGTTGAGGCGCTGGAATTGCTGGTTGGCCTCTTCCAGGTGGTGGGTCTTCTCCTGCAAGGCCTCCTGATACTGCTGGAGATCCCGAGCCATCCGGTTGAAGGAGTTGGTCAGCACGACCACCTCGTTGACCGACGGGATCTCCAGGTCGACGTGGGTGGTGTAGTCCCCCTTGCCCAGGCGTTCCTGGGCTTCCAAAAGGATCGTCATGGGACGGTTTACCGCGTGCTCGCCCCACAGATTGATGGCTATGAACCCGGTAATCACGAACAGAAAGGCCAGCACCGTGTTGAAGACCACGATAAGCCCGAGGCGACAAACCATGGGGGTGGTCTCGATCGAGATGTGGGCAACCATGCGGACGGGCCAATTCCCACCTGGAGCCTGGTCCTGAAGCGGAAGCGGCGCGAAGTACTCCAGGCTGACCAGGCCCCGATAGAAGGGACTGAAACCGGGGAAGGGGCAGCCGGATGCCGGACCTCCGGGCTCGAAGGCCCATAGTTTCCAGAGCGGGGTCTGTTCGGAAGCCGCCCGACTCGCCATCTCGGCCAGAATAGGCTCGGCCTGGATGGTCTGGCAGAAGCGATAGACCGGGACGCCATCCGGAGTGAAAAGATGGAAGCCGTGGAAGCGGGGGACCCCGACCAGGTAGCGTTCCAGGCGACCGAACCGCTCGTCCGAAACCAGGGTTTGCGGCGAAAACTCCTGGTCGAGCGCAAGCTCGTGCAGGAGGTTGACCACCTGCACCGCGCTCCCCAGCGCTTCCTGTTCAGCCTGCTTCTCGATGGTCTGGGTCAGCAGGGCCACGTTGAAGTAGGTGATGAGCAACACGGTCGAGCCGAAGAGGGCAAATAGGAAGAAGGCCATCTGGGAGCGGAGACGCAGCCCCAACACCCATCTTCCCCTCAAGGCTCGTCCGAGGCCTCCTGGAAGGTCAGGACCTCGAAACGCTCCAGCTCGGGATTGTCGGCAGGGTCGATCCCGGCCTTGCGGCAAGCGATGGCGACCTGGACCTCCGCCGTCTCGATGCCCTCCAGGGCCGGCAGAAGCACTCCTCGGCGCCCGGACTTGTGCACGATCACCCCGTAGCGCTGCGGGTCCAGGTCGGCCAGACCGCCTACCGGCTCGGCCGGTTGCAGGATATAGACCTGGTAATGCAGGTCTTCCAACTCACCCGGGTGCACCGGAGGAAACCTGGGGTCTCGCGAGCAGGCCGAGATCGCGTTCTGGACGACTTCCCGGAATTGGTCGGGGCAGGTCGGGCCCAAGGTTCCGATGCATCCCCGCAACTCGCCGCTCTTCTTCAGGGTTACGAAGGCTCCGGCCGGTTTCTGGAATTCCTCGGGAATGGGACCGGGTACTGCCAGGATCCGGCCATGCCGGACGAATTCCTCGACCGCGCGGCGCGCCAGTTCCAGCAGGGGGTGTGGCCCGTGGGAGGGGACAGGGTTCTCAGACATGGTCCGTGCTCCGGGGATCGTCGTCCGGGGTGGGGTTAGCGACCGGTTCTTCGGGCATACTGAAATGGGCTGTGGCGTAGCCCACGCCGAAGGGGCCCTCATAGGAGTGGATCTTCGCCTGGGCCCCGGGTTCGAGCGACCCCAGGAGGGTGAGGATGGGCCGGACGCCGCACTGACCGGCCCTTTCCACCATCTCTTCAGGCAAATCCAGGATTCCCGCGTGGTCTGCCTTCTCCAAGAGCTCCAGGAGCCGGCGGTCGAAGACCGGACCCATCTCGTCGAAGCCATAGGGGCCGCTATCCAGCAGCCGATGAGAAAGGTCCCCCGAGGCCAGTACGGCCACCCGGTAGGGGCACTCGCGCAGGACTTCGCGCAGGGCCTCACCCAGCCGGACGTGTTCCTCTTCAGGCAACCAGGATATGCTCATGACCACTGCCGGCACGTGGACTCCCGCGCGTTCCAGATAATACAGGGGGACCATCAGGCCGTGGTCCAAATCCAAGGAGACCTTCCGAGATGCGGCCAGCGACTCGTCCAAGGCCAGGACCCGAACCCCCCGCTCCTCTGCTGCCCGGATCAGGGCCTGGGAGAGGTCACGGTCCAACTCCAGCTCGAAGGTCACCTCCGGATGTCCGAAACGACCGAGGTTTCCCGTCATCCGGTCCAGCACGAAGACCGGCACGGCCTGAGGGTGTACCGGAGCGTGGGGCGTGATCAGGACCAGCCTCTCGGGACGGCTCTCGGCCACGGCCCGACAGACCGCTTCCAGGCCCTCACGGGTCTGGCGAACCTGCTCGAGGGACTCACCTCCCACCTCGGGGATCAGCAGCGGCGGATGTGGGCTCAAGGCCCAGATGACGGTGCTCACGAGGCAGCTCCTTCCGGGACTGGTCTCAAGACCCGCACGTGCAGGGAGGTCGACTCCAGGACCCGGCCCAGCCCGAGGGTCTGCCCATTCCTTTCGACAAGCCGCACCAGGGTTCCCGGTTCCGGAAGATCGGTCTCTCCAAAGAGGGAAGCCGGAAGTTCCAGGCCCCGCCTCAGTGGGAGCGGATCGACCCGTAGGGCGGGTATGCCACAGGAAACCAAGACTTCGCCGATGGGGATCAGGTGCTCTGTGACCCCATCGGAGCGGAGTTCCTCGAGGGTCACGGCGCGCTCGAGAAAGAAGGGGCCGCTGCGGGTTCGCAGGAGGAAGGACAGCATTGCGCCGCAGCCCAATTCGTGCCCCAGGTCGCGGGCCAGGGCGCGCACGTAGGTGCCCGGCCCGCAGTCGACCTCCAGAAGGGCTACTGCGCCCTGCAGGTGCAACAAGCGCACGGAGTGATACTCGGCCGCGCGGGGAGGCAACTCGAAATCCTCTCGCTGACGCACCCGCTCATAGGCGCGCCGCCCGGACTGCCGGATGGCCGAGACCCGGGGCGGGACCTGCATCACCAGGCCCTGCCAGGTGGAACACGCTGCCTCCAGGACAGTCGGATCGATAGGCCCGGGGTCGCATCTGGCCAGGACCTCGCCAGCCGCATCCAGGGTCTCGGTCTCGATCCCGAAAGTGACCTCGGCCCGATAAACCTTGCGGGCCGGAGGCAGGAACTCCAGGAACCTCGTGGCGCCCCCCAGAGCCAACGGAAGAACCCCGGCCGCCCCGGGGTCCAGGGTGCCCAGATGGCCGACCTTGCCTCCTCCGAAGAGGCGGCGGACGAAGGCCACCACATCGTGGGAAGTCATCCCAGGAGGTTTAAGAAGGTTCAGGAACCCCGCCCTACCCGCCGACAGGAGCACGCCCATCAGCCGGCTTCTCGACCTGCCCGGGGGCGGTCAGGAAAAGGCTGGTCACCTTGTCCGACTCGTCGCAGCTCACGTACACACCGCGACGCCAGTAGGCCAACACCTTGCTCTGGGTCCGATCCGGATCGCCCCAGGCCTTGAGCACGTCCTGCTTGGTATCACCCACATGAAAGGGGACGCCTGAAACCTCGACCCCGCGGCTCTCGACCAGGATGCCCTGGACATGGTTCTTCTGGTTGATGTCCAGCGAGAAACCCTGCGCGAAGTAGGAGAACATGACGTAGTCATCGGCCTCTTTCTTGCTGCGCATGGCGCGAACCTGGTCCGGCGGTCCCACGATACCGAAGACCATCGGCAGGACTTCACCCGGGCGGATCACATCGCTGCCGATCTTCAGGCCGGAGGCAGGGTATTCGGCCGTCTGGTTAGGAGGGGGCTTGGTGGCGGGCTGCCCAGGCGCAGTCCACGCGGGCATGCCCAGCAAGAGGGCCAGTGCGAGAGCCGTGAGGAGAAGCGGAGAAAGAGGAGAGCGATGCAAAGCGGAACCTCCAGGAGGACTTGAGACGATTTCGTTCCAGCAGCCCACTTCGCCCCCCCCTGCCCAGGGCCTGTCGAACTATGGGGATGGACTGGAAATCGATGATGGTTTGGACCCGAAAGGAAGGCCCGGGTTTCTCCCCCCCACCAGGACCAGGCCGGCTTCCAAGGCCAGCCGATAGCCCAAGGGCCCCAGGCCGACCAGGACACCCCGACATACGGAGCTGATCCACGACTGGCGCCGCCACTCTTCCCGGGCATGGATATTCGAGAGATGGACCTCCAGGGCGGGAAGCGAGATGGCGGCCAGGGCGTCTCGGAGGGCCAGCGAGGTGTGGGTCAGGGCTCCGGGATTGACCACCAGGAAATCGAAGCGACCAGCGGCTCCATGAACCAGGTCCAGGAGCTCCCCTTCCGAGTTGGTCTGAATCAAGGTGGTCTCCAGGCCGAGTTCCCGGCTCCATTCCCCGACCAGGGTGGCCAGATCCCGATCGCTCAGGGCGCCATAGATTTCGGGCTCACGGCTCCCCAGGAGGTTGAGGTTCGGCCCCTGGAGGATCAGGGCGTGCACGGTTTCAGCCAAGTTCCGGACTCCCTTCGGCGACCTGGAGTTCTGCGAAGACCTGGCAGACTTCGGCCTCGTCCACCTCGAAAACCTCCGCCCGACCCAATCGGGTGGGCAGCACGAAGAGCAGCCTCCCCTGCCTTTTCTTCTTGTCCCGCTTCAGGCCGGCAGCCACTACCTCCCATCTAAAAGAAGTGGGAATGGTCCGGGGCAGGTCCCAGGCAGCCAGCAGGGATTCCACCCGGCCCAGCAGGCCCCAGGCCTCGGTAAGGACTCCCCGGCGACCCGCCAGTCGCAGTGCCGCCAGAAGACCCAGGCCGACCGCCTCCCCGTGGGTGAAACGCGCATAGTCTCCGGCCCTCTCCAAGGCGTGACCCAGGGTGTGCCCGAAGTTCAACAGGACGCGCTCACCGGATTCCCAGGGGTCGCGCAGGACGATCTCGCGCTTGATCCGGGCAGATTCCGAGACCAGTTCCTGGATCTCGGAGTCCTGCCGAGCAGACGGGTCGGGGGGATGCGAAAAGTCTTCGAGCTTTTCCAGAAGCCCGGGCGAGGCCAGGAGGGCCGCCTTGACAGCCTCCACCATGCCGCAGGCCCATTGTTTGCGGGGCAGGGTGCGCAGGGTCCGGGGGTCGGCCCAGATGGCCCGGGCCGGGTACCAGGCACCGACCAGGTTCTTGCCTTCGGGAAGGTCCACCCCGGTCTTGCCTCCATGCGAGGAGTCGACCATGGCGACCAGGGTGGTCGGTATCTGGAAGAAGGGCAATCCTCGAAGCCAGGTGGCGGCCACGAAACCGGCCAGGTCACCCACGACCCCACCGCCGAAGGCCAGAAGCGGAGTCCGACGCTCGACATCCAGACCCAGCAAGCTTCCGTACAACTCCCGGACCTGGTCCAGGGTCTTGTGCTCCTCGCCCGCCGGCACCACGATCCAGTCCTGGCACAGGGAGTTCAGCCCGGCTTGAAGCACAGGCCTCCAGGCCGTGGCCACGTTGTGGTCGGTCACGACGACACAGCGGTCGAAACCCGACTGAACCAGCAGGTCCCCGATGCGGTCCAAAAGACCAGCCTTCAGGACAAAGTTCGAATCTTCAGGCTGGTCCCGTCTCACAGGCGCTGCAGGACATCCTCCATGTCGACGTCCGAGTCGACGAGGCTCTTCTCCAGAAGCAGGCGGGTACCCCCGGGGCAGGTCTGCAAGGTCACCCGATCCAGAAGCTCCATCAGGATGGTGAACCCGAACCCCATCGACACCTTCGTCGAATACCCCTTCATCAAGGTGGCTCGAGGCAGGGTAGAAGCGTCGATTCCCGGGCCCTCATCCTGGAAGAGGATCAGCAGACGATCCTTCTCGGTGCCCACCTGCATGATGCCGTTGGAGGCATGCTTGATGGTGTTGGTGGCCGCTTCCGAGACGCACAGGACGACGTCGTGCAAGGTGTCTTCGGAGAGACCGAAAACCTGCCCTGCCTGCTCGGCCACCTTGCGAGCCGTGCTGACAGAGCGGGCATTGAGCAGCTCGACGGTCTGGGCCGGCTGGAAGCGCTGCTCCAGGATCTGGTCCATCTCGTCCTTCTCGGTCAAGAGCAGGCGTCCGTTGGTGACTGCGAAGATCACCTCCTTGTAGAAGGCGCGCCGGTTGACCTCTTCCTCACGTCGGAAACGCTCCATCTCCAGCTCGTTCTCCAGTCGGGCCCTCTCCAGGTCCTCGCGGCGCTTCTCTTCGATAAGTTCCTTCATGCGCAGTAGAGAACGCACACGAGCCAACAACTCCACCCGGCTGATCGGCTTGGAGAGCAGGTCGTCGGCACCGACATCCAGGCTCTTGATCTTGTCCTCTGTATCGGCCACGGCCGTCAGCAGGACCACCGGAGTGAAGATCGTGGCCGGATCGGCCTTGATCTCTTTGCAGACGTCGTAACCCGTCATCCGAGGCATCATGATGTCCAGCAGGACGATATCGGGATGGGTCTGGTGGGCCTTCTCCAAAGCCTCCGCCCCCGTGGCCGCCGTGACCACGCGATAGCCGGCCCGCTTGAGGATGCGATCCAAAAGATCGAGATTATAGGGCTCGTCGTCGGCAACCAGGACCAGGGCGGAGCCCCCATCCCGACTCTCGAACATAAGCTCTTCGGATCGCAGCATGGACATAGACACAGGAAAACTCGGCTTGATTCTAGCACGCCACGTTGCCACTTCTTTTACACGTATGTAACAGGCGGGATGGATGATTCTCTCCGCAGATATGGCGGAAGGAGTGGGCCTCCGAACCCCAAACAAAAAAGCCCATGGGAAGACGCAACATCTACCTGGCGGGATTCATGGGGACCGGCAAGAGCACGGTAGGCCGGGAACTAGCCCGGGTCATGGGGCGCAAGTTCGTGGACCTGGACCTGGAGCTGGAATTTCGCCTGGGCATGCCGATCCCCCGGATCTTCGAAGAACACGGGGAGGCCTGGTTTCGCGAGCAGGAACGGCAACTGGCCATGGAGATAGTCCAGACGGCCAACCGGGTGGTGGCTACCGGCGGCGGAACCATCATGGACCCGGAAGTCTTCACGGCCTTCCAGACCACAGGCCTTCTGGTCTGCCTGTACACCCGCCGGGAAGACCTGATCCAGCGCTTGGAGCGCAGCGACCGGAGGCCCCTTCTGCGAGGGGGCGACATCCCCGCCAAAGTGGACCGCATCCTGGCCGAGCGCACGGCCGTCTTCGAGCGCATCAAGATTCGCATCGAAACCACCGAGTTGACACCCATGGAGACTGCCCGGAAGATCGCCGACCTGCTCAACACCCGTCAGCGCATCCTGGATCGACTCCAGGAGCAGTACATCGATCTGAGCTGAGAGCTTCTTCGGCCACGCGGCGCAGCCAGACCGGACATGGGTTTTCCCCCGTGAAGACCTCGATGGCCGCGACGGCCTGATGGACCAGCATGCCCACCCCCCCCAGGGTCGGCACTCCCCGCTGTGAAGCTTCCCTCAAGAATCTGGTCTGCCGGGGCCGATATACCAGATCGCAGGCCACCACGCCGGGAGGCACCTCCTCGGGCCATTCCATACAGGTGGCCTCGTCCCCGGGGACCATCCCCACCGAGGTAGCCTGGACCACCACCATGTCGGTTTCGAGCTCCACCGACCCCAACCGGCAAGGCACATCGGTCCGGGCCAGACTGGCCACCAGGCGGCGTGCCCGCTCGGGGTCGCGATTCACCACCTGGATCCGGGCGACGCGCCGAGACGCCAGGGCCCAGGCGACGGCACGGGCCGCTCCCCCCGCTCCCAGCAGCAGGACCGGCCGCCCTTCCAGGGATTGGCCCACCTCCTCGTCCCAGGAACGCAGCCAACCCCAGGCATCGGTATTGAAGCCCACCCGATCCCCGCCTTCGAAACGAACGGTGTTGATGGCCCCCAATTCGGCCGCCGGAGGCTCGATGCGGGTCATCAGACCCAGAGCCACCTCCTTGAGGGGAAGGGTCAGGTTGCAGCCCACCGCTCCCAGGATGGACAAGCCCTCCAAAGCGGCCCGCAGGTCTCGGGATTCCACCCGCGCGGGCAGGTAGACCAGATCCAGGCCCAGCGCGCGGTAGGCGGCATTGTGCAGGAGTGGGGACAGGGTGTGCCCCAAGGGCGAACCCAGGATCCAGGCGGTGCGGGTTTCGGGGCTGATCAACGGCGCCCCGGAAGAAGGTCCCAGAATTCCGGAAAGGAGACGTGGCTGTAGCCTGCCCCCAAGAGGCGGGTGGGTCCCGCCGCGCTCAAGGCCGCGACGGCCAGGCTCATCTCCAGGCGATGGTCCCCGTGGCAGCGGACGGCCGCCCCGCGGAGGCGAACCGGCCCCTCGACCTCGAAACCTTCCGCCTGCTCTCGGATGCAGGCCCCCATCCGGCGCAGCTCGACCACCAGATGGTGGATCCGGTCGCACTCCTTGTGACGCAGTTCGCCTGCGCCCCGGATTTGCGTCCGACCCCAGGCGCGGGTTGCCACCACGGCCAGGAGGGGAAGCTCGTCCAAAGCGGCGGGCACTTCGTCGGCCTGGACTTCCACTCCCCGCAGCTCCGAACCGCAGGCCTCGATCCAACCCACCGGCTCGCCCAACTCCTCATGGGTCACCGCCCAGCGGACCTGGGCACCCATCCGCCGTAAAAGCTCGCAGAAGCCCAGGCGTCCAGGATTCAAGGAGACCCCTTCGATCCGGACCCGCGCGCCGGGGTTCATGACCGCTGCGGCCACCAGGAAGGCTGCCGCAGACGGGTCTCCGGGCACGGCGAAGGAGAACCCCCCGAGGTTGGCAGGAGCGGTCAGACGGACGTCCAGACCGGTCTGCTCCAGGGGGACCCCCAGAGCCTGCAGCATCCGCTCGGTGTGGTCCCGGCTGGGCAAGGGCTCGCGCAAGGCGACCGGAACCCCGGCCTGGAGGCCGGCCAGCAGCAGGCAAGACTTGACCTGGGCACTGGGCACCGGAAGCTCCCACTCCAGGGCGTGCAAAGAGCCCTGTTGGAGGACCAGCGGAGCCAGCCTTCCCTCTCCCCTTCCCCAGACCCTGGCCCCCATGGCGGAGAGAGGCTGGACGACGCGAGCCATCGGGCGACGGCGCAAGGAGGAATCCCCGGTCAGGACCGACAGACCGCGCCCCGCCGCCAGGACCCCCGCCAGCAGGCGTAGGGTGGTTCCAGAGCCGCCGCAGTCCAGGACCTGCTCCGGCTCGGACGGGCAGAGCCGGCCCCACCCGGAGACCACCCAGCCGGAGCCCTCCCGGCGCACCCGCGCGCCTAGGGCCCGCAGGCAGCGCAAGGTGGTGCGGACATCCCGGGATTCGGAGAGGCCCGTCAGGACGCTCTCGCCCTCGGCCATAGCGCCCAGGAACAGGGCCCGATGGCTCAGCGACTTGTCGCCGGGCATCCGGGCCCGGAGTTCCCAAGGGGAGGTCTCGGGCTGGACCAGGATCCGCAAGGTCTACAGGACTCCGACCCGCTCCATGACCTGCCGCAACTGCTCCTCCTGCTGGGGGGTGGCCTCCAGCAGGGGCAGGCGGAGGCCTCCGACGGGGAAACCCTGCAGTTTCAGGGCGGCCTTGACCAGGATGGGGTTGGTGGTGGTGAAGAGGCCAGTGAACAGGGGAAGCAACCTCAAATGGAGGGCCCTGGCCTCCTCCACGCGCCCCTCGACAAAGGCCTGCATCATCTGCTGCAGGGCGGGGCCCGCGACATGGGAGGCTACGCTTACCACTCCCACCCCACCGACGGCCATCATCGGCAAGGTCGCGGAGTCGTCCCCGCTGTAGATCTCCATGGCCCGGCCCGGGCGGGTCCAGGGCGGCAGGCCTTCCGAGGAGAGCTCCTGCAGGCTGGCCGAGAGGGTGCTGACCGGGTCCAGGGTGGGCAGGGACTGCTTGACGCCCACCACGTTGGGGATCTCGGCCAGCCGGGCCAGGACCGCCGGGGAGATCTCGATCCCAGTCCGGCCGGGGATATTGTAGAGGATGATGGGCAGGTCCACGGCTTCGGCCACGGCCTTGAAGTGGGCGTACAGGGCCTCCTGGGGCGGTTTGTTGTAGTAGGGAGCCACCACCAGCAGGGCGTCCACACCGCAGTCCCGGGCTCGTCTGGAGAACTCGATGGTCGAGCGGGTGCAGTTCGAGCCGGTTCCGGCCACGACCGGGGTCTCCGGAACGGCCTGACGGACGGTCTGGAAGAGGCGGAGCTTCTCCTCCTGCGCAAGCGTCGGGGACTCGCCGGTGGTCCCGCAGACGACGACGCTGTCCGTCCCCTGGGAGACCAGGCGGCGGGCCAGTTCCCCGGCCCTCTCGAAATCCACGGATCCGTCGGGACGCATCGGGGTCACCATGGCGGTTATCAGACGGCCGAAACCGGACTTTTTCATCGCTTCCTCCTGTCGTTACCCGGAGCTCGGGGCGTCCGGGTGCAGTTCAATCCTCGCTTCGCGCTCCCCGGGCCATGGCAGCCAGAAAGCCGATCGGAAAGCCGATCATGCTCAAACCCAAGAGGAGGGCGATGAACACGAAGGTCCTCGATTCGGTGGGGATGGAGGTTTGTATGTGGGCCAGGCCGACGGCAGCCAGGGCACACAGGACCGTCCCCAGCACCCCCCCGCGCAGGCCTCGGAGCCAGAGCCCGAGATGGGGCGAAGTGATCCGCTCCCCGAAATGGCCCATCAAAAGCCACAAGCCCAGAAGAAAAACAGGGACCAGGAAATGAAGCGCAACCATGCCCGTGACCGCCTCTCCGAGAGCCGGGAGCCGACCTTTCCGACCCGCGTCCCTCCCGTTTCGCGCTCCATCCGGCGAGTCCTCGATCGCCTGCCTCAGGCTTCCCCCGGCGGAGGTTTCAGGATGGCCCGGACCAGGCTGCCGGCCACCTCCCGAGCCCGATTCCCGACCTCCTGGGGAGGGCCGACACATGAGGGGCACCCGGCTTCGCAGGCGCAGGCATCGATCCGCTCCCCGACCCGACTCAAGAGCTCGGGGAAAGAGTCGAAGAGTTGTGTTGAAAAGCCGATCCCCCCGGGGAAGTTATCATACAGATAGATCGTCGGTTCGAAGCGGGCCCGGTCCTGGAGAAGTTGCCTGCCTGCGGGCTCCGGAAGTGAAGCCGGACTGCGCATCCAGACGTCGGCCGGGACGTCCAGGGAGACTTCAGTAACAAACTCATAGCGCCCCCGGCGGCCATCGGGCTGGGCGAACCACTCTCCGGAGCGGTCGCCGACGCAGCGGTTGAGGTCCCGGACATCGCACATCAGGAAGACCGGGGCCAGGTGATGCATACAATGGGCCAGGCCGACGACTCCATCCAGAAGGTCCGAGCGCGTGAGGCCCAAGCCGGACAGGAACTCGTCGGGCAGGGTGAACCAGAAGGAAGTGGTGTGCATCTCCTGGTCGGGCAGGTGGACCTCGCCGAACCCGACGTTTTCCCGGGTATCGAACTTGACCTTCTTGAAGCCCGACACCCTCCAGGCCACATGGACCTCACCGTGCTCCTGGTAGACCTCACCGCAGGGCAGGCGCTCAAAGCCCTCCAGGACGCGGACCGAATTCGCCGTGATCGCATCGGTGTAATAGTCCACTGCCACCGGCCGGACATAGGCCCGGCGCTGGGCGTAGTCCAGCTTCTTGACGTTGTAGGTCCGGGCATGGGCCATGTAGATGGCGTCCTCATAGACCGTGGTCGGTGCTGCGTGCCAATCGACCTCCGCGATCACCCGATTGGCTGCATCCATGTCCATGATCACGAAGTTTTCCGGGGAAGAACTGCGCAGGGAGATCGTGTCGGCCGGGTAGACGTCCTGCGCCCAGTGGAATTCGTCCCCGGAACGATGAAGCACGCCCTTTTCAGCCAGGTACTCCACGATCTCACCCACCGGAGCCCCACCGAAATACTCCCCTTCCTGAAGCGGCAACTCGAAGGCCGCACATTTGAGGTGACTTACCAGGATGGCCAGGTTATCCGGATTGATCCGGGCGTGTTCCGGACTGGAACCGAAGAAGTAGTCGGGATTATCGACGATGAACTGGTCCAGGGGCTCATTCCGGGCCACCAGGATGGCAACCGACTCGCCCTGGCGGCGTCCGGCCCGCCCGACCTGCTGCCAGGTGCTGGCCACCGTCCCGGGATAACCCGCCATGATCACCGCTTCCAAGGCTCCGATGTCGATCCCCAACTCCAGCGCATTGGTGCTGATGACCCCCCGCACGGTTCCCTCGCGAAGCCCTTTTTCGATCTCGCGGCGGGCGCCGGGGAGGTACCCTCCCCGATAACCCCGAATCCGCCCCTCTTCCGAGGGATGGCGCTCGAAGCGATCCTTGAGGGCTCGGGTGAGCACTTCGACATTGAGGCGGGAAGAGGCGAAGACCAGCGTCTGCACCCCGGCCTTCAGGAAACGGGCCGCCAGGTTCCGACTGGCGGTCAGGCAAGAGCGGCGAATCCCCAGTTCCTTGTTCAGTATCGGGGGGTTGTAGAAGAGGATGGTGCGTGGGCCGGAAGGCGCTCCGCTGCGGTCCACCAGGCTCACCTCCTCGCCGACCAGGCGGCTGGCCAACTCCTGGGGATTGGCGATGGTGGCCGAGGAGGCGATGAAGACCGGCTGGGAGCCGTGAAACCCACAGATCCGGCGCAGTCGACGCAGCACGTTGGCCAGGTGGCTTCCGAAGACCCCGCGACAGGTGTGCAGCTCGTCCAGGACCACGTAGCGCAGGTTGGCGAAAAATCGGGCCCAGCGCGTATGGTGGGGCAGGATGCCGGTATGCAACATGTCGGGATTCGTGATCACCACGTGGGCCCTTGAGCGCACGGCCTTGCGAGCGTCTGCCGGAGTGTCCCCGTCGTAGGTGAAGGTCCCCACCGCAGTGCCCAGATCGTCGATGCTCTGTTGAAGTTCCGCCAATTGGTCCTGGGCCAGGGCCTTGGTCGGGAAGAGGTAGAGGGCCGTGGCTCCCGGATCCTCCAGGATCGCTTGCAGGACGGGGACGTTATAGCACAGGGTCTTGCCAGAAGCGGTCGGAGTGACCACCACGACGTGTCGCCCGTCCAGGGCATGTCGGATCGTCTCGGCTTGATGGGTGTAGGGGTGCGGGCGGCCACGCCGGATAAGACTGTCGCGCAATCGCGAGTCCAACTCTTCGGGCCAGTCTGCGTAGACCGCCTCGCGAGGAGGAACCCGCTCGACCCGGGTCAGGATGGTGGAGGAGGACTTCTCGATAATCCCTTCGAGGACGCGGGCGACGCTCATGGCGCGAGATGTTTCGGCACGAGGCCGTAGAGCCCTCCGATTCGGCTGCAGACACAAGCATCCCCACCCTTCCAGCATGGATGAAGGCGGGCGCTGAAGGGAGCGCCCGCCTTCATCCGAGACCTGGGGCAGGCCTCTCAGACGTGGACCAGGGAGTCCTCGGTGCCGAACTCATTGGCGGCATAGGAATCCGCCACCCAGTCGTTCTCCCAACGGATGTCGTCCAGCAGGTACTTGTAACGGTACTGCCGGCCCGAGTCCAAGGTGATCGTGACGCTGAAGGATCCGTCCTTCAACTTCTTCATCGGGCACATGGACTCGTTCCAATCGTTGAAGTCGCCCACCAGGGCGGCACTGCCCGCTTCGGCCTCCGCCGGAAGCTTGAAGGTCACACGGCATTTCTCGCGGGTCTTGGTATAATTTTTCACCAAAGGCATCTCGATAAACCTCCTGATTCCCGACGCGCAGCCTCGAGCCCAGGCGACCGAGCCCCCTATGGACCCTCGATCCGGACTGCCGGCGCGACGGCTCATTGTCGGGACCTGCAGAGAAGGAACCCCCGACTGTGAAGCGACCCGAAGTTCCCGGATCGCCTCCCCTGGAACCACCCGATTGTAGTCGGTCTGGAGGAAGGAGTCAATCCCATGGACAACAGGTGATACTGCAACCTTTTATCAGAGGTCTGGAATCACCTTGAAAAAATGATCCCTCATGGAGATCCGCGCGCCTGATCGTTGGGGAAACCCAATCGATTCAGGTTCAAGCTCCCAACAGGGCCAGGATGATCTCCAGGGCAATCAGGGCGATGATGGTCAATTCCAGGAACTCGGAGCGGCGGGTATTGGTCAGGTTGACGATCACCTCGACACTCTCGTGAATCAGGCGCAGTTTGTATTCCAGGCTCCGGAAGCGGGCGGAGAATTCGAAGTTGCTCTTCAAATCGTGGAAGAGCTTGTCGACGTCACGGTCCTCCCAGGCCACCTCGGGAGCATCCATGATGGAGAGGCGGCTTACAATCTCGCGTCGCGCCGAGAGGGCGGCCCCGATGAAACGGATCATCTGCTTGAGGGTAAGCGGGATCCGTCCGCCCGAGGCCATGCCATCGGTTACCGAGGAAGCCTTCTGCAGCATCCTCTCGGCCATCTTCTCGAAGTGTTCCAAGGTAGTGGACTGAGCCAGCACCGAGGCCACCACCTGGATCTTCAGCGGGTCTTCCTCCCCCAGCACGACCTGTTCGAAGCAGACCTGGTCCCGGGCCCCGGGTTTGATCTCGATCAGGTAGTCGTCCACCACCTTCTCTGAAGCAGGCATCTCGACATAAGGGGTCAGTTCAGCCAGCAGGACCTCTGCCTGGGCGGGTTCTATTCCGAGGAAAACGACCGCTCCGAAGGGGAAGAGATGTACCTGCCCCTCGCCCAGGCGAAGAACCAGCTCGGACTTGGTGGCTTGGATGAGGCGATCGACGAAGACCCGAGCGCAGGCCTCCAGGTCGATTTCCTTGCCAAGGTGGGTGGAATCCAGATTCAGTATCCGGGGTGAGGCTTCAGCGGGGTTCTGGGGTGCGCTCGTGAGCGATGACAAGTCGGGCCTCCTTTACGATCCGGGCAATGAAGTCAAGGGTCCAGGAGTCTCGGATTCGCGGGTGACCCGCAGGCTGCGGAAGGATTCGGGGTCCAGCGCGTTGCTGACGGCGACGTCATAGCTGATCAAGCCCCGTTCATAATGCAGGCGGATGCAGTGATCCATGGGGATCATCCCCTGCTCCTTCCCCGTGACCAGGACGTTGTGGATCTGCTCCATCTTGCCTTCCCGGATCAGATGCCGAACCGCAGGGGTGGCGATCATTATCTCAAAGGCCAGGATCCGTCCATCTCCAGCCACCCGAGGCAAGAGTTTCTGGCAGATCACGCCCTGGAGCGAGTTGGCCAACTGCAGGCGGACCTGATTCTGCTGATGCCCGGGGAAGACATCGATGATGCGGTCCATGGTCTGCGAGGCGCTCTGGGTGTGCAAGGTGCTGATCACCAGATGACCGGTCTCTGCCGCCGTCAGGGCGGTCCCGATGGTCTCCAGGTCACGCATCTCGCCGACACAGATCACGTTGGGGTCCTGGCGCAGGGCGCTGATCAGCGCGCGGTTGAACGAGTGGGTGTCCGATTCTACCTCCCGCTGGAGGATGACGCTGCGCCGGTGTCGGTGCACGAACTCGATGGGGTCTTCGATGGTGATGATCCGCGCCCGCCGCTCGGAGTTGATCAGGTCGATCATGGCGTTCATGGTCGTGGTCTTGCCCTGGCCGGTAGCTCCGGCGATGAGGAGCAGCCCGGCCTGGCGACGAGCCAGATCATGCACGACCAGAGGCAGATTCAGGTCGTGGACGCTGCGAACCTTGAGGGGAACCACCCGGAAGGCTGCCGCCAGGTTGGCCCGCTCGAAGAACAAGGCGACCCGGAAGCGGCCCAGCGAGGGTTCGGTATAGGATAATTCCAACTCCAGCTCCGACTCCAGACGCTTGACCTGGGCAGGGCTGAGGATCTCCTGGACCATCTCGCGAATCTGGTCTCCCTGCAGGGGTTCATCCTCCAGGAAGTGGATGGCACCGTGGATCCGCAGACAAGGGGGCGTTCCCGCCACCAGGTGCAGATCGGAAGCCTCGCGTTCCAGGGCCAGAATCATCAATTCCCGGATAGTGCGCAAGAAGTTTCCTCCTCCCAGAAAATCAGCCGAACTGCCGGCCCAGGAGGCGCGCCAGCCAACCGGTCCAGCTGCTGTCCTGCAACCTGTTATGTTCGCGACGAGCTTCCTTCAGGGCAGGGTCCAAGGCCAAGGCCCGCTCCAAGGCGAAACGAGCCCGGTCCTCCTGCTGCAGGGCCTGGGCCACCCGGGCCGAGAGATACCACAACCAGGCGCGGTCCGGACGACGCTCCAGGGCCGCCTGGAATTCCAGCCAGGCCTGCTCGAAGGCCCCCACCCCCAGGAAGACCAGACCGATTCTCTGGCGGTAATCCGGGTCTTCCCCACTCAGGCTGCGAACCATGTCCAGACAATCCGAGGCCGCATCCAATCGCCCCGAACGCAAAAGGCACTCGGCGCGCTCCAACCACAGGGCGGGCGGAATCAGCCCCCGAGACAGTTTCAAGGCCTGATCCGAGAAGCGCAAGGCCTCCTCGTCCTGCCCCTGATAGGCAGCCACCAATCCGGCCACGCTCAGGACGCGGGGTGCGGAGGGGAAGAATTCCAAGGCCTTATTGGCCCAGACCCGGGCCCGGGGTAGCTCGTCCATGGCCAGGTGGCAACGGACCTGACCCGCCCAGGCATCGAAGAGGTCCCGCTGCTCCGCGACGGCTCGCGAGAACTCCAGCAAGGCCGGCTCGTAGCGTCCCTCCAGGTAGAGGGACTCGGCGCGAGCGAGGAACGTCCCGGCATGGGGTTCCGGGGCTCCTTCTTCGCTGTGGGGCCGCGAGGGCACTCCGGAATCTCCAAACTCCAACCAGGAAAAGCGGTCCATCAGACGTCCTTCTCAACCGCCCCTGCAGCGACGCTGCGAGCGGATCTGGCAGGTTCGTCCTGCTCCCGGGGATGGCCTCCCCCTTCCTCAAAGCGTTGCCTGGTTCCAGAAGACCATGGCCTGAGCGCAGGGCGATTTCCAGGCAGGACTCCCGGGGTCCACCTCGTAAAAAAGGGCTTCACCATTGGACCGGAGGCTTTGTCATGGCTGATTTTGGAAACCTTCCCCTGAACCGAGGCGACCTGGTGGAGGCTTTTGACGAGCAGAACCGGTCCTTGGGCAAGTTCCGCATCTCGCGAGTGGTCAATCCCCGCGTGGTCAAGGTCGTCGACGAGGATGGCATCGTGAAGTCCTTCCATCCCGACCGCCTGAAGATGGTTGACCGAGGCCGCTGAACCGGGACACGAAGCCGGTTTCCCCAGCGTCGCAGGCCTCCCGGACATCTCTGTTTTCCCTTGCCCGCCCTCTTGCCAATCTCTGGAGCCGGTGCTAGAATGGCACCCGTCGGTAGCAGTCCGACGCAAATTCCGACGTAGCTCAGTGGTAGAGCAACCGGCTGTTAACCGGTTGGTCGCTGGTTCGAGTCCAGCCGTCGGAGCCAAAATTCAATCCGCTGATTTCAGCGGTTCTCGTTTAACGCAAGACCCCGTGGGGTGATCCCCTCGGGGTCTCGTCGTTTCCGGCGTGCCCACGCCGACTTACGCCCGCCCGCACATTTACCCTGATTCTCCGTTTCGAAGCCCTCAGTCCGGGGGCCGGGTGCAACCCTGGGGGCTGCGGGCGCTCATCGAAAATGTCTTTTCCGAATTCTCCCGTTCTCCGTTTTTCGAATCGCCTTGTTTAACGGCCCGGCTGCATCCGGACACCCGTTTCGACATTTCGAACTCCCCTCCGGTAGGTATCTGCCGAAAGCCGGACCAGTGGGTCCGGCGCAAGCGGATTACCAGACAGCGGAAACAGCCGTGAGATCGGAGACCGTTGTGGGTGCCGGCGACATCGCCCTCGGGCGGTGTCGAACGGGCTCCAACGGCCTTCTCGATGACCGGCCTATCCAGTCCCGCGGCATCCATCACGGAACCCTTCCTCGGCCTCCCGCAAAAGGAGGACCGGATGCCGGCCAACGAACACGTCCCAATCTCTCTCGACGAGGTGATATCGGAGATCGCCGCGATCCTGGCCCGGGGTTACATGCGCCATCGAAACGGACGCCGAATCGCCCCTGATTCCGGCAGTGGGGCAGAGCATGTAGCGCAAGTTGAAGAATCTGATGCGTTTACGGAGAAACGCCTTGATATTCCGGGCCACTGAAGCCTTCATTCATTCACGAGTTAACGCCCTGAGATTGCGGCGCGGACGGGCCGCCCGCAGGGCGAAGCCCATGAACCAAGGAGGTTTCGGATGGAAGCAACAACGTATCAAGAGGTCCAGGGGCTCTCCCGGATGACCGTCGGAGAACTCCGGGACAAGTACCTCGAGGTCTTCGGAGAAGAGACC
>JAAZKF010000126.1 GCA_012799975.1 Burkholderiales bacterium
AGGAACTGCCCCACAGGTCCCGCGTACGGCGTGATTGCGCCACGAACCCCTGCACCGGGCCCAGTGAGAAATCCAGGCGTTGGGTCATGGCTTCACCTCCATGGCAGATGCGAAGGTTTCCTTGCGCTTATTCTTGTCGAGAAGCCGGTCCAGGAAGTCATGGATGGGGCGGTAGAGTTGGGCCTCGGGCGCCAGGGGGACCCGGTTCGTGCCCACTGACAGATCTGGCGGCTTGGGAAACCCGCCTGAGCCAGCTTTCGGGTCCGGCCGTCGCTCGGGGAGGAAGCGCGCAGGCAGGAAGGACAGGATGGCCACCGCCTCGTTCCGGAGTTCGTGGATGTGTATGAAGAGGGGGCTGGCCCGGCGGTCCAGGTGGGCGTCGGCGGGGCCAACCTGGTCCTCCCTGGCCTTCCCGTAGTTATGCGGTAGTTCAAAGGCCACGCGCCGTGGGTGCTCTGTGCGGACTGCGCGTTTCATCAGGTCGTGGTCGTCCTGAAAGTTCTTCTCGGAAACAACCCCTCCGCCAAGGATTTTGCCGTTCTTGCCCCAGCTTCGATAACGGACCATCTCGCGGCCCACCAGGTCGAGCATCTCCAGCGGATCCTTCTTGCCCGTGAGCAGTACGCAGCGGCTCGTCGGTGAGAAGGCCGTGTACTCGGGCAGGCGCAGGGAGTTCTGGCCTGGCGACGGCCAGGAATTCAGTTCTTTGATGGCGCGTTCCAGTTCGGCCAGGTTCTTTGGGGGGGTCCAAGCCGCCTGGCCGTCCAGACTCAGCGCTTGTAGGACCAGCGACCCATATCCCTTGCGGCTTCTGGACCCCATGCCGCCCAAGAGTCCCAGGCAGACCAGCGCATTCTTGAGCGACTCCAGGTCCTGTGGTCTGAGATCCCTGCCCCTGATCTGGACGCAGAATTCGACGGGAGCCTGCAGGCAGGCTTTGAGGAGTTGGCCGGCCTGGGTCTTATTCTGAGAACTCGCAAAGGCTTCCATCAGCCCGTAACCCAGGTAGCGGGCGCCCTCCCCGACGGTCTTTCCGCCGCCCCCGGGAATGGTGAGGACTTGGTCTGTCCGCACGACTGTTGCCGGCGGGGCCTTCAGGCACATCAGGACCTTGGACTGGCCGCCCGTGGCGCTTCCGAAGAGACGATCCTCCTGGCGTTTCAGTTCGGTCAGGTCGCCCCTCAGGCGTGACCAGGCCAGAGCGCGCCACCAGAACCGGAGCAGCCCTTTGAAGGCCGTTGTCCGCAGTTCGGGGCGGTTGGCGTCGGCGCCCGAGCCGAAGAGGGGGGTGACCACCTTGTAGCCCGCCTCAATCTTGTGCATCAGCATCCTCCTGATTGTCCAGCCAGAGGGGCTCACCCATCTGGAATGGGTCCGCCGCCTGTTCTTCGGGGCTTCTGCGGTCGACCAGGCCGAAGCGGCGGACCGGGCAGGCCAGGTTCCTGGCCGTGCCGGCCAGCGCTTCGGCAGCCAGGCCCATCAGGGTCGTTCCTCCGGTGAGGTTCACCAGGACCGTCTTCGCGCCCAGCAGGTGGGGCCGTGCCTGCCGCACCAGGGGTTGGATCTCGTCCCGCCCGCCATAGGGGTCCTGGAATTGCAGCCGCTCGAGCCGGCCGGCATAGCCTGCCCGCTCCAGGGCCTGAGCAATACCGGCTTCGGACCTATCCGAACACAGGACCAGGCACATCGTGGGGTCGCCAGACTCTCTCTGGAAGGCCTTCAGTGCGCTGAAGAGGACACCCGGGCGGTTCCCGATGGGGCTGACCAGAACCCGTTCGGCATCGGGCTGGGTGAATCTCAGCGAGAACTCGG
>JAAZKF010000127.1 GCA_012799975.1 Burkholderiales bacterium
GACGGCCTCAACCCGTCTGGCCTACGAGAACCGCTGGGTGCAGAGCGAGCGGATCGAGGGCTCTCGGGCCCTGGTTACGGTCTCGGACCGGAGGTATTCCCAGGTCCAGCCTTGGACCTGGGAGTTCGAGCTTGAAGAGGGGAAGTGGAAGATCCGGACTCTAGACCTCCCCCCGATTCTGCGTCGCGTGGCTCCCTGAAGACTGTCAGGGGATCGACTCCTTCTGGCCTGGAGGGTCGCCCAGGGAATCGGAAACCGGCCTGGAAGTCGGCTCGCGGGGAGGGGGGAGGGGTGCCTCGATGCCCGCATTCACGGCCTTCTTGAAGGATGCCATGCCTTCGCCTATCGCCTTGCCGATCTCGGGAAGCCGGCGGGGGCCGAAGAGCAGCAGGGCCACAGCAGCCAGAAGGATGAGTTCTCCGTAACCGATATTGAAAGGCATGGGCTTTCCTCGCTTCCAGGGGCGCAAGCGCCCGGCCTCCTGACAGTATACATCCTCCCCGGTGAGGGCTCTACCCCAGACGGGCGGCCAGGTCTTCCAGGATCCGATGAGCCGACAGAACCTGGGCTCGGGCCCTTTCTACCAAGGAGACCTGAAGCGGAGGGCGTTGCCCCCGACTCTCGACCTCCTCCAGGTGGGCGAGGGCCTGCTCGAGGTCGGTCAGACCTTCGGCCAGGGCATCGCGCGAAGATTGGAGCAGGAGGGGCAGAGTCTTGGAACTCACGCGGAGCCCTTCCGGCCAGATGCTGTGATTCCTTCTGGAGGAACGCCCCGAAGCCCGTGGAATGAAGGATCAGTCGGCCACAAGCCGACCTTGCCTGCCTCCCCGAGGCCCGGAGGGCAGAGCCCGGTTCCCTTAGCCAGGAACCTGTTTATGGGTGATGGACATGCCTGAGCCCCTCGCCATCGGTTCCCGAGTCCGGGTGACCATTCACGACCTGGCAGCCGGAGGAGAAGCTGTCGGGCGCGTGGACAACTTCGTCATCTTCGTGCCCGGCGGAGCTCCGGGCGACGAACTCGAAGTCCAGCTCACCGAACTCAAGAAAAATTACGGACGCGCCCGGATCTGCCGCGTCTTCAAACCCTCCATCCGCCGGATCGTGCCCCGCTGTCCGATCTACACCGCGTGTGGGGGGTGCCAGTTCCAGCACATCGACTACGACTCGCAGTTGCAGTTCAAGACCAAGATGGTCGAGGACGCCTTGCAGCATATCGCCGGTCTGGAGAGCGTCCGGGTCCATCCCTGCCGACGCATGAAGTCTCCCTGGCAATACCGGGACAAGGTCCAGGCCGTAGTGGCTGCCAAGCCCTACCTGCCCACCGGCTCTCCGGATGCTCGGCGCTTCCGGCCCTATGTCGGCTTCTACGCCCAGGGTACCCACAAAGTGGTAAAGGTCGAAGACTGCGCCATCCAGGGGGTCTTGAACAACCAGGTCCTGGTAGCCGCTCGAGAAGCCCTGGAGAGGCTGCAGTGGCCGGTCTATGACGAGAAGGAAGGCACCGGGCTGGTGCGCTACCTGGTAGTTCGCAGCTCCCGCAAAGCGCAGGAAGCCATCCTGGTGGTGGTCTCGGCCCAACCCCGTTTGCCCCAGGTTCAGGAATTCGTCGACATGGTCCGCAAGAGGGTGCGTGGTCTGCGCGGGGTCCTCCTGAACCTCAATCCCCATCGTTCCAACGTCATTCTGGGAACACGCAACCAGTTGCTGTGGGGAGCCGACCACCTGGTCGAAGAGGTCCGGGGTCTGAAGTTCCACATCTCGCCGAGTTCCTTCTTCCAGGTCAACATCGGCGGACTGGAAGCTATCTATGATGTCATGGACGAATATCTTGACCCCAAACCACGCGACATCATCCTGGATGCCTACTGCGGGGTAGGTTCGCTGGCCCTGCATCTGGCCAGGAAAGCCAAGCGGGTGGTGGGGATCGACGAAACCCAGTCTGCCATCGAGGATGCCGTCATCAATTCCGACCTCAACGACCTGGCCAACACCGATTTCATGGCTGGAACCGTCGAACGCATCCTCCCCGGCATGTATCAGAAGGGCGTGCGCTTCCAGAGCGCAGTCCTGGACCCTCCGCGCAAGGGGTGCGACCCCGTGGTCCTGGATACCCTGGTCAAGATGCGTATCCCCCATC
>JAAZKF010000128.1 GCA_012799975.1 Burkholderiales bacterium
ATCGAGGAGCGGAGCGTAGTTGGAAACTACGTGAGCACCGCAGAGGTGCGCCTGACGACGCAGACGGGCCCCTCCCACCCACACCCGGGTGTGGGTGGGGTCTCAACGCCTCGACGGCCGAATGCCAGGCCAGGCGGATTCAGGGTCCGGTTACCGGCGCGACAGGGACGCTCAGAGCGGGTATAATGAAGGACCATGAGCCGCCTGGCCCACCTGTTCATCGCTGTCTTGCTCCTGTTCGGAGCGGCCTCCCTTTCTGCCGCACCGGTCCTGGCGCCGCCACGCCTGGTCGACATCCGGGTGTGGTCCTATGCATCCGGCAGCCAGGATAGCGCCCAAACGGTCCTCTGGTGGCTGCCGGAGGGTCTGCAGGCCGATCGTCCCGACACCTTCACCCACGGCAGCCTGCTGCGCGTGCGGGTCCTGGTCACGGGAGGCCTGGATGAAGACCGCAACGGCACCTTGAACTGGTTGAGCGTGGTCTTCCACGACGCCACCGGAGCGGAGTTCGAATTGCCCATGGAACGGCGCGAGACCCGGGCCGGCGTCAAAGACATCTGTTGGAGGATTCCCTTGGAATGCGCCCCGGGGCCGCTGCATCTCGAGGTCCTGGCCTGGGGCGACCGCCCTCAGGGACCGACACGCGCCATGTCCCCGGCGGACCGCTCGGGGAAGCTCAAGCTGGGCCGTGTGGCAGACTGAAGTCGACCAGCCCCACCTGGACAGGGCGCTGGAACTGGCCGAGCGAGGTCGCTTGACCTGCGAACCCAATCCGATGGTGGGTTGCGTCCTTACCTCTGGCGGGCAGGTGGTCGGCGAAGGATTCCATGAAGCGGCAGGTTTACCTCACGCCGAGGTGCAGGCTTTGCGGGTCGCCGGGGAGGCAGCGCGGGGGGGAACGGCCTATGTGACCCTGGAGCCGTGCTCCCACTTCGGTCGCACCCCACCCTGCGTCGGGGCCTTGCTTCAAGCCGGAATCACCCGGGTGGTGGTGGGTCTGGATGACCCCTCCCCCCAGATATGCGGTGAAGGAGTACGCCAGTTGCGCCAAGCAGGGGTCGAGGTCGATCGGGCGCCGCGCGCCTTCCAGGAGCGTTGCGCCCGTCAGAACTGTCGCTTCCTGCACCGGATTCGTCGAGGCGGGCCCTTCGTCACGATGAAATTCGCCATGACCCTGGATGGCAAGATCGCCACCTCCACCGGCCACTCCCGCTGGATCTCCAGCCCGGCCAGTCGGGCACGCGCTCAGTTCGAGCGCGCTACGCATCGGGCGATCCTGGTGGGAGTGGGCACGGTGCTGGCCGACGACCCGCGTCTGGACTGTCGGATGGAAGGAGGCCGGAACCCCGTTCCCGTGGTGCTGGACAGCACCCTGCGGACACCCGTCGACTCCCGACTCCTACGGGGGGGAAGAACCCTGGTGGCCTGCAATGAGGAGGCCGACTCCGAGCGGGCCGGACTCCTGGAACAGGCGGGGGCGGAGATCCTGCGCCTTCCCGGGAGGGGCCGGATAGACCTCACCGCCTTGTTGGAGATTCTGGCCACTCGGGGGCTGGACAGCGTATTGCTGGAGGGCGGTGGCCGGGTGCACGCCTCAGCCCTGGCCTCGGGGGTGGTCCATCGGGTCCTGGGCTTCGTGGCGCCCCTGATGGTCGGGGGCAGCCAGGCTCCAACCCCCGTGGAGGGTCCCGGAGTGGCCCGCCTGGATCAGGCCTGGCAGGTCCACCACCTGGCCTGGGAGGGTCTGGGCCCAGACCTGGTCTGCGAGGGCTTCCTCTGGGACTGGAGCGATCTGCTCCGATGAAGCCTCCCGTCCAGGAGCTGCGAGTCTTCCGAGGAGCCGAGGCCTGGTTGCCGACGGCGGCCGGGGAGTTCCGAATGCTGGTCTTCCTGGGCGAGCAGGATTCCTGCGAACAGGTGGCTCTGGTCTGCGGCTCGCTGGAGGGCGACGCTCCCGTCCTGGTGCGCCTGCATTCCGAGTGCCTGACGGGGGACGTCTTCAGGTCCCAGCGCTGCGACTGCGGGGCGCAACTGGATCGGGCCCTGGCAGAGGTGGGACGCAGCGGCCGGGGTGTGCTGCTGTACCTGCGACAGGAGGGACGTGGGATTGGCCTTCTCAACAAGACGAGGGCCTACCGGTTGCAGGAGCTGGGGCGGGATACCGTGGAGGCCAACCTGGCCCTGGGCTTCGCGATGGACCTGCGGGACTATCGTTTAGCGGCAGCCATCCTGAAGGAACTCGGCGTCCGCCGGGTCGAGCTTCTGACCAACAACCCGGCCAAAGTCCGGGCCTTGGAGTCCTGTGGCCTGGAGGTCTCCCGGCGTCCCCTGGAGGTTCCGCCGACTCCGGCGAGTCAGACCTATCTGCGGACCAAACGTGAGAAGATGGGGCACGACCTGCGCCTGGTCTGACCCTCTTCAGGCCTCCCGGTTTTCCGCCGGCACCAGGAAGAGTCGGGGGCGTCGACCCGGCTCCTTCTGCACCTCCACCTGCACTCCGAAGACCTCTCGGAGCAGGGCTGGCTCGAGAACCTCGACAGGAGGGCCATCCCGCAACACGTGGCCCCGGCGCAGGGCGATCAGCCGGTCGCAGTAGAGCGAAGCCAGGTTCAGGTCGTGCAAGGCCGCCAGGATCGTCAGACCGCGGGTTCTATTCAACCGGGACAGCAGGTCCATGACCTCCACCTGAAAGCTGATGTCCAGATGTGAGGTCGGCTCGTCCAGGACCAGGATTCCGGCCTCCTGGGCCAGGGCCTGGGCGATTCGCACACGTTGGGCCTCACCTCCCGAGACCTCGGTGATCCGGCGGTCGGCCAGGTCGACCACGCCCGTGTCGGCCATGCAGCGGTGTACCACCTCATCGTGCCCGGAATCCAGCAGGCCCAGGCCGGAGCGGTGGACATAGCGGCCCATGGCCACCACTTCGCGGCAGGTGAAGGGCAACCAGACATGCACGTCCTGAGGCACGAAGGCCAGGGTCGAGGCCAGGCGCCCCCGGGGGATCCTGGACACGTCTTCTCCTCCCAGTTGCACGCACCCCTGGACGGGACGCAGCACCCCGGCCAGCAGCTTGAGCAGCGTGGACTTCCCCGAACCGTTCGGTCCCAGAAGGCCGACGAAGCTTCCCGGTTCCAGGTCCAGATCCAAGGCTTTCAGGACCGGGGGAGAGTCGGGGGTGTAGGAAAAGGCCAGGCCCTGGGCCTGTAGGCGGGGAGGCGTCACGACAAGCCCTTCCTGCGATGCAGCAACCAGAAGAAGAAGGGGGCTCCCACCATGGCCGTGACGACCCCGACGGGAATTTCCTGGGGAGCCCCCACGGTTCGGGCCACCGTGTCGGCCAGGACCAGGAAGGCCGCCCCTCCCAGGGCCGAGGCCGGCATCAGGATCCGATGGTCGGGTCCCACCAGCATCCGGGTCAGGTGCGGGACGAGCAGGCCCAAGAAGCCGATCAGGCCTGCAGCAGAGACGGCCGCCGCCGTGACCAGCGACCCCGCCAGGATCACCCGAATCTTCATTTTTTCGACATCCACGCCCAGGCTCCAGGCCACCTCGTCCCCCATGCTGGCCAGGTTCAGGGCTGGAGACAGCAGGTATAGGGCCACCCCGCCGATCAACAGGTAGGGGGCGACCAAGGCCACCCGCGAGGAGTCGGCCTGACCCAGCGAACCCATCAACCAGAAGACGACTCGCGGCAGGTCTTCATGCGCCAAGGTCATCAGGAAACTGACCATGGCGCCCGCGAACGAACCCACCACGACTCCTGCCAGCAGAAAGGTCTCCACCGGCAGGGTGTTGCCGATCCGGGCCAGGTGATAGACGGTCAGCATGGCTCCCAGGGCTCCCAGGAAGGCCAGGGCGGGAACCGGCGAGAGCCAGGGCAGGGGGGAAGGGAGGCGCAGGACGATGGCCAGGGCGGCGCCCAGGGCCGCGCCGGCTGAGGTGCCGACGATGTAGGGGTCCGCCAGGGGATTGCGCAGAATCCCCTGGAAGCCGCTACCCGCCAAAGCCAGGGAGGCACCGACCAGAACCCCCAGCAGGACGCGGGGGAGCCTCAGGTCCAGCAGGATGGTGGCCGTGGCCGGATCCAGGCGGGCCGGATCTTTCCAAGCCAGCCAGATGTCACTCGGGTGGATGGGGACCGAGCCCACCAGTATCCCGACCAGGACGGCCAACAGCAGCAGGGCCACGCCCCCGGTGCAGGCCAGGACCAGACGAACGGCCAGGGAGTTCAATCTCATAGGCCAGCTTCTCCAAAAATCCGGACCAGATTCCGCAACCCCTCCAAACTGCGCAGGGTTGGTCGGACCACCAGATCCGGGTTGAGTTTGTAGACCCGACCTTCCCGCACGGCCGTCAGCCGCTGCCACCCCGCCCGATGTGGAAGATCCGCTGTCTCGGAGGTGGTCAGCAGAATGATTTCGGGATCCCGGCGGATCAGGTCTTCCAACGAGATTGTGGGGTAGGTCTCGGAGAGGTCCCCGTAGATGTTGTCTCCACCCGAGCGCTCGATAATCTCGTGGACCAGGCTGGTGTTCCCTGCCGTCATCAGGGGCTCTCCCCAGATCTCCACGAAGACCCTCGGAGCACGGGGCAGGCTGCGGGCCGCCCGCTCCACCTCCCGCAGCCCGGCCTGGAAGGCTTCCAGGGCTTCAGCAGCCTGTTTTTCGGCACCCAGGGCCCGGCCCAGGATGGGAAGGTTGGCCTGGAGGTCCTCCAGGGTCATGGTCTTCAAAGCCAGGACGGGCAGACCCAGCCCTTTCAGCCGGGCTTGAAGTTCCTGTCCCTGCAGATTGGCGTCCAGCAGGACCAGGTCCGGGTGGAAGGCCAGGAGCCTCTCGTAGTCCGGTTGCATCCCGCCCACCCGGGGCAGGCTCTCGACCTGGGGAGGGTAATGATCGTTGTCGGTCACCGCCACCACCCGGTCTCCGAGTCCCAGAGCGAAGACGGTCTCGGTCAGGTTCGGTGCCAGGCAGATCAGGCGCTGCACCTGCTCGGGTCGGGCCGGTTCCGCAACTTGTGGGCGTTCGGTGCAGCCAGCCACCAGGAGCAGGAGCGCCAGGACGGCCAGCAGGGAAGTTCCTGGTCTCACTCCTGGCAGGGCTCCGAAGTCTGGGTTTCTTTCTGATTCGTGGTTGGAAACGCCAGGGCCACCACGTCGTCGCCGGCCTCCGGCATCTGGCGGATCTCCAGCTCGACCTCTTCCGGGGCATAGGCCGAGACGACCCGGACCTCTTCCCCATCAGGGGTCTGGAAGCACTCGTAACGGGTGTCGTCCAGGGGGTCGCGCAGGATGAAACTGGCCCCGGGCTCCAACCAACGAACCAGTTGTCGGGCCTCCAGGAAGCGCCCATGGTCCACATGGTTGCGATACTCCCGAACGAGCCCCTCCAGGCGCGACTTCAGGTCGGCGGGGACCTCACCGGTTTCCCGCTCGCGGCGATATTCCAGGTATTCGTCGCACCAGTCGAACTCGATCTTCAAAAATGGCCTCCAAGGGGAGCAGTACCCTGACGCGATCCACTTCGCGCTCGATGCTGCATTCCCTGGAAAGAATGGCAGGAGGCCGCAGACAGGACGCGAAGGCGGAAACCCCCGTGTCCAGGACTTCTACCCGGGGCAGCAGGAGGACCTCCACCCCCGGGCCCGTGTTGAAATGGGCCGGTGGCAAGAGCCAGTTGCTGGCCCAGTATGACCGTTGGTTCCCCCGCCGCTTTGCCGCCTACTTCGAGCCTTTCGTGGGTGGCGCAGCTGTATTCTTCCACCTTTTGCCCTCCACCGTCCGGCATCGGGTCCGTCTGGCCGACCTCAATGAGGATCTGATCGAGGTCTATCGGACCCTGCAGACCGACCTGGAGGCTCTGATCCAGCATCTGGCAGAACATGCCGAGCAGCATTCGGAAGAGCACTTCTACCGGGTCCGCTCCTGGACCACGGAGGAGCTGGCGCCGGTGGAGCGGGCCGCGCGGCTCATCTACCTCAACAAGACCTGCTACAACGGACTGTATCGGGTCAATTCCTCGGGGCAATTCAACGTCCCCTTCGGCCGCTACAAGAACCCGAGCATCCTGGTCGAGCCTCGGCTGCGAGCGGCGGCGCGCGCCCTGGAAGGCGTGGAACTTGCCGTCGAGGGATTCGAGTCGGTCCTGGAGCACGCCCGCGAGGGCGACCTGGTCTACTTCGATCCTCCCTACCATCCGTTGAGTGCAACCTCCCGCTTTACCTCCTACACGCGTTGGGATTTCGGGGAGGCCGAGCAGGTCCGCCTGTCCGAGGTCTTTCGCGAGTTGGCCTCACGCCGGGTCCAGGTCCTCCTGTCCAATTCGAATAGCCCCCTGATCCACCAGCTCTATCAAGGTTTCCCGATCCACCTCGTCCGGGCCAACCGCTTCATCAACTCCAAAGGCGACTCCCGGCATGCCATCCACGAGGTGCTGGTCTGCAGCTTCCGATGAACCTGGCCGAGGCCTGGGAACTTTTGCTCAGGGACCTACCCGAAGAAGTGCCGATCCGCGTGCTGGCAGCCGATATCAAGGCCCGCACGGGTCTGGAACCGCGATTGATGGCCAAGTTCGACCATCGCCAGCAGCTTCCGGAGGCCCTACGCCGACGCAACCTCTTCCTGCTGCCTATTCGCAACGGGGAATATGCTCTTCTCCCCGGCGAAGGCTACCACACCCTGGAGCCTTGCCCAGCCCCTGAAGACTTCCCGTCTCGGGCCGAATTCACCCTGCGCACCCTGGAGCAGGGCCTCTCGGAGTCGCAGTACCTGGACCTGGCCTACCACTCTGGCCTGTTGTCCCACTTCTCCGGGGTGGCCACGTTGTTCCCCACCATCAGAGGTCGCAAGAGGGCGCCGCGCTTCCACTTCCGGGTGGGCGGGGCCGACCTGGAGGTCGAGGGCGTACAGGTCGAGGTGGACGCGGGCTACGAGGGGCCTGGAGAAGTCCTGATCCTGGAGGCCAAGATCGGCGACCCACCGGATTTCCACCTGCGTCAGCTCTATTATCCCTTCCGCTTCTGGAGCCAGTTGACGCTCAAGCGGGTCCGCCCGATCTTCTTTACCTTTTCGCCCAAGGACGAAGTGATCCGGCTCCGGGAATATCTTTTCGATCCTCCCGATTCCTACCGCATACCGCGGCTGGTTCGCGCCGCTGCCTATCGGCTCCGCCCTCGTCAGGGCCGTCTTCCCGTCTGGCGGTGCACTCCCAACCGGGTCCTGAGCGTCCCCCAGGCCGACGATCTGGAGAAGGTGGCCCGGCTCCCCTTCCTGGTCTCGCAGGGGGTGGACCGGCCCGGGCGCGTGGCCAAGGAGTTGGGTTTCTCTCCCCGACAAGGGGGCTACTATACCGAGGCCTGCCAGATGCTGGGCCTGCTGGGGATGGACCAGGGGCTTCTGCATCTGACCGAGGCCGGGCGCGATTACGTCGAGATGGAGGTCGAGCCCCGCCACGAGTTTCTGGCGCGCCTGGTCCTGGAACTGCCGATAATGCGGCGGGCCCTGGTGGAACTTATCCTGTCTCCCTCGCGGCGTCTCGAGCATCCGGCGCTGGTGGACATGGTAGCCCGCGAGTCGGCCCTGTCGAGAAGCACCGCCTCGCGTCGGGCGCAAACCCTGCGCAGGTGGTTTGCCTGGCTGGGACAGGCCCTGGGCCCGGTCCGGGTCGGCAAGGGGTTCATCGAACTGGTGACCCCTGCGCGGGTCGAGGAACTCCGACTCTTCTGAGCCCCCTTCAAGGTAGAATTCCAGCCAGGCAGGCGGCCGGGATCGTTTTGGTTTTCCAGACGGGCCTCCCCGGTGGGCCCATGGCAGACCCCTCGAACCCACGGCTTGCAGCGGGCATCTCCTGGCCACGATGGGCGATTCTGCGGGTTCAGGAGGACGTCAGGAGCCTGTCGACCTGGACCAGCTCGGGAGTGTTCTGGATCCCTGTCAGAATGGCCTCGAATTCCTTGTGGAACAGGACCCGCCCCTGTCCTCCCGCCAGGAGGGCTTCGTCCCGAGCCTGGACCCGGATTCCCGCATTCCCCAAAGCGCTCAGAAGGTTGGGAAGATCCCGGTACCAGGCGTGACTGATCGCCCCATAGCTACGGTCGATCTCCCGGAAGGCCCGACGCAGGTTCGGGTGCGACAGCAGCAGGGTGAAAAGTTCAGGTTTCTGACGTCGGACCCAGGCCATCCAGGCCAGGATATAGCCTCGGAACTCAGGCCAGGCCACCACCGTGGCGTCGGCGTCGGCCAGGCGGGTCACCCAATCCGAAGCGCTTCCGGAAGGTCGACGGACCATATCCCGCACCAGGTCCAGGCCAGCACGGGTTCCGGCGTGGTAGGCCGCGAATTCGTCCAACAACCCGAAGATCCCGTATTGCTGGGTCGTCATGTCGGGGGTTGAAGAGCCGATATAGGTTGCGAAGCGTTGTGAGTTCTTCAGGAAGGGGGGGAAGGACCCCGCCGCCTGGCGGGAGGAAGGCACGGGCCGACCGCGGAGGACTAGGATGCGGCCTGGTTGGAGGACGAGCCCGACGCTGCCGGGGTGGGCCAAGGCCTCCGGGTCGTTCTGGGCGGCCAGGACCCGGGACAGGTAGTGGCAGGACTCGTGGACCATCACCGAGGCCGCGCGGAGGAGTCGGCTCTTGGGCTCGTGACGCACGAAGGCCCCGGCATCCCAGGGGCTGAATCGGACCTCCCCCTGGGACTGTGAGACGACGCCGGGGTCGGCCAGTGCCTGGGCCATGACCCAGGTGCCCAGGGGGCTGGCCCGACGGAGGTGGGCCAGGACCTCGTTCAGGGAAAGTTTGGTTTCGCGGGCCCTCGCTGGAAGCACCAGCGATAGTCCAAGAACTCCCATGGTTCCCAGGAGGCGACGGCGGGTCAGCCAGAGGGATGAAACCGGTCGGTCCAAGGCCAGCACCTCCTGTTTCCCCGATTCACCGGGCAGGAGGCGACTCCTTTGCCTGGCATGCTGGTCCGGTCCTGCCCGTCAATCGCCCGGGAAAGACCTGAATCCGCCGCCTGGCGTGAGAACCGAGGCCATCGAGGCGGGTCTGGATGCCAGGAAGGAGTGCGTTCTGAGGAGCGGAGCGTAGTTGGAAACTACGTGAGCACCGCAGAGGTGCGCCTGACGACGCAGACGGGCCCCTCCCACCCACACCCGGGTGTGGGTGGGGTCTCAACGCCTCGACGGCCGA
>JAAZKF010000129.1 GCA_012799975.1 Burkholderiales bacterium
CCCCCACATCGAGCGCGGCAACGTGGTCTTCGCAGGTGTGGACTATGAGGCCATCATGCACGAGGTCGAGAAGGAAGCCGACGTGCTGCTGTGGGACGGCGGGAACAACGACATCCCGTTCTACCAGACCGACCTGTACATCACCATGGCCGACCCCCATCGCCCGGGCCACGAGATGGCCTACTACCCCGGTGAGGTCAACGTCCGCGCTGCCGACGTGGTGATCCTCAACAAGTGTGATACCGCCAAGCCCGAGTTCGTCGAGCAGGTCCGCCAGAACATCATGAAGCTGAACCCGAAAGCCTCGGTGATCCTGGCCGACTCGCCGATGTCGGCCGACAAACCCGAGCTGATCCGGGGCCGCCGGGTGCTGGTAGTCGAAGATGGCCCTACCCTGACCCATGGTGAAATGGGCTACGGCGCCGGCCTGTTGGCCGCCCGCCAGTACGGCGCCGGCGAAATCATCGACCCGCGCCCCTTCGCCGTGGGCTCGCTCAAGGACACCTTCGAGAAGTGGGCACATCTGGGCCCGGTCCTGCCGGCCATGGGCTACTCCGAGAAGCAGTGCGACGAGCTGCGCCAAACGATCGCCGCCTCCAAGGCAGAAGCCGTGGTGATCGGCACCCCGATCGACCTGGGCGCCGTGATCGAGATCGGTCTGCCCTCGACCCGGATCCGTTACGAGCTGGAAGAGAAGTCCGGCCCCACCCTGACCGAGCTGCTCCAGCCGATCATTGATAAGGCCCGCAAGCCGGTGACCTCGCGCTGAGCGGAACTCCGGCCTGTCCCTTATGAAGAAGGCCCGCCTGGCGGCGGGCCTTCTTCATCGTTCTGCAGCTCCCGATCTGGAGCCATCCGCACCAGTTGGTTGGTCCGTAGCGGGGCCGCTTCGGCGCTCCCCATCAAGGGAGACGCCGAAGCGGAATTCCGCCCAGGGGCCTAGACCTGCTGGGCCAGGTGGTTGTAGCGCTGCCAGCGTTCCTGGACGTTCCGCTGGGCCTCTTCGACATAGTACTTGGCCCGCTCAGGGTCCATCCGGGCCAAGATCTGGAAGCGGCCCTCACCCTTCAGGTAGTCCTCCAGGGGCACCTTGGGCTCCGAGTAGTCCAACTGCAGGGCCGGCTTGCCCTCCAGGCGACGACGCGGGTCGAAGCGGTAGAGCGGCCACTGGCCGGAGTCGACGGCCAGCTTCTGCTGGGCGAGACCCTTCGACATATCGATGCCGTGAGCCACGCAGTGGGAATAGGCGATGACCAGCGAGGGGCCGTCATAGCTCTCGGCCTCCAGGATGGCCTTCAGGGCCTGACTGTCGGAGGCGCCCAGGGCGATCTGGGCCACGTAGATGTTGCCATAGGACATGGCGATCAGGCCCAGATCCTTCTTGGGCAGGGGTTTGCCGGCTGCTGCGAAGCGGGCCACCGCACCCAGCGGGGTAGCCTTAGAGGCCTGTCCGCCGGTGTTGGAGTAGACCTCGGTGTCCAGGACCAGGACGTTGACGTTCTGCCCCTGGGCCAGCACATGGTCCAACCCGCCGTAGCCGATGTCATAGGCCCATCCGTCGCCGCCCATGATCCACACGCTGCGGGGAACCAGACTCTCCATGACCGAGAGCAGCTCCGCGGCGCGCTGGTCTTCCAGGCGGACCAGCTTCTCGCGAACCTTGCCCAACAGGGTGCGACGGCGTTCGATCACCTCGGGTTCGGTCGACTGCTCTTCGAGCAGCTCGCGGACGACCTCGGGCTCCAGGTGGGCGCTGAGCTCACCCAGCAACTGCCGGGCGTAGCGGGCCTGGTGGTCCAGAGCCGCCCGCATCCCCAGGCCGAACTCCGCGTTGTCCTCGAAGAGCGAGTTCGACCAGGCGGGACCCCGACCGGTGCTGTCTACCGTCCAGGGGGTGGTGGGCAGGTTGCCTCCGTAGATGCTCGAGCAGCCGGTGGCGTTAGCGATGACTGCCCGGTCTCCGAAGAGCTGGCTGACCATCTTGACGTAGGGGGTCTCGCCGCAGCCCGCGCAGGCGCCCGAGAACTCGAAGAGGGGCTGCAGGAGTTGGACGTTCTTGACCTGATTGCGCTTCAGCCCCCCGTCGGCCACCATCGGGTGGTCCGGCAGGTTCAGGAAGAAGTCCCAGTTGAGGCGACCGGACTCGCGCAGCGGACGCTGGGGAGCCATGGTCAGGGCCTTGCGGGAGGGATCGGCCTTGTCCTTGGAGGGACAGACCTGGACGCACAGACCGCAGCCGGTGCAGTCCTCGACTGCGACCTGGAGGGTGAACTTCTGGTCTTTGAGCTCACGCCACTTGGCGTCCGCTGAAGAGAAGCCCTCAGGGGCCTTGGCCAGCAGCTCTGGAGAGACGATCTTCGAGCGAATCGCGGCGTGGGGACAGACCATCACGCACTTGCCGCACTGGATGCACAGGCTGGAGTCCCAGACCGGCACCTCAGCGGCTACGTTGCGCTTCTCCCACTTCGTGGTACCCGTAGGCCAGGTACCATCCACCGGGATGGCGCTGACCGGCAGGTCGTCGCCGCGCTCGGCGAACATCATGCTGGTGACCTTGCGGACGAACTCGGGAGCCTCGTCCGGAACCAACGACGGCAGGGGCTGTCCGGTGACCTGACGGCCCTGCAAGGGCACCTCGTGGAGGTGGGCCAGGGTCTGGTCGATGGCCTCGTAGTTCTTCTTCACCACGGCCTCACCACGACGCCCGTAGGTCTTCTTGACCGCTGCCTTGATGCCGGCGATGGCTTCCTCGCGCGGCAACACGCCGCTGATGGCGAAGAAGGCCGTCTGCATCACGGTGTTGATGCGGTTGGACATGCCGGCGTTGTGGGCCACCTGGTAAGCGTCGATCACATACAGGCGCAGGCGCTTGGCCAGGATCTTCTCCTGAATCGGCCGGGGCAGCTCGTCCCAGATCTGATCCGGACCGAAGGGGCTGTTCAGCAGGAAGACGCCCCCCTCTTCGGCCACATCCAGCACCGGATAGCGGTTCAGGAACTCGAACTGGTGGACCCCGATGAAGTTCGCACTCTGCACCAGGAAGGGCGCGTCGATGGGCCTGGGACCGAAGCGCAGGTGAGAGACCGTGCGGGCTCCGGACTTCTTGGAGTCGTAGACGAAGTAGCCCTGGGCGAAGTTGTCGGTCTCCTCACCGATGAGCTTGATCGAGTTCTTGTTGGCACTGACGGTTCCGTCCGAACCCAGGCCCCAGAACACGGCGCGAACCGAGCATTCGGGCTCGACGATCCAGGTCGGGTCATAGGACAGGCTGGTGTGGCTGACGTCATCCTGGATGCCGATGGTGAAGCCGCGACGAGGCTTGTCCTTGGCCAGCTCGTCGTAGATGCCGCGCACCATGGCGGGGGTGAACTCCTTCGAGGAGAGGCCATAGCGACCACCCACGATGCGCGGGACCTTGGCGAACGGGGCGTTTCCGTCCTCCATGCCCTGCATGACCGCGGTCTGGACGTCCTGCAGGAGAGGCTCTCCCGCCGAACCGGGTTCCTTGGTGCGATCCAACACGCCAATGGTGCGGACCGTCGCCGGCAAGGCCTTGAGGAAGGCGGTGGTTTCAAAGGGGCGGTACAGGCGCACGGTCAGCACACCCACCTTGCGGCCCTTGGCGACAAGCTTGTCGACCGTGGCCCGCACCGTCGAGACGCCCGAACCCATCAATATGGTGACCTGCTCAGCCTGGGGATGACCGTGGTACTCGAAGAGGCTGTAGCGGCGGCCGGTCAGCTCGCCCAGGCGATCCATGCAGCGCTGTACCAGCGCGGGAGTGGCCGCATAGTAGGGGTTGCTGGCCTCGCGCCCCTGGAAGTAGACGTCCGGGTTCTGGGCCGTGCCGCGGAGCACCGGATGGTCAGGGTTCAGAGCCCGGGCGCGGTGGGCGCGGATGGCCTCGGCGTCCAGCATCTCGCGCAGGACCTCGTCGGCGAGGCGCTCGATGGTGTTCACCTCGTGGGAGGTGCGGAACCCGTCAAAGGCGTGCAGGAAGGGGACCCGAGTGGCCAGGGTGGCGGCATGCGCCACGGCGGCCATGTCCATGGACTCCTGGACCGAATTCGAGAAGAGCATCGCGAAGCCGGTGGAGCGGCAGGCCATCACGTCGGAGTGGTCGCCGAAGATCGACAGGCCGTTGATGGCCAGCGAGCGGGCCGCGATATGGAAGACCGTGCTGGTGAGTTCCCCAGCGATCTTGTACATGTTGGGGATCATCAAGAGCAGGCCCTGGCTGGCCGTGAAGGTGGTGGTCAGGGCCCCGGCCTGCAGCGACCCGTGCACGGTGCCGGCCGCGCCTCCCTCGGACTGCATCTCCTGGACCTTGGGGATCGCGCCCCACAGGTTGACCTTCTTTTCAGCGGCCCACTGGTCAGCGAACTCGCCCATCGGCGAGGAAGGGGTGATCGGATAGATGGCGATGACCTCGCTGGCCTTATAGGCTACGTAGGAAGCGGCTTCATTCGCATCCATGATCGCCTTGGCGGTCATGGTGGTTTTCTCGGCCTGGCTGGCGTCCATCACGGCATTCGTGCCCATATTGAGTGTCGATCTCCTTTCACAAACCGCAAGACTGCAGGAACGGTCCGGAAGCTGCCCCCAATTCGCCCCGCGAGACCTCTTCCGGATGGGAATCCTGCGTGTGGCTACCAGGCCCTCGTTCCGGAGTGCAGGGGGATGCGGTTATCCGTCCCAGTCTAGTCACCTGGAAGGCATCCGGTTATGACCTGGATCACACCCGGTGCGGAGGCGGCTGCGACGCGCCAGCGCAGGATCCCACGCCCTCCCGGAGAAGCGCCGGCCCCATGTCGTTCTCCATCGGTCTCACCGGCTTGACCCAATCCGGCAAGTCCACCCTCTTCCAGTCCCTGACCTCGATCTCGCGGTCCGACACCTCCGGCAAGAGGCTGCCGCTGGCCCGGGTCCCGGTCCCCGACGATCGTCTCTGGAAGCTCGCGGCCATCTTCAAACCCAAGAAGACCACACCGGCCACGGTCGACTTCCTGGACATGCCCGGCGGCGGAAGCGCCGGCCTGGGTGCGGCAGCCCTGGCAGATATCCGTACCTCCACCGTCCTGGTCGAGGTGGTTCGCTGCTTCGCGCACCCCTATCTGGAGGGCATCCACCCCCGCGCCGACATGGAGAGCTTCGAGACCGAGTTGTTGCTGGCCGACCTGAAGGTGATCGAGGGCAAGCTGGAGCGTTCCAAGAAGATGCCTCCCGAGGAGAAGGCGTTGCTGGAATCCCTGCAGGGCCCCCTGGGCGACGGCGACGTCAACAGACTCCCCTCCCTGGATGAAGAGCAGCACAAGCTTCTGTCGGGTCTGGGCCTCCTGTGTCTCAAGCCGCGCCTGGCTGTGGCCAACATCCCTGAGGCCGACCTGGGCGGGGAGTCAGCGGGCTTCCAGGAAGTCCGGGATTTCGCCGCCTCACGCCAGATGCCGGCCCTGGCCATCTGCGCCGAGATCGAAGCCCAGATCGCCGAGCTTCCCGAAGAGGATCAGGCGGTCTTCATGCAGGAGCTGGGGATCGCCTCCAGCGGCCTGGAGCAGTTGATCCACCAGTGCTATGCGCGCCTGGGCCTGCAGACCTTCTTCACCACCGGCGAGGACGAGTGCCGCGCCTGGACCACCCGGATCGGAGCTCACGCACCCGAAGCCGCTGGCGAGATTCACACCGACCTGCAGCGGGGCTTCATCCGCGCTGAGGTGATCGACTACCCCACCTTCATGGAGTGTGGCTCGATGAACGTGGCCAAGGAGAAGGGCCTGCTGCGCGTCGAGGGCAAGGAGTACGTGGTCCGCGACGGAGACATGCTCAACATCCGTTTCAACGTGTAGGGTTCTTCGGCCGGATTCCTCGGAGCCCGCGGGGTGACCATCCTCCGGGTTGCCGCCCCCCCTCGGGTCCTGCTCCCTCGTCAGATCACGGGAGGAAGGTCGTCGTCGGCTGCCTGTTCACCGTGTTCGCCTTCTGCAGCCTGCTGAGCGGCGGCCTCGGGCTCTGCAGCCTGCGCGGCCTCTTCGGCTGCTGCCTCCTGCTCCAGGTCCTTGCGGGTAGCGAAGTAGAAGATGATCATCCCGACGATCCCGACCAACCCCATCAAGCCCAGATAGATCCATACCATGTAGGGATGGTAGGCATCCCACAGGGCCCGCGTAGCGTGCTGGACGGAGGCCGGGTCGACCTGACCCAGAACCTGGGAGTAGATCTCGTGAACGCGAGCCGTCTTCTCTTCGCCTGCCAGGCCTGCCCATTGGACGGTCTGCCAACTGGCACGCACACTGGCCTCAAAGGCAGCCGGATCGGCTCCATTCTGCAGATGGGCCATGGTCTGCATGACTTCAGGATCGGGCAGCAACTCCTTGTTCACTGCCAAATCTGGACTCAGGCCCAGGTGGTCGACCATGAACTTACGAGCCAGCCTGGTTTTGTTGGCCAGGGCGTCGTATAGCCGGCCCCCAATCGCGTTGCCCAGGAACCAGCCGATGGCGAAGGGGATGTTGGAGTAGCCCATGTACAGGGCTTTCTTGTCCTTGGGCGCGATAAGACCGATGTAGGCGCTGAAGGTCGGGCTGCAGGCCATCTCTCCGATGGAGAAGACCAGGATCATCAAAGCGCAGATAATTCCCACCTGGGTGCTGCCCGCCCCGACGAAGCCCACCAGCGCGATCAGCATCCCGAGGACCATGGCCACGATCTTGTTGAGCTTGCGGATGACCCACGACACCCCGATGACCAGCAGGATGATCGACATCGGGTTGATGTTGATCATCATCTCCGGTTTGACCTGGCCGTTCTCGAGAACCCAACCCGAGGAGATCGCACCGAAGAGGCCTGCCAGATCCGACGTGTCCACCCACTCGTCCAGGAAGTTCGGCAACAGGTCCCACAACTGCATGAACATCAACCAGAAGCAGGAGAAGATCGCCAGGAACACTATCAGACGAAGGTCTTTGAAGATCGTGACCAGGGAAGCCACGAAGGTCCCGAAGGGTCCTTTCTCGGCCTCGCCTTCAGCGGGCGGATCCTTCTCGGGCTCCTTGTACAACAGGAAGAGGGGCACGAAGTTGCAGGCCGTCACGATAGCGGCGGCATAGAATACGCGGTCCCAATCGGTCTCGCCGCGCAACTGGGCGGCACACATGGGAGCCAGTGCGCCCCCGATGTTGACGACCCAGTAGAAGGTCCCCCACCCCAGCGACGAGGTTTTCTCATCGGTCGTCTTGGCCACGGTCCCATGTACGGGCGGCTTGAAGATCGCCGTCCCCAGCCCGATGAGGCAGGCCGCTGTCAGGAAGACCAGGTAGTTGGCGTTGGTCCACCCGCTGGCGGTCAGGCTGGCGGCGATCTCCCGCGAGTTGGCCATGCCCAGATAGCCCACGATGTTGAGCAGGAAGGCCACGACCAGGCTCTTGCGATAGCCGTAGCGTTCGGCGTAGCCGCCAGAAACCATGGGCACGAGACACTGAACCAGCGCCCAGATGGCGAAGATGTCGCCCTTTTGCGTCTGGGTCAGGCCAAGCCCCCCGTCGTAGGCCTCCTTCACGAGGTACAGCGGGGCCACGGCCCGGACGCCGAAGAAGGCCAGCCGCTCCAGTATCTCCATGAAGTTGGCGAACCAGAAATTCGGGGGCAGGCTCCTCAATTGCGAGATGAGGGAAGTCCGGGGCTCGGTATTCGTCTCCATGTCAGTCTCCCAGCAGGAGGATTCAAGAACCCCCTCCCCTTCTTCAGTGCCGACTTCTTCCCCCCCGAACTTCCCAAGGACGTTTTCGTCTCTATTCCCGACAAAGGTCAGACCGGTTCATGCCTGGCGGGAGGAACCCGCTCGGGTCACTTTCTTCCGGGACAAAAGCCGAGTCGAAGGCACTTGAGCCAGGAGGTGCGAACAGAAGCCCGGGGAATCCTGGCTTTTTGCAGGGCAGGTCGCCTGCCCCGTTCCCCTACCGCAAAATCGAATCTTCTATCTCCCCCAGGTACCAGGTTTACGCAGCCTTGGGCCGGGAGGGTCATCCGTCTTGATCGGAGGCTCCGACATGTCCAATCCAGGAGGAGGGCTGGGCTTCCTCTCCGCCCCGCCCGCGAAACCGCGTCTGCCGCAGCAGGAGGTGGACCGGCTCTACCCGCGTTTGCGGATGCAGGTCTTCCTCGGCATCTTCCTGGGCTATGCGGGTTTCTATCTGATCCGCAACAACCTGACGCTGGTCTCGGCCCTGATGAAGGGACAGGGCCTGATGACCGACCTGGAGTACGGCATCATCGCCAACGCGGTCCTGCTGGCCTACGGGTTCTCCAAGTTCTTCTCGGCCGTGGTCTCCGATCGGGCCAACGCCCGCTACTTCATGCCGCTGGGCCTGGCCCTCTCGGCCCTGATGAACTTCGTGGTGGCCTTCGTCCCGGCCGTGGCGGCCTCGGTCAGCCTCTTCGCCAGCGTGATGTTCCTGAACGGCTGGGTCCAGGGCATGGGCTGGCCCCCGTCCGGGCGCATCCTGGTTTACTGGTTCTCGACCCGGGAACGTGGCTGGAAGACCTCGATCTGGAATTGCGCCCACAACGTCGGCGGAGCCGGGGTGGGCGCAGCGGCCGCCCTGGCCCTGGAGATGACCGGAAACGACTGGAGGTCGGCCTTCTGGTTCCCGGCCCTGATCGCCCTGGGAGTAGCCCTGCTCACCTTCGTGCTGCTGCGCGACCGGCCCGAGGCGGTGGGGCTTCCACCCATCGAGGAGTACCGCGACGACCCCGCCAAGGTCGAGGTCCGCGACGAAACTGTCCAGCAGATGGGGATCTGGGGCGTGATCCGCACCTACATCCTGACCGACCGGACGATCATGCTGCTGGCCATCTGCAACGTCTTCCTCTACACGCTGCGCTACGGTGTGCTGAACTGGATCCCGATCTTCCTGCACGATGTCCGCCACGCGGAAGTCGCCGCTGGTATAACCGGGTTCGCCGTCTTCGAACTGGCCGGCATCATAGGCACGCTGCTGTGCGGTTGGATCTCCGACAGGGTCTTCAAGGGGTATCGGACCGGGGCTGGTAAGGTCTTCCTGGGCGCCCTGGCCGCCGCCATCGCCATCTACTGGCTTCTGCCCCCCGCCGCTCCGATCTGGATTTCCATCTTGATGGTGGCGATCATCGGAGGACTGATCTACGGGCCGGTCATGCTTGTCGGGTTGCAGGCCATCGATCTGTCTCCCCGGACCGTGTGTGGCCAGGCAGCCGGGTTCACCGGCCTCTTCGGCTATGTGCTGGGGGCCACCCTGGCTTCTTCAGGGGTGGGCCTGATGGTCCACCACTTCGGTTGGGACTTCACCTTCATCGCGCTGATCCTGTGCACCGTCGTGGCCTGGATCCTGATGAACATGGTGGGCAAGCAGGAACGGGCCTTGATGGAGGCCCACGACCTGCGCTGCCATAACCAGGAGCCCCCCAAGGAACCCTGAGTTCCCTGCAGGCGAGGCGGGGCGCGGATACTCCCACGGGCTACCGGAAGCCCGGCCGGGCTCCTGGGATCAGTCTTCGCGGGTGGGGTCCGGGGCCTTCGGGGAGGGGTCTTCGGTCTCGCTCCCCGGGGTGGCGACCGGGGTCTCGAGACGGGCTTCATCCGGAATCTCGGGCCGGTCATCCGCCTCCCCGGCCGGAACCCGACGCTGGCGCCACCAAGCACCCAGATACCGCACCCGCAGCATCAGCCAGAGCACGCTCAGCAACCACAGGGCCCGGGCCAGGCCGGTCAAGGCCTGGTCAAGCCAGGTCCCGCCCAGGAGGATCTCTCCGAGGATCAGGAGCACCCAGCCCCAGGCCAGGGCCTTCCAACTGCTCGGGTCAGCCAGGCGAAAGGCCCCTGCCATCAGGAGCAGGGCGAAGAGCAGCCAGCCGAAGGAGGCAGCCAGGGAGCGCGAGGCCGTGAAGATTCCGATGGAGGGAGCTTCGTCTCCCGAGACCATCAGCCGGCTGAAGTTCAGGGGCTGACCCACCTGGGGGACGTGCACCTGCACCGGGAAGACGCCGCGGACTCGTTCGCGGGCCAAACTGGCCTGGGGGTCCGGACCGGCGCGGCCCTCATCACCGACCTCCTGGGAAGAGACCGGGGCCGAGGCATCCATGCTCCTACCGATAACCCTGGAGAAGGAGCTGCCGCGGCGGTGCGCAGGCGTCAGGGGTTCCATGGTGCCGTCCAGGTACAGGACCTGGCGATCCTCCGGCAGGTCGACCTGCCAGGTCATCTCCGAGATGGGGATGTCCACCCGAGGCGCCTGCAGACGGGTCCAGGACACCGGCCCTTCCCCGCCGGCCCGGCGGACCCAGGTCAGGACCACCGGGAAGGTGGCCATCTCGCCTCCGCGACCGGGGGACAGGACCAGGGGGATGCGGACCCGACCGTCGGGTTCCTGGGTTGGCCGGGCTGGTCGGCCGTCCACGAAGGCGCTCCAGACCTCGGAGCCTTCGGGCAGGGCCAGCAGCAGGCCCTGGCGGCTGTTGTTTCGCACCTGCCAGGTGAAGACCGAGAGGGCCTTGCCCTCCTCGGTCAGCAAGGTCCGGCCTCGAGCCGAGTCGATGGTAGCGTCCAGGACCGCCACCTCCTCGCCCTTGCGCGACTCGATCTGCACACGGTAGGGCTGGCGATGATACTCATAGGCCAGCAGAACCGGCGAGCTGGCCAGCGCGTGGATCTGGGCGGGCAGATCCTGCTGGACATCGATCCGGCGCGCCTCCTGCAGGTCGTCGCGGGGCAGCAGCTCCAGGGCTCCCGAACTGCAGAGCCCGATCGAACCCTTTACCCGCTCAGCGCCCTCCAGGTAGAGGTAGGGGAGACTCCAGCAACTGTTGGTCTCGGCCAGGGGGGTCTCGGTGGTCACCTCGAGCGAGAGTTCGCCTGATTTGGGCTGGCTCAACAGGACCGTCAGGAGGCGACCCTGGGGACGCTCGACCGTGCGCCAGGAATCCAGGTCGGGGCATTCGACCGCAAGCACCTCGGCATCCCGAGGCAGGAGCAACTGCAACCGGCTCACCTCGTTGCGCAGGATGGAAAAGTCGATCCGAGCCCGGTTCTGGATGGCCTTCTCCGAAACCCGGACCAGTTGGTAGACGCGTCCATAAAGCCGAGGCGTCTCCCGGGTCACCAGGCCTCTGGTTTCGGGGTCCGCCTTCAGCGAAAGCCAACTGAGCCTGACCGGAGGGGAGGCACCCGCCGGCAGGGTTCCCCGGGCCACCGTACGCTGGCCCTCCGGATGGGACTGCAGGGGGATCTCCGGGGTGGACTTCAGGTGGACCTGGTTTCCCGGCACCGACAGAGTCCAGGTGGAGATGGCGGTGTCCGGGACGACGATATCCAGGCTCCGCGAGGGCGATTCGTCCTGGATGGGCAGATGGTAGACCAGCTCCAGGCGATGGGTCCCGATTCCTCGGACCACGAAAAAGCTCACGGAGTCCTTGGGGAAGACCGAGACCGGCTTGCCGTCCAGCCGGGCCTCCTGCAGCACCACGTCGGCGGGGAGGAGGGGGATCTCCTGGAAGCCCCCGCTCAGGACCCGGACTCCCAGGTCCGCCTGGACGCGGGCCCAATCACCCTGGACGACGATGCGGTACTGGCCTCGGGCCAGGGAGAAGGGGATGGGAGCCGTGGGTCGGGTCGTCCCGGAGGGCGAGGGGGCCGGTTCGGTCCGCTTCAGGAACTCGGCCAGGGGGAGAGTCACCCGCCCCTGGGACTGCGGGGATTCTTCGGCCAGGGCCAGGGGGATGCAAGCCAGGAAGGTCAACAGGATGGCGGTCAGGATGCGGGTTTTCAAGACGGCACCTCCTCCTTCGGGCAGGCCGGGCCGGGATCCATCGAACGCTGCCGACGGTAGCGAAAGGTGTCGAGGAGCCAGCGCCGCTGGCGGATCAGCCAGGCCAGGCCCAGAAGGGCCAGGCCGACCA
>JAAZKF010000130.1 GCA_012799975.1 Burkholderiales bacterium
TCAGGCGCACCTCTGCGGTGCTCACGTAGTTTCCAACTACGCTCCGCTCCTCAGAACGCACGCCTTCCTGGCATCCAGACCCGCCTCGATGGCCTCGGTTCTCACGCCAGGCGGCGGATTCAGGCTATGGTCGGGCCCAGACCGTCACCGCCTTCTCGGGCACGCTCTGGCTCCTGGTGCACGTGGCCGGGATCTTCTAGGAGAGTCGCCCGCGTAGGGCCGCCGTCAGGCCCGAGCCGGTTATCAGGATGGGCACGGTCGAGCCGACGGCCAGCAGAGCCCGCACGGCCAGCATCATCGGGGGGGCGTCCAAACCTAGCTTTCCCAGGAGCGCCGCGAGCTGCCCGAAGGCCAGGACGGTCAGCCCGGCCAGCAACCAGCGCAGCCACCAGGGGGCGTCGTGGAGTTCCTCGACCAGGTGGGGACCCAGCAGCGGGCCAGGACGGGCCCTCTGCCAGGCCAGCAGGGCCACCAGGGTCTGGGCGGCCAGGGCCGGCAGGAGCAGGGCGATGGTCTTGAAGGGGAGGACCAGCCAGGTCTGGACCAGCAGCCCGAAGAGCAGGACCAGGAGCAGGCTGAAGACCGGAAGGGGCCAGAACCTCCTGGCGGGTGCGCGAGGCGCCTCTACCAGGCCGCTCACGTCCACCACCTTGTCCACCTTGAGCCCGCGGAGATTCATCTCGGCATAGAAGTCATACAGGGACGCAGCTTCGAGCGTTCCCTCCTCGGGCTTCCCATCCCAGGTCCGCGCTTTGAAGCGGAAATGCGGCATCCCGAAGCCTCCTGGCTCAGGGCGTCGGAGGGTCCTGGGTGGCCTGAACCAGGCTTGAGAGTGCGGCCAGCACCTCCTGGACGTGGCCGTCTACCTTCACTTTCCTCCAGACCTTGGCCAGGCGGCCGGAGGGGGCCACCAGGAAGGTGGACCTCTCGATGCCCATTTTCGGGACTCCGAACATTTTCTTCTCGCGCCAGACCCCGTAGAGCTGGGCCACCGAATGGTCGGGATCGGCCAGGAGCCGGAAGTTCAGGTCATGTCGGTCGCGGAAGCGGGCGTGGCTGGCCACCCCGTCGGGGCTGACCCCCAGCACGACGGCCCCGGCAGCCTGGAACTCCGGGTAGGCGTCGCGGAACCCGGCGGCCTGGCGGGTGCATCCCGGGGTGTTGTCCCGGGGATAGAAGTACAGGACGACCGGGTGGCCCGCCATATCGGCCAGGCGGATCCGGGTCCCGTCGTCGGCCGGCAGGGTGAAGTCGGGGGCCTTGTCGCCTTCCTCGACCGTTTTTTTCATGGGGACCCTCCAATCTCGCGGTGTTCCCGGATCTTCGCATTCGGGCTGGCAGGCCCCTCCACCCCGGAAGTGCGCAGCCATTCCAGACAGTCCTCGACGACCTGCTCGAGAGGCCCTTCCACCCTGCCACACTCGGGCAAGGAACTCAGGAAGGCCCGACCATAGGACCTGCTGAGCAGGCGTCCGTCCAGGACCAGGACCACCCCGCGATCCGCAGCCGTGCGGATCAGCCGACCGAAACCCTGGCGGAACTTCATGACCGCCAAGGGGAGGTGGTATTTCGAGAAGGGGTTCTCGCCGGCCTCCGAGAGGCGGTTCGAGCGCGCCTGATGGATCGGGTCGCTGGGCACGCGGAAGGGCAGGCGGGACATCACCACGCAGCTCAGCGCTTCGCCCGGGACATCCACCCCCTCCCAGAACGAGTCGGTGCCCAGGAGGACCGCTCGTTTTCGAGTGCGGAAGCGGTTGAGCAGGATCGAGCGATCCGCCCTTCCCTGGCAGAGGACCTCGATCCCGGCCCGGGTCAGTGGCGGTTCCAACAGGGCCTCTAGTTCCCGGAGCATGCGCCAGGAGGTCACCAGGATGAAGGTGCGGCCCTGCATGGCTTGCACCAGTTCCACCAGGCCGGGGGCCACCCGGCGGGCGAAGTCCGCCGACCCCGGGTCGGGCAGACCTCGGGCCACGGCCAGCAAGGCCTGGCTGTGGAAGTCGAAGGGGCTGGTCACCACCAGGGTCTTGAGGCGTTCCTGGTGGGCCTCCAAGCCCACCCGGCTTTGAAGGAAATTCATGCTGCCCCGAATGCTCAAAGTGGCCGAGGTCAGGATGGCCGTGCGCACCTTGGCGAAGAGGAACTCGGAGAGCTGGGGACCGACATCCAGGGGGACGGCGCCCAGGCCTGCGTCTCGGGTGGAGGACTCGGCCCAGTGGACCCTCTGCAGCGAGTCGGGGGTGAGGCAGCGCTCCAGAGCCTGGCGGATCGACTCCAGGCGTTGCGAGAAGGCCTGGGTCTCGAGTTTCAGTCCTTGCCCGGCCTCCCAGTCCGCCGCTTCGCCCAGGCCTTCGGCGATCTCGCGGAGGCTCCCCGCAGCCTCGCGGAGGCGCTCGAGGAGGCGCTGCCCGGCGCGGCGGACCTCCTCACCCGGAGCGCTTTCGAACCAGGCCTCGTCCACCGGGATCTTCTCGACCTCCGGGGGGATCCGCTCGGCCAGCAGGCCCAGCATCTCTTCGGCGGCTCCCCCCAGGGCGGGCAGGGGGGTCAGCAGCCCCTGGTCCACCTGGTCCAGGAGTTGCCGGCGCGACTCCGGGCTCAAGGGGGCGCTTGTCAGGGCCAGGCGCAGCCCCGCCAGGAAGCCTCCTTCCTCGGTCAGGGCCCGGGGTCGGTAGATTTGTTGGAGGAAGCGGAAGAAGTCGCTCCGCAGGAAGCGGTCGCCCAGGTGGTCGGTGGCGGCCTCCTCCAGGTGATGGGCCTCGTCCAGGATTAGCCGTTCCAGGCCAGGGAGGATCCCAGGAGCTCCCTCCCGCCGCAGGGCCAGATCCGAGAGCAGCAGGGCATGGTTGGTCAGTATCAGGTCGGCCCCCTCCAGGGCCCGGCGCTCGCGAAAGAAGAAGCAGCGGTCGAAGAAGGGGCAGCGCTGACGGCCGCAAGCCATCGAGTCGCAGGCCAGGCGGGCCCACAAGGCCTCCTCCAGGGGGATCTCCGAGCGCAGTCCGCCTCCGCCGTGGGCCAGATGCGCGTTCACCTCGGCCAGCAGGCGGTCCTCGTGGGGCGTCAGCTCGCCGCTTCGGGGCAGGACCTGCACCCGACGCAGGCACAGGTAGTTGTTCCAACCCCGGGCCTGTACGACCCGGAAGACCAGCCCCAGGGGGCCCTGCAGGCGGGGGACGTCGATGTCCAGAAGTTGCTGCTGCAGGTTCAGGGTGCGCGAGGCCACCACCACCGGTCCTTCGCCCCCTCCGGCCCGCCACAGCAGAGCGGGGACCAGATAGGCCAGGGACTTGCCGGTTCCGGTTCCGGCTTCGGCCAGCAGGAACCCCTCGTTTTCGAAGGCCTCGGCCACGGCTCGGGCCATCTCCACTTGCCCGGGCCGTTCCTCGAAGCCGGCGATGCACGGCAGGCGCTCGCGGAAAAAGGTCTCGACCCGGGTGCTCAGGGAGGAGGACATGGGCCGGAACCTTCGCCCCTGGTGAGGGAAATCCGCTCCGAATACGGCCGCCTCAAATCATAGGAGAGCCCTCGCCGGTGAAGAAGTCGGGCCTGGCCTGTCGGGCCATAATCGGGTAGTTGAGCGTGTATCGGTGATCGGTGTCGGTGTCGTAGGCTATGGCTATTGGGGGCCCAACCTGGTCCGCAACCTGCATGCCCATCCGCAGGTTCGGCTGGTCTCGGTCTGCGATCTGGATCCCGCCCGCCTGGAACTGGTGCGCTGGGCTTATCCGACCGTGCGGGCCACGACGCGCTTCGAGGAAATGCTGGCAGAACCCGCGATCCAGGCCGTGGTGATCTGCACCCGGGTGGAGAGCCATGCCGAGCTGGCCCTGGCTGCCCTGTGCTCGGGTCGGCATGTCCTGGTCGAAAAACCCCTGGCCCCCAGCGTGGCCGAGGCCAGCCGCCTGTTGGACGAGGCCCGGCGCCGCGATTTGCTGCTGATGGTGGACCACACCTTCGTCTTCTCGCCAGCAGTGCGCAAGATCCGCGACCTTCTCCAGGGTGGCGGCCTGGGAAGTCGGGTCCACTACTATGACTCGGTCCGGGTCAACCTGGGCCCCTTCCGCCACGATGTGAACGCCTTGTGGGACCTGGCGGTGCACGATCTGTCGATACTGGACTACGTCTTTCCCCACCAGCCGTTGGAGGTCTCCTGCATCGGGGTCTCGCACATGGAGGGGCACCCCGAGAATCTGGCCTACCTGACCTGCTGGTACCCCGACAACCTGCTGGCCCACATCCACGTGAACTGGCTGGCTCCGGTCAAGCTGCGCCGCACCCTGATCGGCGGGGACCAGAAGATGCTGGTCTTCGACGACCTCGAACCCAGCGAGAAGCTGAAGGTCTATGACAAGGGGATCACGGTGACCAGCAATGGAAGCGGTCGGGACGCCTGGATGGTCGACTACCGCTCGGGAGATATGTGGGCCCCCAAGCTCTCCAACCGTGAGGCCCTGGCCCTGGAGGTGGATGAGTTCGTGGACGCCATCGCTCGGGGAACCAGCTTTCCCGCCGATGGAGAAGCCGGTCTGAGGGTGGTCAGGGTCCTGGAGGCGGCTTCGCGTTCGATGCGGGGTCGGGGGCTGCCGGTCGCCTTGGATGCGGGTCCCCTGTCCCGCGTCGGTCCTACTTCACCGAGATTGTGAAGTCGCCCTGTCCGCCAATCCGGTCGGTGTAGGTATACGCCTGTTTCCAACAGGTGGTTCCCCATTCGGGCACCCGGCCCGTCACCAGGCCGCTGGCCAGTACCGTGATGACTGCTTCCCCGTGGAAATCCTCGGCGGCCTGAACCTCGAAGGTCCTGATGGGGGTCTGCTGCCCCGCCTTCAGCAGGCCGGCCTGCTGGACCCCCGGGCTGACCACGGCCAGCCCGGGGGGAAGCAACAGTTCAAACCTGACCTGGTTTGCGGGAAACTGCGGGAAGTCGGCCTCCGGGCCTGTGGCAAAGGGAGCAGGGCAGGAGTACTCGGCCCGGACCTGCACCGAGAAGAGGCAACCCGGTTTCACGGTCGCAGGACCTTGCATGTGCACCTTCCAGGGCGCCACCAGGACGGCTCCATATCGATAACCTCCAGACAGGCCCCAGGCATCGGTGGACAGGGACCAGACCGCCAGGAAGTCCTCGTAGGGCCAGGCCCAGTCCGCACGTCCGCTGCGGCGGTAGCGCTCGAGCTCGTCTCCGTAGGGCCAGGGTTCATTGAGGTAGACCAGCCCTTCGGCATCGTCATAACCAGTGACCACGCGGTAGTGGGGGCCCGCTTCCCCGGGTGTCCAGTCGGTCAGGACTACCACCGGGTATCCCTGGGCCACAACCTCCTTCAACTGGTCCAGCCACGGCGTCCGAGAGGCATGGAAGAAGGCTCCGTATCCCAGTCCTCGCGCCGGGTAGCCGTGTTCGGGTCGGCAGCCGGGGTAGGCTTCGGAGGCGGCCGAGCTGACCTGGCTGAAGTGGCCACCTCGGACCATGTCGGGCAGGGAGGTTCCGTGGGCCATGCTGCGGATCACGTTGACGATCTGCATGTAATCGACGTTCGGCCCCCAGTGACCGAAGACCATGGCCAGCGCAGCGGCTCCGCATCCCGTGTAATCGACCTGGGCCATCTGGGACACCGAGGGTATCTGGAAGCGTTCGGGACGAGGGCACCCTGTGACCGGCCAGGATGCAAGGGCCAACCCCAGGCAGGCCAGCAGCGCTATTGCCGTCGAGAATCGCAACTTCATGAGCAGACTCCCTTCTCAAGGCGCTTCGCCCCCGGCGCGGGCTTCGCCTCGGTCCCAGGCCGGCCTCCCTGAGCCCGCGTTCAAGACCTGGCTACCTTTCCTTCACGGGTCTCCGCCGGGTGGTCGGGGATGCCCGGGAGCTACCGAGGCGCCGCCCCGGCTGAGCCCACCCGGCCGTGAAAAGGCGAAGGCCCACCCCCCGGAAGGGAGGGCGGGCCTTCGTGCCTGTGAGGCTACTGGGGGCTATTCGGTCTCGCTGGTGCGGCGGCGGCGACGGCGCCGGGTGCCAGGCTCAGCATCCGTCTCGGCAGCCGGGACCGCCGGATGCTCATCGGAAGAATCGTCCTGGTAGCGCGGGGCCGGCCGGCCCTCCCGGTGAGGTCCGCGGTCGGCCTGATCGGCTCGAGGGGCGCGGTCGTCCCGACGCGGTCCGCGGTCATCCCTGCGGGAACCCCGGTCGTCGCGGCGCGGGCCACGGTCTCCGCGGGATCCCCGGTCGTCTCGACGGGAACCACGGTCTCCGCGGGATCCCCGGTCGTCACGGCGCGGGCGCTCTTCGTCTCCACCCTGTTCGGCGTAGCCCTCGGGAGGCGTCATCTCCTCTTCGGTCCACAGACCGCGCCGGGTCAGGTTGATCCGGCCGAGGCTGTCGATTTCCTCGACCCGCACACGGAGTTCGTCGCCGACCTTGACCACGTCTTCAACCTTGCGCACGTGGTAGGGCATCAGCTTGGACACGTGCACCAGGCCCTCCCGGCCCGGGAGAATCTCGACGAAGGCGCCGAAGTCCATGATGCGCATGACCTTGCCGGAGTATTCCTCGCCCGCCTCCACGTCTCGGGTAAGGTCCTCGATCATCTTGAGGGCCTTGTCCGCCGCGTCGCGGTCCACGGCAGCCACGAAGACGCGGCCGTCGTTCTCGATGTCGATCTTGGCCCCGGTCTCGGCGATGATCTTGTTGATCACCTTGCCGACGGGTCCGATGATGTCCTTGATCCGGTCCGGAGGTACGTTGACCATCTGGACCTTGGGAGCATACTTGGACAGGTCGGTCCGGGGAGCCGGGATGACCTCCTCCATGATGTCCAGGATGTGGAAGCGCGCGTCGCGGGCCTGATCCAGGGCCTGGCCGAGGATCTCCATGGTGACGCCCTTGAGTTTGATGTCCATCTGCAGGGCCGTGACGCCCTCACGGGTTCCGGTCACCTTGAAGTCCATCTCACCGAAAGCGTCTTCCATCCCTTGGATGTCGGTAAGCACGGTGAAGCGCTCGCCCTTCATCACCAGTCCCATGGCGATTCCGGCCACCGGGGCCCGCAGGGGCACGCCGGCATCCATCAGGGCCAGGGTGCTGCCGCAGGTCGAGGCCATCGAGCTCGAGCCGTTGGACTCCAGGATGTCGGAGACCACGCGGATGGTGTAGGGGAAGTCGTCTTCCGAGGGGATCACCGGCAACAGAGCCCGCTCGGCCAGGGCGCCGTGGCCGATCTCGCGCCGACCCGGACCCCGCATGAAGCGGGCCTCGCCCACGCTGAAGGGCGGGAAGTTGTAGTGATGCATGTAGCGGCGGGAGATCTCGCCGAACACGTTGTCGAAGGTCTGCTCTTCAGACAAGGTGCCCAAGGTGACCACCGAGAGGGCCTGGGTCTGCCCGCGGGTGAAGAGCCCGGAACCGTGGGGGCGGGGCAGCACGCCGACTCGCCCCCAGATGGGACGGATCTCGTCAAAGCGACGGCCATCGGGACGGATCCCCTCCTCGACGATCATCGTCATCAGCTCTTCTTCTTTGATGCGCTTGGCGATCGAGCCGAAGTCCTTGCCGGCTCCGGATTCTTCGGTCAAGGCCAGCGCAGCGGAGCGCTCTTCGTCGTTGAGGCCGGCGTCGGCCTGGATGGCGGCCTTCAGGGCGTCCATGTTCAAAGCGTCGAAGGCGGCTTCCCGCTCCTGCTTCTCCAGGATCCGCATGGCCTGAGCCAGCCCGGTGTGCAGGTACCTGCGCACCAGCTTGTCGAGCTCGGCGCTGGGAGTGTAGACCGGGTACTCGGCTTTCGGCTTTCCGCCCTTGGCCACCAGCTCGTCGATCATGTCGATGATCTCGCGGATGGCCCGATGGGCCTCTTCGAAGGCGTTGACCAGGATCTCCTCCGAGAGTTCCTCGCAGCCGCACTCGACCATGTTCAGGTTGTGTCGGGTGCCGGCCACCACCAGGTTCATCTGGCTCTCGGCCATCTGGCTCTCGGTAGGGTTGATCAGGAACTCGCCGTCCACGTAGCCCACGCGGACCCCGGCCACGGGGCCGTCAAAGGGGATGTCCGAGAGGCTGAGGGCTGCGCCGGCGCCCGTCAGGGCCAGCATGTCGGGGTTGTTCTCGCCATCCACCGAAGTGCACAGGCCCACGATGTGGACGTCGTTGCGGAACCCCTCGGGGAAGAGGGGGCGGCAGGGGCGGTCGATCAGGCGGCTGGTCAGGATGGTCCTCTCAGGGTGACGGCCTTCGCGCTTGATCCAACCACCGGGAATCTTGCCGGCGGCGTACATCCTCTCTTCATAGTCTACGGTGAGAGGGAAGAAATCGATGCCCTCGCGGGGAGAGGCGTTGGCGCTGGCAGTCACCAGGACCACGGTCTCGCCGACCGTGACCACCACCGAGCCGTTGGCCTGCTTGGCCACCTCGCCCGTCTCCAGGCGCATGATCTGGCCGCCGATTTCGCGTTCGACGACGTGCTTCTTCACATTCTGGAGGGCTTCAGTCAATAGACTCATCCAGTTCTTCTCCTTTGTCTTGCTTCTTCTCTTTGTTATTCAACTTTTGTTCTCTCGGGACCCTGGCGGGGCTCGACCCGTCGGGGGAGCCGCTCACCCGGGGAAAAATGCGAGAAGGAGTGGAGGGACGGAAAGTGCGGTCTTCCCATCCCTCCACCCCGCTCAACCGGCCATCCGGAATCCCGTCTCGGCTGGTTGGTCCACCGGAACTACCGGCGCAGGCCGAGACTCTCGATCAGCTTGCGGTAACGGGTGATGTCGGACTTCTGCAGGTAGTTGAGAAGCCGGCGCCGCTGGCCGACCAGCATCAACAGGCCGCGCCGCGTGTGGTGGTCCTTCTTGTGGATCTTCACGTGCTCGGTGAGGTGGTTGATCCGCTCGGTCAACAGGGCCACCTGCACCTCGGGCGAGCCGGTGTCGGTCTCGTGCATCCTGTACTTGGCGATGATGTCTTGCTTGGTAGCCATCGGGTTCCTCCAGCGCCCCTTATCATGGGGCTGCGCCGGCACGGGGGCCGGCGCCATGTTAGCCTGTCGCCGCGCTCGGGTGGGAGGACACCTCAAGCCCAGCCACAGGTCGGGGGCAATCATATCACGGGCCCTGGTCGGTGTAAACCGACCCCGCCGCGTTTCTTAGAGCCCCGCCGTATCTCAGCCCGGTTCGGGCTGAATCAAATCAGTCTGGCGAATGGGTACGGGCAGGAAAACAGCAGCCTGCTCTTTCTGGGTATCAATCAACGGCTGTGACCAAAAGCAGGGTCGCCGCCACGTAGGCAAGCCCGAGAAGGCATAAGCAGGCCGCTATGATTCCCGCCACGGTCCACACTTTATTTTTCTTTGTGGCCTGGTGGCGAAGCACCGCAAAAATTGCAGCTGCAAAAAACAGCACGGATAGTGTTGCCGCCATGCCCAAGGTCATTGCCGTTCCTCCGCAGTCCTCTCAGTTCTCAGTATTTCCTTGGCCGGCCGCCGGGACCTCCACCGTGGTCGCGGACTTCTGCTGTTTCTCGATATCTTCCCAGTCCTGTGCCGACTTCACCGAGGTGACGCTTGTCCCCACCTTCCTGAATCCGCCGCCTACCGTGGCATTCGGCCGTCGAGACGTTGAGACCCCACCCACACCAGGGTGTGGGTGGGAGGGGCCCGTCTGCGTCGTCAGGCGCACCTCTGCGGTGCTCACGTAGTTTCCA
>JAAZKF010000131.1 GCA_012799975.1 Burkholderiales bacterium
AATTCCCTCCCGGGCTTCCAGGAGGCGTAGAGGGAGCTGGTAAGCAGGCGCATCTGCTTTTCGGAATATACGCTGTCCACCGGCGTGTCGTCCTCGGTAATCAGATGCGAGATGTCCGGCTCCATGGACTCTTCGGGCCAGGAAAGGGGCAGGGCCATTCCGGTTTCCTCCATACGCTCCATTATACCAGGACCAGAGCCGATTCATCTCGGGGGCGTGGTCTCCCTGAAGCTGCCCCATGTCCATGCTGGCTTGGGCTTGTTGCCGGGATCGAGCCAGGACTTTTCCGGGAGATGAAGAGGCTTTTACAGAAGTATGAACGGGCCGGTCGGGGCCTTGGCGGTGCCCAAGACCGGGCCGGAATTCACCCCCAAAGGTCACCTGGCCATCAGCCTCCCTGCGCCTCCTGCACAGACACCCGGGCGGAGGTCGAGAATGGATGACGAAGCCTGCCGACCAGGGAGGCCGGCATGGGCAGGATCATCGTGGGCGTGATGGGCTCCGGCACGCGGGGTTACCCCGAGCTGGCGGGTTGCGTAGGGCGGGCGGTGGCCCGGTTGGGGTGCCACCTGCTGACGGGAGGTGGAGGCGGGGTCATGGAGGAGGTCTCCCGGGCCTTCTGTCAGGCTCCCGGGCGGCAGGGGGTGTGTCTGGGGATCCTGAAGGGCCGGGTGGAGACCAGCATCGAGGGCGGGCGGGTGGTCCTGAGCCACCTGACTGACCGTCCGAACCCTTGGGTGGAGGTGCCCATCCACACCCACCTGCCCCTGAGCGGCCTGCAAGGACGGGAACCAGGTAGCCGCAACCACCTCAACGTGCTGAGCTCGAACATCATGGTGGCGCTGCCGGGCGGGGAAGGCACCCGCTCGGAGGTGACCCTGCGCATCGACCATGGCCTGGGCCTGCTCCTCTTCCTGGGCGGACACGGCATTGCCGGGCACAAGGGAGAGCACTTCCTGGCCCAGGCGCGCTACCCGGGCCAGGTTTCCCTGGCGGGCTCGACCGAGGAACTGGAGGAATTGCTGGAGCGGGCCGTGCGAGAGGAGGTCCGCAGGCGGGGAGGTGGGCCGGGCTGAGGTCTGGCCTCAGGCAACCAGAGCGCAGGCCGACGCCCGCTCCCGCCGCTACGAGTCCGCCCTGAATACGGCGCAGGTTCTACTTCGCGCAGAGAGCGCTTCGCACGGCCCCGGTGCGGCCAGCAGCGCTCGGAACGAGCGAAGGTCCAAGGGTCCGACCCGCTGGCTATGGCAACGACCAGGCAAGGCGGAAGCCCAGATGGACGTAATAATAGTCGGGATCGTTGACGAAGCGGTACGCCGCCCGCGCGTGCTGCGCATCGTAGTTCCACGACCCACCGTGGCTCACCCGATAAGAACCCTCACCTGGGCCGACGGATTACTCACCGAGCCCGAAGGATAGTCCCCATACCAGTCCGAGCACCACTCCCACACGTTCCCCGCCATATCCAGGCAACCATACGGCGAGGCGCCCGCCGGAAGCTCACCCACCGGATGGGCCCGACCGCCGCTGGCCTCGTGACACCAGGCCCGGCTTGAATCCCAGATGTCCCCCCAAAGATACTTCCGACCATCCGTCCCCCGCGCCGCCTTCTCCCACTCCGCCTCCGTAGGCAGGCGCCCGCCCGCCCATTCGCAGTAGGCTCGGGCATCCAACCAAGACACGGACACCACCGGAGCCTGCGGGCCCCAGCGCTCCTGCATGGTCCGCCAACTGGCTCCGGGTTGGTCCACAAATTCCGAACCATCCCAGACCCACGCGAACCCCTTCACCTCGGCTGTCGTGCGATACCCCGTCTCCGCCACGAAGCGTTCGAACTGCTCGTTGGTCACCTCGAACTTGCCGATCCAATACCTGTCCAGATAGACCTCGTGCGCCGGCTTCTCATCATTATAAGAATCCGCCTCCCCCTCCTGCGACCCCATGAGGAAGGTCCCCGCTGGCACCCGCACCAGCACCGAGCCGTCCTTCGGGTTCTGAAACTCATCCGGCGAGGCCAACGCGGCGTCCCGGAGGTTCTGAAGCTGGCCCCGCACCTGCGCGGGGGCGTCCTGGGGGGTCTGACGCTGGTCACGCACCAGCAGACGGGGAACGCCGATCCAGGCCAGGGCCAGGACCAACGCCAGCAACGCTACCAGCATGAGTTTCGGTCGGTGGCCCGATTCCAGGTTCGATTGCGAAGTGCGCGGGGACATCTATGGCAACCCCACCAGCATGGATCTCGATCAGCGACCCGTCCCCTGAACCAGAGCGTGGCGGTTCCAGGCGGTCAATACCAGCCGTCGGCGAAACCGCCGCGACGGTCCAGCGGCGCGGCCAGCACCGACCCTACTTCGCCGCATCCGGAGCGCTCACCCCCCGGCCCTCAGTCCTCGGCCCCCACCAACAACCCGTACTGCCCGGCCTGCGAGCGGGTTTTTCCAGCCTTCTGGTCGGACGGAGCTGCCAGATCTCTCCGGGTCATGAGGATTGCCTGCTCAGGCCGGCTCCGGGACTGACCAGCTCCCCGGCATGAAGGAAGCCGATCCCCTGGGGAGAACCGCAAGCGCCTTCGGGACAGCCAAGGAGGAGTAAAATGAAGGACTATCTGGTGCGGGCCCTGGCCCAGGACGGCGCCATCCGCTGCGTGGCGGCAGTGACCACCGGGATGGTGGCCGAGGCCCAGGAGCGCCATCATGCCCTGCCCACGGCCGCCGACGCCCTGGGTCGGGCCTTGACGGGCGTGGCCCTCCTGGGCTCCAGCCTGAAGTATGACGATACCCTGGCCATCCGCATCGATGGAGGTGGCCCCCTGGGAGGTCTGCTGGTGGAAGCCAACGGGAGAGGCCATCTGCGAGGGTACGTCAAGAATCCCCTGGTCGATCTGGAGGCGGGAGCGGAAGGCCGCTTCGGAGTGGCTGAGGCCGTGGGAAAGGACGGATTCGTCCACGTGATCTCCGACCTGGGCCTGAAGGAGCCCTACACGGGAATGGCTCCCATCAGGACCGGCGAGATCGCTGAAGACCTGGCCAACTACCTGTTAACCTCCGAACAGATTCCCTCAGCCGTGGCCCTGGGCGTCCTTATCGGCAAGGGGGGCGGGGTGCGTGCCTCGGGCGGCTACATGATCCAGACCCTGGGCGGCATCCCAGAAGACGAGCGCGAGCGCATCGAGCGCAACCTGCGGGCCATCGGAGGCGTCTCGCTCGAGATCGACGCGGGGACCACGCCCGAGGAACTCCTGGAACGGGCCCTGAAGGGCTTCGAGCATCAGGTCCTCGAACCCCGACCCCTGGAGTTCCGCTGCCGGTGCTCGCGCGAACGGGCCCTGTACACGATGGCCGGGGTGAGTCCCCAGGAACTCGACGATATGATCCGCGTGGATGGCGGGGCCGAACTAATCTGCCACTTCTGCAACCAGCGCTATCATTTCGAAGCCGGCGAGCTCATCGCCCTGCGCCACGAGCTCGAGACCCGGCGCAGCCAGGAACCCGAGGACTAGACGTTCAATTCCTCCATCCCCCCAGGCCTGGTGGCCATTGTTTCCAAGAACAGATTGGAGAGACGCGATGTTCCGACTCTTGTTGAGCTGGGCGGCCGTGCCCATCCTGGCCCTGGGCCTGACCTGCACCCTGGCCTGGCCCGCCTTGGCCCAGGAGCGCCGCGAGCAGGGCAACCTGGTTATCGAAGGGGTACCCGAAATCCCGCAGGCCCTGGCCGACCGCATGCTCCAGTACCTGAACACCAGGTCGGCCAAGGCCTGGGACTGGGACCCCTCCGGCTCGGGCCTCTTCCTCTTCACCCGCCTGGGTGAGACCACCCAGGTCCATCGCGTGGCCTCTCCGGGCGGCTATCGCGAGCAGTTGACCTTCTTCTCCGAGCCGGTCTCGAACGCCACGGTGAACCCGGACCCCGCCCGCCAGAGCTTCTTGTTCACCAAAGATCTGGGTGGCAACGAGGCCTACCAGATCTATCACTTCGATCTCGCGACCGGGCGCTTCCGCATGCTGACCGACGGCAAGTCCAGACACGGCTCGATGGTCTGGAACCACAAGGGAGACCGCTTTGCCTACCACGGCACCCAGCGCAACGGGACCGACTGGGACCTGTACGTGGCCGACCCGAAGAGCCCGGGGCCGGGCCAGATGGTCCTCTCCCAAGGCGGGAGCTGGTCGCTCCTGGACTGGTCGCCTGATGACAAGTCACTGCTGGTAACCAGGAGGATCTCGATCAACCGGTCTTCCCTCCACATCCTGGACCTCAAGACCGGCAAGCTTCAGGACCTGCGCCCCTCCTCCCAGGAGATCGCCTACGGGTCGGCCTGCTTTACCGGAGATGGGAAGGGGATCTGGTTCACCTCCGACGAGGACTCCGAGTTCCATCTCCTGCGCCATCTGGACCTGGGTTCCGGAAGAATGGAGACCCTGACCGGGGGAATCCCCTGGGACGTGGAGGAACTGGAACTCTCCAGGGACGGCCGGACGCTGGCCTTCACCACCAATGAGGACGGGATCTCGCGTCTCTACACCCTGGATGCCCGCACCCGGAAGGGGGGGATTCGTCGCCTGGAAGGCCTGCCTTCGGGGCATATCAGCGGAATCCGTTTTGATGCTGAAGGGAGGCGCCTGGCCGTCAGCGTGAACGGTTCCGGCACGCCGGGTGACGTCTTTGTGTTCGACCTGGAGAAGGGCACCCCGGTCCGCTGGACCTTCAGCGAGGTGGGCGGATTGGACCCCTCGGCCTTCGTCGAGCCCACCCTGGTGCGCTATCCCACCTTCGATCAGGCAGACGGCCAGCCTCGCCAGATTCCGGCCTTCTTCTACCGACCTGAAGGGGAAGGGCCCTTCCCGGTCCTGATCAACATCCACGGAGGGCCTGAGTCCCAGGCCCGCCCCAAATTCAGTTCCTTCACCCAGTACCTGGTCAAGGAGATGGGGATCGCGGTGCTGGCCCCCAACGTGCGGGGCTCCTCGGGTTACGGCAAGACCTGGCTGCAACTGGACAACGGCTTCCTGCGCGAGGACTCGGTGAAGGACATCGGGGCCCTGCTGGACTGGATCGCCCGTCAGAAGGACCTGGACGCCGGGCGCGTGGCCGTGATGGGGGGTTCGTACGGCGGCTACATGACCCTGTCCTCGATGACCCACTACAACGAGCGGCTGCGGGCCGGGGTGGACGTCGTGGGCATCAGCAACTTCGTGACCTTCCTGCAGAACACCCAGGACTATCGCCGGGATCGGCGCCGGGTGGAGTACGGCGACGAGCGCGACCCGAAGATGCGGGCCTTCTTGGAGTCGATCGCCCCGACCAACAACGCCCACAAGATCACCCGCCCACTCTTCGTGGTGCAGGGTCAGAACGACCCGCGGGTGCCCGTGACCGAGGCCGAGCAGATGGTGGAGGTGGTCCGCAGCAACGGCGGGGCCGTCTGGTACTTGATGGCCAAGGACGAGGGCCACGGCTTCGCCAAGAAATCCAACCGGGACTTCTACCTGCAGTCGGTGGTGTTGTTCCTGCAGAAGTTCCTGGTGGAGCGCTGAAACATCGGGCTTGCCTACAGTAGACCCCGGCCGGCGAACCTGCGGAGACTACCAAGGGCAGCGCCCCGGCCGGCGAAACGCGTTGGAAGCCTTCAACTCCGTGGGCCGCAATGATTGTCGCAGGCCCCGAGGATTCGTGGCCAGGCGTAGGAAGGCAGAAACCATGGGCCGGGGGATGCCGCCTCGACGTCCCTCAGCGAACTGCGTCTCCAGTTGCCCAGTGCCTTTGCGGTATGGACTGGCCCCGAGTCCCCCGGGACCTGCCTCAGACTCAGGGCACTCCGGGGAAGCTGTCAACCCACTGGATCGTGAAGTCGGGGAAACTGTCGACCAATTGGATCTTGAAATCGGGGAAACTGTCGACGAGCTGCCACTTGCCGGGACCGTCGGGGAAGGACGTCACCTTCTGCACTTTGAGGTCTGGGAAACCGGTGACCACCTGGACCTTGTAATCCGGGAAGGAGGTTACGATCTGGATCTTCCCATAGACCTTGGCTACGTCCACCTGGGTCCGGGCCAGGGCCCGCCCAGGTAAGAGGAGGGCCGCGCAACCGGCCACCAGGAAGCATCTTCGGCTGAGCATGACCGAACTTTTCTACGCCCCGCCCCCCATCCCTCCCGCCAGGAGCAGCAGCGCCAGGAGCCCCTGGCCGGGCCGCGAAACCTGCGCCGGCCGCATCCCGGTGGCCACAGCCACCCCAGTGACCTCCCGAGGCCACAGAGGAAATAAACCATGCCTGAGACTTATCCCCTGTTGACCTCGACCGGCCTGTCCACAGAAGAAGCCGAGCGGCGCCTGGCCGCCGACGGCCCCAACGAACTGCCCTCGGCCCGCCCGCGCAACCTGCTACAGCAGGCCTGGGACGTGCTGCGCGAGCCCATGTTGTTGCTGTTGCTGGGTGCCGGCACGATCAACTTCCTTCTCTCCGAGCCCCTGGACGGCGCCATCCTGATGCTCTTCGTAGTGGTCGTGATCGGCATCTCGATCTACCAGGAGCACAAGACCGAGAACGCCCTGGCCGCCCTGCGCGACCTGTCCTCTCCCCGGGCCCTGGTCCTGCGCGACGGCCGCCAGGTGCGCATCGCCGGACGCGAGGTGGTGCGTGGTGACCTGCTCTTCCTGGTCGAGGGCGACCGCGTGCCAGCCGACTCGGTGCTTTTGGACTGCGTCAACTTCTCGGTCGACGAGTCGGCCTTGACCGGCGAGTCCGTGCCGGTGCGCAAGAGCTCGGCCGACCCGCAGGCCGGGGAGCAGCCGATGGGGCGCCCGGGCGGAGATGCTACGCCCTGGGTATTCTCGGGGACCCTGGTGGTCAAGGGGCGGGGCATCGCCGTGGTCAACAAGACGGGGACCGAAACCGAACTGGGCCGGATCGGCACGGCCCTGCGCACCATTGAAACCGAGCGCACTCCGCTGCAGCGCGAGATCGACCGGATGGTGGGAGTGATCGCCGTGGTGGGCCTGGGGGCGGCTGCCGCCGTGGTGGGCCTCTACGGCCTGACCCGGGGCAACTGGTTGAAGAGCCTACTGGCCGGCATCGCCACGGCCATGGCGATGCTTCCCGAAGAGTTTCCCGTGGTCCTGACCGTCTTCCTGGCCCTGGGCGCCCTGCGCATGTCCAAGAGGAACGTGCTGACCCGAAGATCCGCCGTCATCGAGACGCTGGGATCGGCGACCGTTATCTGCGTGGACAAGACCGGCACACTGACCCTGAACAGCATGACGGCGCGCGAACTGCTCGTGGATGGTCAGAGCCACAAACTGGACGAGCGGCCCCTTCCCGAACACTTTCACACGATCGCCGAGTTCGCAGTCCTGGCCTCGCCCATTGACCCCTTCGACCCGGTAGACAAGGCCTTCAAGGCCCTGGGAGAGCGCTACCTTACAGGCACCGAGCACCTGCACACCAACTGGGAACTGGTGCGGGAGTACCCCCTGTCGGAGAAGCTCCTGGCCCTCTCGCACGTGTGGCGTTCTCCAGATGCACGGGATTACGTGGTCGCCGCCAAAGGTGCCCCGGAGGCCATCGCGGACCTCTGCCACCTGTCTCCCGAAGAACTGGCCCAGGTCATGTCCATTGTGGAAATGGCCACGGCGGACGGTCAGCGCGTGCTGGCCGTGGCCAGGGCGCGGTTCAGTTCCGAGCAGGGCCTGCCCACCGAGCAACACGACTTCGAGTTCGAGTTTCTGGGCCTGGCCGGCCTGCACGACCCGGTGCGCCCCGGCGTGGCTCAGGCCGTAGCCGAGTGCACCCGGGCCGGAGTCCGCACCGTGATGATCACGGGGGACTACCCTGGCACGGCGCTGGCCATCGCCCGCGAGGTCGGCCTGGACCACCTCGGCGGCTGCCTGACCGGTCCCGAACTGGAAGAGATGCCGGACGAGGAGCTGGCCCGACGCATCCGCACCGTCAGCGTCTTCGCGCGCATGGTGCCCGAGCAGAAGCTGCAACTCATCCGGGCCCTGAAAGCCAATGGCGAGGTGGTGGGCATGACCGGCGACGGCGTGAACGATGCTCCTGCCCTGCGTGCCGCCGACATCGGCATCGCCATGGGGGCCCGCGGCACCGACGTGGCCCGCGAAGCGGCGGCCCTGGTCATCACCGACGACGACTTCTCCTCGATAGCCGGAGGTGTGCGGCAAGGCCGCGGCATCTTCGACAACCTGCGCAAGGCGATGTCCTACATCATCGCCGTGCACGGGCCGATTTTCGGGATGTCGCTGGTGCCGGTCTTCATCTCGGACTGGCCCCTGGTGCTGCTGCCGGTGCAGATTGCCTGCCTGGAGCTCATCATCGATCCGGCCTGCTCTATCGTCTTCGAGTCCGAGCCGATCGACCCCAGGATCATGGAGCAACCGCCGCGCGGGCCGGGCAAGCCCATGTTCAGCCGACGGGTGCTCACCCTGGCGGGCCTGCAAGGCTTGTCGGTGTTCCTAGCCGTGCTGGCCGTCTACGTGTGGTACGTGCTGGGCCGCCCCGGGGTGGACCGCGAACTGGAGGACGCCATCGTCCGCTCTGTCACCTTCGCCACGCTGGTGATCGGCAACCTGGCGCTGATCCTGGTGAACCGTTCGTGGCGGCTGTCGATCTGGAGCTCGCTCCACGAGCGCCGGAACCCCACCCTGAAATGGATCCTGGGCGGCGCCGGCACCTTGCTTTTCCTGTTGCTGACCGTTCCCTGGGCGGGCCAGGCCTTCCACATGGCCCCCCTGGCCCCGTTCGACTGGTTGGTGGCGGTCGTCGCCGGCTCGCTTGGCGTCGTCTGGTTCGAGGTCTACAAGGTGGTGGCCAACCGCCGCTCAGGGCCTGAATCCTCCACCTGAGGAGGAGGCAGGAGCCCGATGCGGGGGCCCGCCCGGACGCCCCCCGGTCCAGAAGGGCAGGGAGGCGATACAGGTCAGGGGAATCCCCAGAGAATGCGTGGGAAGACCCGTAGGGTCCTGAAGACGGCGTTGTGGCTTGTAGCCGCAGGTATGCTGGCGATAGCGCTGGTGAACTTCGCGGTGTTCTGGTCGTCTCGCGGGGCCGTCGTAGCCTGGGAGGACGTGGAGCCTGCCCAGGTGGCCCTGGTGCCGGGCGCCTACGTGTACCCCAACGGGACGCCCTCAGCGGTGGTGCAGGACCGCCTGGACACAGCCCTTGACCTGTACCGCTCGGGTAGGGTAGCGCGCATCCTGGTCAGCGGGGACCACGGCGAGAAGAGCTACGACGAGGTCAACGGGATGCGGAAGTACCTCGAGAGAAACAAAGTGCCCACCGAGCACATCTTCATGGACCACGCGGGCTTCGACACCTACGACTCCATGTACAGGGCTCGGGAAGTTTTCGCCGTGCGCAGCGCCGTGGTGGTGACCCAGGGCTTCCACCTGCACCGGGCCCTGTACATCGCCCGGAGCCTGGGGCTCAAGGTCCAGGGTCTGGCGGCCGATCGCCGCGACTATATGGACGCGAGCTACTATGACCTGAGGGAGATCCTGGCCCGGGTCAAGGCCTTCGGAGAGGTAACGCTGGCCCGCAAGCCGGTCTTCCTGGGCCCGGTCATCCCCATCACCGGGGACGGGAGGCAGACCCACGGCTGAGGTGGTGGGCCCCGCGAACGTTCCAGCCGCCCCGAGCCACCTCCGCCGCAACCCGCCGACCATCTCCATCCCCCCGATCGCTCCCTTTTCTGCTGACGATGCCCAAGACCGGACCGAAATCCACCTCTCAAAGGTTGCCTGCCCATACCCATGGAAGCGCTCGCAGCCTTCGTTGCCGATGATAGAGGAGATCTGGCGGGGGATGCGGGGTGGTGGACTGATTTCAGGAGAAGCCCTCCGGCCGGTTCTCCGCGACTGGGAAGTCACACATCGGAGGAAAAAGGGAAAGCGACACCCGCACCGTTCTTCGGTCGGATGCCGCCTTCCTGAGCGGGACGCCCCTGGTAGTCCCGGGCGTCCCCAGCGGTCAAGGGAGGCTATGCGCCGTGATACAGCTCATCCATGATGGCGTAGCGGGCCGGATAGGCCTCCTGCAGTTGGGCCAGGGCCTCCGGGCCGTTGTCCATGGCCTCCATGTAGGCGGCCCAGCTTTCGGCGAAGTCTTCCGCTCTGTCGGTGTTGGCGTAGTCGCTGATGCGCGGTTCGGGGTCGGCCTTGATGGCATCGTTCCAGCCCTTGGGTGAACCGCTGAAGATCCGATCGAGGTTGTCCAGGATGTTTTCCTCCTTCCCCTGGTTATCGAAGCCGATGCCGTGGGCGAACTCGTGGTCGAAGACCTCCTCGTTGAGGTTCCTCAGGCCATCGTAGAACACAATCCGGTCTCCGAAGGGGTAGAATACGGCGGCGGCGGTGTCGTCAGATTCACGGCGGAACTCGATCTTGTTCACCGAATCGCGCAGGTGCTCGGGGAACTGGGTGTAGTAATCGGCCAGTCGGGCCAGGGCGGTGCGGTTCTCGCTGGCGCCCAGCTCGGATTCGATCCGCATGGTGTGCCCATCGGCGCCCGTGATCTCGTACACCGCGTTGCCGCCGGTGTTCTGGATCTGGCGCACGGTCAGTTCCTCGGTATGCCCGTTGGCGTTGGTGAAACTGACGGGTTTACCGGAGTTCACGGCCTCCAGGATGGCCAGTTCCTGCTGGGCGATGACCTCAGGGGTCCGCTCGGAGTTACTGGTGATCACGGTCGGTTCGTAGCTGCCTCGGTTGCTGGCTGGCGGCCCGGGAGGAAGCTCGCCGTTGCGGGCCTGCTCGAGCTGGCGCTGAAAGACCTCGCGGGAGATGTCGCCCCGGCTGATCCGACCATCGGTCCGGTTGCGCCGGTCGTTGGCCACGTCCAGGCTGTCCAGGACTTCCTCGTTCTTCAGCAGGTAACTGGCACTTTCGGTGAGGCGGTCCAGGGTGGCATCCAGATCCGCCTCGGCTACCCCCAGGTTCAACAACTGGTTGCGGGCTGCATCGCGATTGAAATTGCCCTCCGAGAAGGCCTTCAGATCGTTGGTAGAGATGATGCCGTCACGTCCGCCTCCGCGAGGGTTGTCGAAGAGGTCGCCATAGCGGTCGAGATCTTCCAAGGCCTGATTCTCGGCAGCCTGCTCAGGGTCGGCCTGCTCAGGGTCGGGGGCCTCGTCGGTTCCCCAGCTCTGCAGCCCCTTCAGCAGGCCTCCGATTTTTTTGCTGGAGGTGGTGGACGGGTCGGAGGCCGCCCGGAGCGCCTTCGATTCCGAGGCCGAGCCGAGTTTGGTGATGTTGGCACCCGTGGCACCCGTGGCACCCGTGGCACCCGTGGCTCCCGCGGCCCGTTGAGCGGCCTGGCTGATCGAGGGCTTGCCGGCCTGCCCGGCGGGGGAGGCCCCATGGGTCCGCTTGAGTACTGCTTCTTTGACGATCTTGGTCGGTTCCAGCATGGCTGCCTCCGCTTTTCGAAATGGTGGACTATTCTGTCAGCAGAAATCGCGAGCCCCGGTCGGCGTGGCTCGCCTGGTGCTTTGCCTCAGCCTCAGATTAGCGTTTGGGGAAACCCCTGATCTTCCGTGAAATATTGCTGAATCGTAAAGTATGTTGCCGGAATGGGGTGAAATGCAAAAAATGCGAGCCTCATTCCTGTAGAAGGTAATGGCGCGACGCGCCGGGAGCATTTCGCCGGGGCCCAGACAACCTGGCTGAGGAGTTCGGCGACCTCCTCCTCGAGGCCGCCGAGGACGTCCTGGCCTACATGGCCTTCCCCGAGATACACCGGCGGCGAATACTCTACCGACCCGCTCGAGTGCCAGTACAAAGAGATCAAACGTCGCATCGACGTGGTGGGCATCTTCCCCACCCCGCAGGCCGCATCCGGCCAACCAGGGCCTTTGGGGGGGGATTCCGCATCACTGCGGTCAAGGGAGGCTATGCGCCGTGATACAACTCATCCATGATGGCGTAGCGGGCCGGGTAGGCCTCCTCCAGTTTGGCCAGGGCCTCCGGGCCGTTGTCCCTGGCCTCCATGTAGGCGGCCCAGCATTCGGCGAAGTCTTCCTTGATGTTGGTGTTGGCGTAGTCGCTGATGCGCGGTTCGGGGTCGGCCGCGATGGCCTCGGTCCAGCCCTTTGGAGTACCCTCTCCTGCTGAACCGGTGAAGATCCGACCGATATAGCCCAGGACGTCTTCACCCAACCCGTCGTTCTCGTAGCCGATGCCGTGGGCGAACTCGTGGTCGAAGACCTCCTCGTTGAGGTTCCTCAGGCCATTGTAGAAGACAATCCGGTCTCCACTGCTGTAGAAGGCGGCGGCGGCGGTGTCGTCAGGTTCACGGCGGAACTCGATCTTGTTCACCGAATCGCGCAGGTGCTCGGGGAACTGGGTGTAGTAGTCAGCCAGTCGGGCCAGGGCAGTGCGGTTCTCGCTGGCGCCCAGCTCGGATTCGATCCGCATGGTGTGCCCATCGGCGCCCGTGATCTCATACACCGCGTTGCCGCCGGTGTTCTGGATCTGGCGCACGGTCAGCTCCTCGGTATGCCCGTTGGCGTTGGTGAAACTGACAGGTTTACCGGAGTTCACGGCCTCCAGGATGGCCAATTCCTGCTGGGCGATGACCTCGGGGGTCCGCTCGGAGTTCCTGGTGATCACGGTCGGAGCGTAGCCGCCTCGGTTGTCGGCTGGCGGCCCGGGAGGAAGCTCGCCGTTGCGGGCCTGCTCGAGCTGGCGCTGAAAGACTTCACGGGAGATGTCGCCCCGGCTGATCCTACCATCGGTCCGGTTGCTCCGGTCGTTGGCCACGTCCAGGCGGTCCAGGACGTCCTCGTTCTTCAGCAGATAGCTGGCACTTTCGGTGAGGCGGTCCAGGGTGGTATCCAGATCCGCCTCGGCTACCCCCAGGTTCACCAACTGATTGCGAGCTGCATCGCGATTGAAATTGCCCTCCGAGAAGGCCTTCAGATCGTTGGTGGAGATGATGCCGTCGCGTCCGCCTCCACGAGGGTTGTCGAAGAGGTCGCCGTACTTATCGAGATCCTCCAGGGCCTGATTCTCGGCGGCCTGTTCCCGCTCGGCCAGCTCGGAGAGGGTGGCCTCGTCGAATCCCCAGATCTGCAGTCCCTTCAGCAGGCCTCCGATCTTGTTGTTGGAGGGGGTGGACGGGTCGGAGGCCGCCCGGCGTATCTCTGTCTGGGATCGCGATTCCGAGGTCGAGCCGGTCTTGGTGGGGTTGGCTCCCGAGGCTCCCGAGGCTCCCGCGGCCCGTTGAGCCGCCTGGCTGATCGAGGGTTTGCCGGCCTGGCCGACGGAGGACCCATGGGTCCGCTTGAGCACAGCTTCTTTGACGATCTTGGTCGGTTCCAACATGGATGCCTCCGCTTTCCGAAATGGTGGACTATTCTGTCAGCAGAAATCGCGAGCCCCGGTTGGCGTGGCTCGCCTGGTACTTTACCTCAGTTTCAGATTAGCGCTTGGGACAGCCCTGATCTGCCACGAAATGTTGCTGAATCGTAAAGTATGTTACCTGGATGGTATGAAATGCAAAAAATACGAGTCATCCTTGTAAAGGCAATGGCTCGACACGCCAGGAGCGTTTCGCCAGCAGCCTGTGGGAGTATCCAGACCGCACATCGTCGAAGGATTTTTTGTTCCCTCAGGAGCAGAAAGTTTGCGGTTTTGAAGAGGTATTGCTCGGCGGCGTTCAACCCGAAAGCGTACAAACTTCCAGAAACCCAGCCTGGAACTGCGCCGCCATACCATCGCCGAACGCTATCGCGACGCGATCAGGCGTTGGGGCGACTGGTGTCTGGACATGCAGAGGGTGACCGAGGAGGTCCACTGCTGAGGTCTGGCCGGCACGGGGCTTTGGGCACTCAGTCCTGGGCGTCCTCGCCCGGGTTGCGCAGCTTCTGGATTTCCTTGGTTTTGTCAGCGGAATCCGAGGCCTGGGGCTTCTCGGCGGCCTCTTCCTGGAACTGTCTGGCCACCTGCTCGGTGTTCTGACCGCGCTTGTCGAACCAGATGTGGCTGGGCGAGTCGTCCAGTTTCCGGTAGCGCTCGATCAAGCCGCCAGTCTGCTCCAGGCTGCCCCCTGGATGCACCCAGACGGACTGCTCCCAGTTATTGGTCCGCAGGGTTCCACCGTCCTGGGGGATTACGGCAGCCGAT
>JAAZKF010000132.1 GCA_012799975.1 Burkholderiales bacterium
TGCATGAAGACCGAACCCAGGTAGTACAGACGGGTAGGCCCGAGTTCTGGTTGGATCAGGTCGTGGTCCTGACAGGCCCGCATGGTCGGGGCCGTCATGTCGGCCCGGAGAGCCAGCTTGCGACCGTGCTTGTCGTGGAAGGTCCACAGTTCGCGTTCTACCAGTCCGGAGGTAGCCCCCATCCCTTTGAGGAAAATCTCGGCGCACTCGAACATCGGAGTGCGGATCTCGCGGTAGCCATAGTCTTCGGCCAGGTCTCGGGCCAGGTCTTCCAGGAAATGCCAGGTAGGAATATCGGCGGGTAGGACGTCCTTCGTCCCCCGCGCGCATCGGATCGGCATGGGTCGAAAAATCCTCCAGGAACCGGAGGTTCGAGGGCCCAAGGCCGAAACGGCCCTGGAGCAGGCAGGCTCGAAGTCGGCCGGTTCCAAAAAAATCCAAGGTTGGCCGAGCGCAACCTGCAGGGCACCTGTTGAGAAGGACCCACCTGCCGCTGCGTGTCTACGGCCTGTCCCCGATCAAGGGGACCGAACCCCGAATCTGCCACCCCTGCGCCCCCTCCAGGAGAGGCTGGGCCTCCGACTGGGCGGCCGAGGAGACGCCCGACTCGGGCCATCCGGGGCACCTGCAGGACGAGCGCTCCCGCTCATCCCACAAGCTGCCAGCGTCCATCCGGGGCGCTCCTACACTCCCCACGCGAGGGCCTGCCATGGGCCACCCGCAGTGGAGCTTTCCGGGAACGCCGCTCCGGGAACGCCGGAAGTTTCGCATAGACTTTCGGTGAATCCTGCAGGGCCGGGCATTTGCCCGGCCCTGCAGGATTCCGGAAGAGGCTACTCGACGATTTCCTCGATAAGCTTGCGCGAGGCCGGTCGGTCCGGCCCGATGGCGATGGAATCCAACAGGATCTGCCGAGCCTCGGTCAGGGTCTGGCGATCCCGGGCATGGACCACGGCCAGGGGCTGGCCAGCCTTTACCTCATCGCCCACCCGATGCTCCATGATGATCCCGACCGCCGGATCGATGGGGTCTCCCTTGCGCTTGCGCCCGGCGCCCAGGGCCGTGCCGGCAAAACCGATCTGTTGCGCGTGAATCCCCGTCACGAAACCCGCCGAGGGCGAGAGAACCGGCTCGATGATCGGCGCCTGCGGCAGAAGGGAGGTGTCCTCAACAACCCGGGGGTCTCCCCCTTGGGCACGGAACATCTCGCCCAGTTTGCGCAGTCCCTCGCCGTTCTGGATCAGTTCCCGAACCCGCACGCGAGCCCGGTCCAGATTCTCGGAGATTCCGGCCATCTCCAGCAGATGCGCGGCCAGTTCCACCGAGACGACCTCCAAAGCCGAACCGGGGCGCTCGTTGCGCAGGATCTCGATGGCTTCCTGGACCTCCAGGGCGTTGCCGATCATGGTCCCCAGGGGCTGGTCCATGTCGGAGATCACGGCTCGGACCCTCCGCCCCAGGGCCTTGCCCAGGTCCACCATGCGGCGGGCCAGCTCACGGGCATCCGCCAGATTCTCCATGAAGGCCCCGCGGCCATACTTGACGTCCAGGAGGATCACCTCGGCTCCGCAGGCGATCTTCTTGCTCATGACCGAGGAGGCGATCAAGGGAATGGAATCGACCGTGGCCGTGACATCTCGAAGGGAATACATCTTCCCATCGGCGGGAACCAGGTTTCCGGTCTGGCTGATGACGGCTACGCCGATCTGGCGGACCTGGTCCAGGAACTGCTGGGAGGTTAGATCGGTGCGCAGGCCGGGAACGGATTCCAATTTGTCCAGGGTCCCTCCGGTATGTCCAAGCCCCCGGCCAGACATCTTGGCCACGGTGGCTCCGGCGGCAGCAGCCAGGGGTGCCAGAATCAGCGTCGTGGTATCTCCCACACCGCCAGTGGAGTGCTTGTCCACCTTCACCCCGGGCAGACTGGACAGATCGATCTGGTCTCCCGAATCGACCATGGCCTGGGTGAGGGCCGAAAGTTCCGGAACCGTCATGCCCTTGAACCAGACGGCCATCAGCCAGGCGGCCATCTGATAGGTCTCGATGCCCTGATCGTTGGCAAAGCCCAGGACGAGTTCGCGAATCTCCTCGGGAGTGTGTTCTCCACCGTTTCGTTTCTTGAGGATCAACTGATATGGATTCATCCGGAAATCTCCCTGACGACCCCACGAACCAGGGAGACGAAGCGGGGTCTGGCTTCGGCTGCCGCCCGCAGGACATCCTCATGGGTGTCCTGGGAAGGTCCCTGGTGAAGGATGTTGGTCACGCACGAGATCCCCAGTACCCGCATCCCGGCATGCACGGCCGCGATGGTCTCCGGAGCCGTGGACATGCCCACGGCATCGGCTCCCAGGCGGCTGAGCATGCGGATTTCAGCGGGGGTCTCGTAGGAAGGGCCGGCCAGGGCACAATAGACCCCTTCAGCCGGTACGAATCCGACCTCTGCTGCCACCTTCCGAGCCAGTTCCAGAAGGTCAGCATCGTAGGCTCGCGACATGGCCGGAAATCTGGGACCCAGGTTATCGTCATTGGGTCCCCGCAAGGGATTGTCTCCCATGAGGTTGAGATGGTCCTGAATCAGCATCAGGTCGCCTACCTTCAAGTGCTCACTGATGCCTCCACAGGCATTGGTCACCAGCAGGGTCTTCGCCCCCAGGGCACGCAGCACCCGCACGGGCAGGACGATCTGCTCCATGCTGTGGCCTTCGTAGTAGTGCACCCGCCCCTTCAGGACGCCTACGGGACGCCCTTCCAGGTGGCCCAGGACCAGGGCCCCTACGTGTCCATGCACCGTCGAGGTGGCAAAACCGGGGATCCTGGAAAAAGGGATGACGACAGGGTCTTCGACCTCGTCGGCCAACCCTCCCAGGCCAGAGCCCAGCACCAGGGCGATATCGGGGACCAGGTCCGTCTCCCGGCGGACCGCAGCGGCGGCCTGGGCAACTATTGAAGATGGTGATGGGTTCACGTCTCCTCCTCGGCTCGGGTCCGCTTCCGAAGAGAGTCCAGGAGGTGGAGTTCCTCGACAAAGCGGTTCACGTCCTTGAATTCTTTATAGACCGAGGCGAAGCGGACATAGGCGACCTCATCCAGGTGCAGAAGGCTCTCCATCACCAGCTCGCCGATCTCCCCGGCCGACACTTCGGTTTTCCCCAGACTGCGAAGCTCCTGCTCGATCCGCGCCGCCATCTCCTGGATGGCCTCGCTGGATACCGGCCTCTTCTCACAGGCCCTCAGCAGACCATCGAGCACCTTGCGTCGGTCGAAATGCTCGCGCCTCCCATCCTTCTTGAGCACCAGCAGGGGGGTCTCCTCATAGCGCTCGTAGGTCGTGAAACGGCTCGAACAATGCATGCACCTCCGCCGGCGCCGGATGGAGTGACCATCCTCGGTGACGCGCGAATCCATGACGCGGGTGTCGGTGTGCTCGCAGAATGGGCAATTCACTGTTTCAGAAGACCTGGATCAGGATGCGGTGGACCCGCTCGAAGAAGGCACGGACTGGCGAGATATTCAGCGCCGGATCCTCCTGACGGTGGATCCGTGTCGCTCCATACAGCACCAGCCCGACGGCCGTCGCGTAGACCGGCGAGGCCAGGTTCAAGGGCAGGCCCGGCGGATAGCATGGGGCCGCCACACGGGTCGGCAGTTCCAGTTCCCGGTGGGCCACCAGGGCCATGCCCGGCAACTGCGAGACGCCTCCCGTCAGGACCAGGCTGGTGACCGTCAGACCAAGCTGGCGGCGCGTATCCCGAATAGCCTCACCCACCCATTCGAAGATTTCCTGGATGCGGGCTTCCAGAACTTCCGAGAGTTCTCGGCGCGAGATCTGGACGACTCCGTCCCCTGAGACTGGCGGTGCCTCCAGGAATTGCTCGTCTCCCTCGGTTTCCTCAATGAACTCGGGGGAGGCGATCCCGGCCTCCAGGATCAACCTTTCGACCTCCATGGGAGGGACCCGGAAGTAGCGCGATACATCCTGTACCAGGTACTCACCCCCGACGGGAAGGACGGCCGAGTGGCCGATCTCCCCTCCGCAATAAACCGAGAAGTCGACGGTCCCCAGGCCCATGTCCAACAGGGCAGTGCCCAGATCGCGTTCCTCATCGGTCAGGACGGCCAATGACGAGGCTATCGAGGAGGCCACCAGACCCTCCGGATGGATCTCGACTCCCGCCCTCTGCACGACCTTGCGGATATTCTGCAGGAAGGCCGAGGAACCGGCGATCACGTGGGCGTCTGCCTCCAGGCGCAGACCCGAGAGTCCGACCGGGTTGCAGATTCCCCTCTGCCCGTCCACGGTGAACCCGCGCGGGATCGCATGCACGATCTCCCGATCCGAGGGGATTCCCACCTGGCGGGCCGCCTCGACCACGCGCCGGACGTCGTCCGAAGTGATCTCCCCTTCGGCATTGCCCACGGGCCAGACGCCGTGGCTGGGCCGCGAGGTCAGGAATTCACTGCTCAGGTTGACCAGGGCCGGCCCTACGGGATAGCCGGCCTCCTTCTCGGCCTCCGACACGGCGGCCTCGATGGCCCGGACCGTCTCTTCAGCGTCCACCAGGGCTCCGCGGCGCAGGCCACAGCAGTGCTGAACGCCCCGGGCAACCACCTCGAGTTCCCCCTTCCGATCCAACTCGGCGATGAGGCAAACGACCTTGCTGGTCCCGATATCCAGCGCGGTCAGGGTTTCTAGTCTGGCCATCCGGGAACTCCGATCCGCCAGGGAGGGCACCCCTCCCAAAGCCGTCGCCACGATCAA
>JAAZKF010000133.1 GCA_012799975.1 Burkholderiales bacterium
GCCAAGGAACTGGTCAAGAAGGCCGGCCGGCTGGAGTTCAAAGAGAAGCGTCTGGTGGACGGGGCCGTCGAGTGGCGCACCCGGATGGACGGGCGCTACATCGCCAAAGCCTCGGTCGGCAGGGGGATGGGCGAGGGGGCCTGGACCGTCGACTTCCAGTTGACCAACAGGGGAGCCCGGGTTTTCGGGGATCTGACTTCGGAGCTGGTGAACCAGCCCCTGGGCATCTTCTTCGACAATTCCATGATCAGCGAACCGGTGGTCCGCGAGGCGATCACCGGAGGCAGCGGGCAGATAAGCGGCGGATTCAGCTTGGAGGAAGCCAACGAACTGGCCAACATCCTCAACGCCGGGGCCCTGCCCGTGGACGTCGAGATCCTCGAGGCCTACACCATAAGCCCGACCTTGGGCGAGGATTCCCTACGGCGCAGCCAGATCGCCTCGCTGATGGGGATCGGCATCGTGATCCTCTACATGCTCTTCTACTATCGGATCCCCGGACTGGTGGCCTCGATGGCCCTGGTGGTCTACAGCATCTGGGTCCTGGGCTGCATGGTAATCCCCGGCCTGGAGTTCGTGCTGACCCTGCCCGGCATCGCCGGTTTCGTCCTATCCATCGGTATGGCGGTGGACGCCAACGTCCTCCAATTCGAGAGGGTCAAGGAAGAATTATGGAATGGCCGTACGGTGCGGGCGGCCCTGGACCATGGCTTCCACCGGGCCTTCTCCTCGATCCTGGACGGCCACGTCACCACCTTCCTGGGCGCCTTGGTCCTGTTCTGGTTCGGAGCCAGCAGTGTGAAGGGCTTCGGCATTACCTTGATGCTGGGCACCGCCATGAGCATGGTCACCGCCGTGTGGGTGACCCGCCAGCTCCTCTACTTCATGACTGATTTCCTCAAGATCGACGACCAGTCGATGTACGGCGCGTAGGAGGACCGGGACGTGAACTTCAATCTCAGCACCCCTGAAATCATCTCCCTGGTTCTCTGGGCCGTGGCGCTCATCGCCGCGGTCAGGTGGGGGCAGTCCTGCCGCAAGAGGCACCGCGACTTCATCGGCAACCGGAAGTACTTCTACATCATCAGCTCGGCCATGTTGCTGCTGGCCCTGGGCGGGCTTCTGGTCAAAGGTCTGAAGTTCGGCCTGGATTTCACCGGCGGTACCATCATCGAGGTGGGATCACCCCAGAAGGTCTCCGCCACCACCGGCGAGCTGGCCTCCTGGCTGAACCAGAAGTTCCCCGACATCCAGGACGTGCAGATCCAGATCGGACAGACCATGGAGGTAGCCCCGGATGGCAAGTCCTACCAGAAGATCCTGGTCCGGGCCAAGGGCCAGGACGAGCGGGTAGAGCTGTCGCCCGAGGAGTGCACGGCCCTGACCCAGGCCCTGCAGGAGCACCTCAACGTCAGCGAGTTGGTGCCGCTTTCGACCACCAGCATCGGCCCTACCGTGACCGGAGAGCTAAAGCGCGGGGCCATTCTGGCCTTGGTGGTGGCCCTGGTCTTGCAACTGCTCTACATCACCCTGCGCTTCGGCAACCAGGTGCGCTACGGCGTGGCGGCAGACCTTTCCCTGGTGCACGACGCGATTATCATGACCGGTCTGTACGCCCTGGCGGGCCTGCAGATCGATTCGGCCTGGGTAGCCGCCCTGATGACGGTGGTGGGGTATTCGGTGATGGACTCGGTGGTCATCTTCGACCGGATCCGCGAGCATATCAAATCCCACAAGGGCGACTTCTCGCAGTTGGTCAACGAGTCGCTGAACCAGACCATGACCCGCTCGATCAACACCACCCTGACCACCGTCGTAGTCTGCGTGTCCCTGTACTTTTTCGGGGGGGTCACCCTGAAGAGCTTTGCCTTCGCCCTCCTGGTCGGCATCATCTCGGGGGCCTACTCCTCGGTCTTCCTGGCCGGTCCCCTCCTGGTCGATATCGACGCCTGGTCGCGTCGGCGCGACGCAGCCAGGGCCCAGGAACAACGGGCCGCTGCCGAGGAGCGCGCTCGCGAGCGGGGAGCTTCTTCTAAAGCGTCCCAGCCCCCGGGCGAACACGAGTATCCCACTCCGGGCGAGCTGCCCGAGGCATCCGAGACGACTTCGAAAGGGGCTTCCCGGCCCCGGCGTCGGGTCAAGGGCACCCGTCGGCGCTCCTGAAGCCTCAAGGACCCCTTTAAGGGCGCCGGGCCTGATGAGGACCGGCGTTCCTTCGCTGTACGGGACCGTTGGGAGTTCCATAGGAAGACAGGCTTCGCCTGAAGAAGGGGGGTAAGAGCCCATGACGACGCCCGCATCTCCTCCGACGCCGGGGGCCGAGCCACCGGACTCTTCATCTTTTGGCCCGGAGCTCCGGAACTCCAGGAAGAAGCCTCTGGTACCGGCCGTCCGGTCGGCTTCGAAGGTTTGGCGCAAGGTGGTAGGAGGGATCGGCTTCTCGCTGGCCTTCAGCGCGGCTACGGCCGGCTCGATCCTGTTGTTCCGGATGCTGAACCGCACCCGGGTGCACGGCCTGAGGAATATCCCCTCCCGGCACGACAACGTCCTGTATTGCCTGAACCACAACTCCATCCTGGACAACTTCGCCTTCGAGGTGGCCGCCTACATCCCCAAACTCCTCTTCCGGCCCCGCTACCTGCCGATCAGCCTGGCTGACCGCAAGAACTTCTTCGGGGATCCCGACTCGCGCAAGTTCAAAGACCAGGTCCTGCGCCTGTTGGGACGCCACTTCTTCCGCCATCTCAAGGCCTATCCGGTGGATCGCCGCTCAGGCGACCTCGAGCAGGTCGACCAGTGGATCGAGCTTCTCAAGGAGAATATCGTCATCGTCTTCCCCGAGGGCACCCGCACCCGGACCGGAGAGATCGGCCCGGGCAAGCCCGGGGTTGGGAAGCTCATCCATGATGCCCGGCCGACTGTCATCCCCGTGCACATGACCGGCACGGGTGAGGTCCTGGGGGTGGGGATGCGCATCCCCGACGTCTTCAAGACCATCGAGGTCTTCATCGGCGAGCCGATGGACCTCCAGCCCCTGCTCGCCCGTCCGCTTCCCCAGGAACGCAAGGAACAACTGGCCTTCTACGCCGAGATCTCGGATGCGGTCCTGGATGTGATCCGCGACTTGAATCCCGCCTCCCGGAAGGAGTTTTCCGCATCTCCGAGATATCCGGGAAGAAACCGATCGATCTGAGGAGGTCTCCATGCGCATCCTGCACACCATGATCCGGGTCGGCGACCTGGAGCGTTCCATCGACTTCTACACCCGTGCTTTGGGAATGAAGCTGCTGCGCAAGAATGATTATCCCGAGGGGAAGTTCACCCTGGCCTTCCTGGGCTACGCCCCCGAGTCCGAGTCGGCGGTCCTGGAGTTGACCTGGAACTATGGCGTCGAGAGCTACGATCTGGGCAACGGCTACGGGCATCTGGCCTTGGGGACCGACGACATCTACGCAACCTGCCGCCACATCGAGGAACAGGGCGGACGGGTCACCCGCGCTCCGGGCCCGATGAAGCATGGCACCACGGTCATCGCCTTCGTCGAGGACCCCGATGGTTACAAGGTCGAGCTCATCCAGGAAAAGAACCCTTGAATCCAGGGGGGTCAGGGGGGGTGAACGGCAGGTTCAGGGGGCCTTGAAGCCGCCAGGGTTCTCGGCACCAAAGGCCGGATAGGCCTTGACCGAGGCCTTCCCTTTCGAGGGCAGGGCCATCTTGACGTGGTTCAGCGAGCACCAGGCTCCGCCGCTCGGGGCCCGGTTCTCGGTCAGCAGAAGGAGGGCCCGGGCCCGGTCAGGCAGACACAACCCCATACGGACCAGACGCTCCGCCAGTTCACTCCAGGCTTCGGCTTGCCAGAGGTAGGCCTCGATGCTTATCGAGGACTCCGTCTTGGGGTGGATCGCGGTGGCCGCTACGAGCCGTTCCGCCAGACCTCCGAAGAGGGCCTCCACCTGTCGGTGGCGTCGGCCCAGCCATCCCGAGAGGGCTTTGGCGTTGGGAACGGCCAGCATCAAGCGGGCGGGTGAGCCCGTTCTCGGGTAGAGGAAACCCAGACCGGCCAGCTTCCCCTCCGGGCAACGTCGGAGCAGGTTCTTCAGGGCGGCTCGGTCCTTTGCTTCCCAAGCCCGGCCCCTGGAACCCTCCCAAAGGTGCTGCAGGATCTGCCAGGGACTCTGGTTTTCTGCGCTGGCCCCGAAGGTCACGAAGCTGGAGGGCATGGGCAGCGGCTCGTCGGTATCCAGGTCGAATTCCAGGGTCCAGGCGCCGTGGTGGGTGGGCCAGGGTGGGCCTTCCCCCTCCAGGTGCCTGGCCAGGGGACGTAGGGGCTCCCAAGGCATGCCTGCCAGCCAGGTCCCAGCCCGCCGCAGCGGTTCGGCATCCAGTGCCGGACAGATCCACAGATCCACCGGTTGGTTTCGGTCCACCAGGCGGCACTCCAGCCCTGCCAGGTAGCATTCCGGCAGGCACTGCGCCGCCTGCTCGATCCGCTGCAGGCGGTCGGGCGGGATCAGGGCCGGAGGAAGACGCGGGGCCACCGTCCTGAGCAGGGCGGCCAGGGTTTCGGCGGGGGCAGAGTCGGGGGCCAGGGGACGCCTCCTAATCGTGATGGATCTTGCGGAAGCGATGGGGCTGGAAGGCCTTGTCGCCCATCCGTCGCACCCGGTCTTCCTCATACTCGCTGTAGTTGCCGTGGTAGAAGTGCACATGGCCCTGGCCTTCGAAGGCCAGGATGTGGGTGGCGATGCGGTCCAGGAACCAGCGGTCGTGGCTGATCACCATGGCGCAGCCGGGAAATTCCAGCAGGGCCTCCTCCAGGGCGCGGAGGGTGTCCACGTCCAGGTCGTTGGAAGGCTCGTCCAGGAGCAAGAGGTTCCCACCGCTCTTCAGCAGTTTGGCCATGTGTACCCGGTTGCGCTCGCCTCCGGACAGGTCGCCGACCCGTTTCTGCTGGTCGTGCCCCTTGAAGTTGAAGAGGGCCGCGTACTGGCGGGCAGGCATCTCGCGCTTGCCCACCATCACCGGATCGCATCCGTCGGAGATTTCCTCCCAGACCTGTCGGTCCTCCTGCAGGGCGTCCCGACTCTGGTCGACGTAGGCCAGGGCCACGCTTTCGCCCAGCTTCAAAGTGCCCGAGTCGGGTTCTTCCTGGCCCACGATCATCCGGAACAAGGTGGTCTTGCCCGAGCCGTTGGGGCCGATGATCCCCACTATTCCTCCACGAGGCAGGCTGAAGCTGAGGTCCTGGATCAGGGTCCGGCCATCATAGCCTTTGCAGAGTTTCTCCACTTCCAGCACCTGGGTGCCCAGGGGAGGGCCGGGTGGGATGCGGATCTCCGAATTCTCGGCCCGACCTTCATGGTCCCGAGCCGACAGCTCTTCGAAGGCCTTCAGGCGGGCCTTGCCCTTGGCCTGACGGGCCTTGTGCGAGAGGCGGACCCATTCCAGCTCGCGCCTCAGGGTGCGCTGGCGGGCGCTCTCTTCGCGCTCCTCCTGGGCCAGGCGGGCCTCCTTCTGTTCGAGCCAGCTCGAATAGTTGCCTTTGAAGGGGATCCCCCTGCCGCGATCCAGCTCCAGGATCCAGCCCGCGACGTTGTCCAGGAAGTAGCGGTCGTGGGTGACCGAGACCACGGTTCCCTCATATTGTTCGAGGTGCTTCTCGAGCCAGGCGACCGCCTCAGCGTCGAGGTGGTTGGTGGGCTCGTCCAGGAGCAGCAGGTCCGGCTGCTGCAGCAGGGTTCGGGCCAGGGCCACGCGGCGCTTCTCGCCTCCCGAGAGGTGAGCGATTGCCGAGTCGCCCGGTGGGGTCCCGATGGCCCGCATGAGGATCTCGGCCACCCGGTCCAGTTCCCAGCCGTCGCAGGCCTCGATCTCATCCAGAAGCCGGCCCTGCTCGGCGATGAGACGATCCATCTCGTCGGGGTCCTCGACCTGCCCGAGGAGTTCCGATACCTCTTCGTAGCGATTGAGCAGGGCCACCACGTCGGCAGCCCCCTGGCGCACGTTCTCCAGGACCGTCAGTGCGGGATCCAGTCGCGGTTCCTGGGGCACATATCCGATGGTGATGCCGGCGGCAGGCTCGGCATGGCCCTGGAAGTTGCGGTCTTCGGTAGCCATGATGCGCAGGAGTGTGCTCTTGCCTGCGCCGTTGGGGCCCAGCACTCCGATCTTGGCGCCTGGGAAGAAGGCCAGGGTGATGTCCTTGAGGACATGTTTCTGGCCATGCACCTTGTTCAGGCGGTGCATGGTGAAGATGTATTGGTAGGACATGGCCCCGAGCTTCGCCCACCTTGGGGAGTGGCCCTGCCCGCCGAGTGGGCAGGGTGGGCGGGTGGGTTCCTGAGGTTGTGGGCGGGTGGGGCTGGAGGCCAGGGTCAGGGCTGGAAGAAGGCCTCCGAGCCGGGCTGGAAGACCTCCCTTGGCATGGAAGGCGACAGGGTAGGGAACTCCTCCGGGTGATACCACTCCAGGTGCTGGGTCTCGGGGTCGGCGGTGGAAAGTTCCCCGCCGACCACGCGGCAATCGAAGAGGATTATGCAGTATTCGACGGTGTCTCCGTTGAGGTAGGTATTGCGGTAGTGCTCGCCGCCCAGGACGGCGCGCACGCGGATCGGCTCGATGAGCAGACCTGTTTCTTCCTGAACCTCGCGGCGGACGGCCTGGGCCGGAGTCTCTCCGGGTTCTATGGCGCCACCGGGGAGGGACCACTCGCCGTCCTCGGCGCGCAACTGGAACAGGAAACGACCGGCGGCATCGCGCACCATGGCAGCGACTCCGGGCATCAGGAGGAGATCGTGGCCGATTCGCGTGCGCAGTGAGCGGATATAGGGGGATTCCATCGCTTTGAGGTGGGGGAGGCCCTAGCAGCCTCCCCCACATTTCCAGGTTTTACAACAATCGGGCTTGAAGTCGGATATCGACGCCGGAAAGGGCCTTGGAGACAGGGCATCCCTTCTTGGCAGCTTCGGCCTGCTCCTGGAAGGTGGCCTCGTCGATTCCGGGCACGTCGGCCTCGCTCTCCAGATCGATGCGGGTGATGGCAAAGCCACCCTCCACCTTGCCCAGGTGGACCTTGGCGTGGGTCTGGATCCGGCGGGGGGTGAAACCGGCCTGGGCCAGGCCATGGCCGAAAGCCATCGAGAAACAGCCTGCGTGGGCGGCGCCGATCAGCTCTTCGGGATTGGTGCCGGTGCCTTCCTCAAAGCGGGAGCCGAACGAGTACTGGCCCTCGAAGGCCCCGCTTCCCAGCTTCATACGGCCCTTGCCTGAGACCAGGTCGCCTTCCCAGAGGGCTTCTGCAGTGCGTGCTGGCATATATATGAACCTCCACGGGGTATTTCTTGCCTGGAAGGTCTACCCATCTTGCGGGGGCCGGGAAACCTGCGAGAGGAATGGGTATACCTCGCCGAGCTGGTTGCGCAGGGCGAGGGGATCCCCCCGGTAGTGCAGGGCCTTCATGCCCAGACCGGAGGCTGCCTGGACGTTGCTCGGGTTGTCGTCCACGAAGACGGCACCCTCCAGGTCGAACCCGTGGCGGGTCGCCAGGAGTCTGAAGAAGGCGGGGTCGGGTTTGCCGAACCCTACCTCGCCCGAGATCAGTATCCCGTCGAAGTTCTCCAGGAAGGGGAAGTGGGGGCGGGCCAAGGGCCAGGTTTCGGCCGAGAAGTTGCTCAGGGCGAAGAGGGGCACGCCCTCCCGACGGAGTGCCTCCAAAAGAAACACGTTGGATTGGATCGGGTCCCCGACCATCTCCAACCAGCGCTCTTTGAAGGCTCGAATGGGCTTTTCGTGGGCCGGGTGGCGGGCCACCAGGTAGGCTATGCCTTCGTCAAAGCTCCATCCACAGTCCAGTCGGTCGTTCCACTCGGAGGTGACGACCTGGTCCAGGAATCGGTCCAAATCTTCGGGTTCGGGAAAGAATTCGCGAAAGAGCCGGCGGGGGTCATATTCCATCAGAACGTTTCCCAGGTCGAAGATGGCGGGAGTCATCGGTTTCCGTCGGGCTCCTTCTCAAACATGATATAAAGACCCTGACCGTGGGCCAGGGTCCTTCGTCAGCAGGGGGTCGGGCTAACGGCGCCGACGCCGCCGGGCGGCAATCGCCTTCTTCTTGCGACGCACGCTGGGCTTGTCGTAGTACTCTCGCTTCTTGACCTCGGCCAGTACGCCTTCTTTCTGGCACTGACGCCGAAAACGCTTCAAGGCAACATCAATCGGCTCCCCGTCCATGACTCGGGTCTCCATATTCGCGCTCCCTCCTTTCGTCACGGCCAGGTACCGGGAGTCGGTGACATGCCGAGTTGATATCTCGGCCTGGCCTGCCCGGAGGCAGCCAGGCGCTAAAACTTGCATTATGATAGGCGTTGAGCCGGATCATGTCAAGAAAATCCCCGGCATTTCCAAGGAATCTGCTGCCTCGGAGGCGCAGGCTGGACTGCCTTTCTGAATGTTGGGGACGCTCAGGGCACGCCCGAAAAGGTCGAGAATCCCGGTTGCATCCTCTGCCTGAATCCGCCGCCTGGCGTGGCATTCGGCCGTCGAGGCGTTGAGACCCCACCCACACCAGGGCGTGGGTGGGAGGGGCCCGTCTGCGTCGTCAGGCGCACCTCTGCGGTGCTCACGTAGTTTCCA
>JAAZKF010000134.1 GCA_012799975.1 Burkholderiales bacterium
AACCCCACGGGCAGCTTCTGGCGGGGGCGGCTTTTGGAGTTCCAGGACTTTCCGGGAACGCTCCAGGCGGCTCCGGCTGGCTCTTCTCTGCGGGAACTGCTGGAGATGCCCGCCTTCACCTGGCTGGCTCAATGTGTGCAGTTACATCCTTCGGTGCGGCCCCTGGGCCGCCTCTCGGGGAAACCCCTGCTGTATGTGAGACCTCGAGGCCGTGGCCAGGTGCTGACCCTGGGCTTCGACCTGGCCTGTCAGGTGCAGGCCCTGCAGCAGGGGGTTCCCGGGGGACCTGGATTCGCGGTCCCCGAGGCCCGGGGCTTGATCCCCGGTCTATCCGAATCGCAGGACCTGGTGCTGGATTCAGGGCTTCTGGATAACTGCGTCCCCTACGCAGATCTGCTGGAGGGTTGGATTCTCGATATGGCCGAGCAGGCCGCCGGTCCCCTGCCCGGCTGGTGGCGCTTCCCTTTCGACCATGACGGCGTGGCGGTTTTGAGCTATGACGAGGAGGGGCGTGGTCGGGAGGCATTCGGCGGGTTGGAGGCCCTGCAGACCCGCTGGGGCATACCTTCCACGGTCTTCGCCCTGGCGGGAAGAGACCTTCCCGAGCGCTGGCCGGAGGGTGCGGATGACCTGGAACTGCACTGGAACCGTTTCCTGGCCGGGAATTTCCCACCCTATGAGCGTCCGGATCTGCGCATCCAGGTAGCCCGCCTGCAGGCGGTGCGGGGCACGCCCCCGCGCCTGAACCGCACCCACTTCCTGGCCTGGGGACGCGAGTACTCCGAGCCCTTCCGGCAGATGGCCGCCGCCGGCCTGGAACTGGACAGCACCTATGGACCCAATCGAGGGCGGGGCTACCTCTTCGGCACGGGCCTGCCCTTCCGGGTGCTGGACCAGGACGGGCTGCCCCTGCCCCTCTGGGAGTGGCCCTTCGTGTCGCAAGAGGACTGGGCCGGCGCGGACCAGGCTTTCCTGCTGGGCCTCCTGGATGACAGCGCCCGGGCCTGGCATCAGGCACCGGTCCTGCTGCTGCACCCCCATCGCCTGGTGGCCACCGCAGAGGGAAAGGGCCTGGTCGAGGCTTTCGTGCAGCGGGCCCGCCAGCGTCGCCATCTACTGACCACCATGCTCGGATACCACGACTTCCTGCGCATGCGGGCTCGGGCCCGCATGCAGAGTCGCCTGCAGGGAGAGGTGCTGAAGGCCGACCTCTTCGCGCCAGGTCCGGGCCTGGCCGTCCATCTGCCCGCCACCCTGAAGGAGGTCCAAATAGACGGCGAACCCGCCCGGACCCGTTGGATCCGCCTCTACGACTGCCCGCGCCTGCTGGTCGAGATCCCCCCGGGGCAACATCGCCTCTTGGCCCGGCCAACGCGCTGAAGGGGGAGAACTGTCTCCCTGCACAGGAGAGGACTCGGCCGACAGGGAACTTGGGCTTCTTCCATACTCTTGGATCGGACCTCGGGTCTGTCTGGTCCCGAGGATTCCTGGAGGGACGGAAGGAGGGTCGGCATGTTGAACCTGAAGACTCCCCGCAAGCCCTCACCGGGCTTGGGCCTGCTGCTCTCGCTGGCTGTCTACCCCGGCTCGGGGCAGGCCATGAACCAGCACTGGGGCAAGGCCATCACCTTCGCCGTTCTCTTCACGCTGGCCCTGGTCAGCCTGCTTTACACGGCTGGACTCGGTCTGTGGCGCTTCTATGAGGCGCTGACCTCCTTGGTCGCGCCGCTCTCGTTGTTTGAAGCCCTGCGGCCAGCTCTGTGGCCTGCCATCGCCACCCTCATCCTGTATGTCGTGGCGGCCCTGGATGCCTGGATCGAGGCGCGCCGCCTGACCCGGGAGGGGGGTGACGAGCTTTGAACCCCGACTTGAATGAGGAGCTGCGCATCCAGCCGCTGGAGTATCGCACCGACCATCCTCGCGTCCTGCTCCTGGCCAACCAGAGCTCGGGTCGCTGCGGCGCCCGCTGGCGTCAGGGGAAGGTCTCGCCCTTGGAGCGTATCCGCACCTGCCTTGCTGATTGGAAGGTTCAGTGCGAGGTGCACCTGGGAACCAGCCCCCAGGAGGCCTCCCGGGTTGCTCGGCAGGCGGCGCTGGAGGGCTACGATGCTGTGGTAGCCACCGGGGGCGACGGCACCTTGCGCACGGTGGCCCAGGGGCTGGTCGGAACCCGCACTCCCTTGGGCCTTTTGCCCATGGGCACCGAGAACGTGTTGGCCCGTTCGGTGGGCATCCCCTTGGACCTGGAGGGTGCCTGTCGCCACCTGGTCCGCAGTCCGGTGCGCCAGATGGACGTGGGCAGCGTGGCCGGGAAGCACTTCCTGTGTTTTGCCGGGATAGGCTTTGACGCCCAGGTGGTGGAGGAAGTCGACTACCAGGCCAAGGAGGTCCTGGGCAGCATGGCCTACGTGGTCGCCGCCCTGGGGACAGCCTGGAAGCACAGGGACCTGGCGCTGCGGGCCCGTCTGACCGTGGACGGACACACCTTCGAGCACGAGTTCTGGCTGATATTGGTCGGCAACATTCCCTTGTATGGCGGGCAGTTGCGTCTGACCCCCCGAGCCTGTCCGCGAGATGGCCTGCTGGATGTTTGCGTCTTCGAGAAGGCCGATGCCCTGGGTACCTTGCGTCAGTGGATGGGGGCCGCCGTCGGGGCGCACGCCGAACTGCCAGAGGTGGCCTATTATCTGGGCCGGGAGATCCTGATCGAGACGGACACCCCGGTAGCGGTCCAGTTGGACGGAGACCCGGCCCCTCCGACCCCGGCCCGGATCCAGGTGATCCCCCGGGGAGTAGACGTGCGTTTTTAGCAGCCCGGTCGGAAATTTTGACGGGATTTCAGCATTTCAGCCATTTTTCAGGGGGGCGCGATACCACGACTCCGGGCGGCTGCGCCCCCGGCAGAACCGGGGGGATTGCAGACAAGGAAGGTGCCTTCATGGGTCCGGACACCATCGTCCTGGGAGTAGTCGGCGCGGATTGCCACGCCGTGGGCAACAAGATCCTCGAGCGGGTCTTCTCCGATCAGGGCTTTCGGGTGGTTAACCTGGGGGTCATGGTCTCCCAGGACGAGTTCATCGACGCCGCCATCGAAACCAATGCCCGGGCCATCCTGGTTTCCTCCCTGTATGGTCAGGGAGAGCTCGATTGCGAGGGTTTGCGCGAGCGTTGCGTGGAGCGGGGCCTGGAGGACGTGATCCTCTACGTGGGCGGAAACCTGGTGATCGGTAAGAACGACCCGGCCCTGACCGAGCAGAAGTTCCTCCAGATGGGCTATGACCGGGTCTTCCGACCCGATAGCGACCTCATCGAGGCGGCCCAGACCCTGCACGAAGACATCCGGCAGCGTTTCCACGCCTTGCCCGCCTCCTGAGCCGGCCCGTATTCACATGTCTTGTGTCCTGACGGTGGACGTCGGCTCCACCTTTACCAAGGGCGCCCTCCTGGCCTTGGAAGGCCCGCCGGACCAGGCGGCTTTTCGCATCCTTTCCCGCGCCTCGACGCCGACCACGGTCGACCACCTGGCGCGGGGCTTCCAGGAGGTCTGCGAAAGCCTGAAGGCGGCTGGCCCGGGCGGGGAGATCCCTGTGTATTTTTCGTCTTCGGCCAAGGGGGGGCTGGCCATCGCGGCCTTGGGGATAGTCCCCGAGCTGACTTTGAAGAGCGCCCGTTTGACGGCGCTTTCGGCAGGAGGGCGGGTGACCTCGGTCCATGCCTACAAGCTGAGCTCGCGAGATGTCCGGGAACTCGAAAGCCAGAGGCCCGACATCCTGTTGCTGGCGGGGGGTACTGATGGAGGCAACGAGACCTACGTCCGTCACAACGCCCGGGTCCTGAGCGCCTGTGAGGGATTGCGCGAAGGGACCACGGTGGTCTATGCGGGGAACCAGGTCCTCACCGACGAGGTGGTGGAACTCTTCACGCAGGCCGGCTTTGATGTCCGTTCGGCCCCCAATATCCTGCCCGAGATGGACCGCCTTTGCCCGGAGGGGGCTCGCGAGAGGATCCGCGAGGTCTTCCTGCAGCGCATCGTAAAGGGGAAGGGATTGGACGAGATCGTGGCCCGGACCGGAAGGGACCCCAACCCTACGCCTTACGCGGTCCTGCAACTGGTCGAGGCCATCTCCCGACAGGCCCCGGAGTTCGGCGAGTTCCTGCTGGTGGACATGGGTGGGGCTACCACGGACGTCTACTCGTGCTGCCACGACGAGCGCGGGGCCGAGCGGGTGGTCTATCGCGGTCTACCCGAGCCGCGGATCAAGAGGACCGTCGAGGGCGATCTCGGCATGCGGGTCTCGTCGGCCTCAGCAGCCCGCGCTGCTGAAGCCGACCTGCAGCCTGAAGAGGCCGAGGCCCTGGCCGGGTATGTCGGGCAGCTCGCGCAGAACCCCGGACTGCTGGCTTCCACACCCGCCCAGCAGGAGTGCGACCGCTGGCTGGCCGGAGCCTGCTTCAAACAGGCCTTGCTCCGCCATGCCGGAACCCATCGGCGGGTCTTCACCGCAGCCGGAGAGACCTTTGTGCAGACCGGGAAGGACCTGCGCCCGGTTTCCCGGGTGATCGGCTCGGGGGGCTATCTCTCGCAGGACGCGGGCTTTGAACCCGGGCGGGCCCTCCGGGGAGCGACCGGCGACCAGGCCGAGACCCTGCCCCTGGTCCCGCAGAACTTCGACTATCTGCGCGATGAAGGTTGTCTTCTGCCCCTCTTGGGGAATCTTGTCTGTGACCATGAAGGACCCGCGGTCCGCACCGCGCTTTCCTGCCTGGTCGCTACCTCTACCACAGCCTAGGAGTCACCATGCTTGCCGAAACCGAGTCTCAACTGCCAGTCGAGAAGTTCCTGGCCGAGCGCGAAGAAGTCCTGGGGACCTGGAGCACCGGAGCCGAGGTAGATCTGGAGGAGGGCATCTCCTACCAGCTATCGATCCCCCCCTCACGGCGCTTCACGCAGGTCCTGGCCGAGGCCGACCGCGAGCAGCGCGTCCTGGTCCAACCCCGCGCTGGGGTGGCCCTGGTGGACGAGCATATCGCCTTGTTGCGCCACCTGCAGGATGAGGCCGACGTCCTGCCCACCACCATCGACGCCTACACCCGCCAGAATCGCTACGCCGAGGCCCAGAAGGGCATAGACCGCTCGCTTGAGGTTGGTCGCTCGGTCTTGAACGGTTTCCCCGCCGTGAACCACGGGCTGCATCAGTGCCGACGGGTGGTGGAGGCGGTCAAGCGGCCTGTGCAGGTGCGCCATGGAACGCCGGATGCCCGCCTGTTGGCGGAGATAACCCTGGCGGCGGGCTTCACCTCTTTCGAAGGGGGAGGCATCTCCTACAACATCCCCTACGCCAAGAAGGTCCCCCTGGAACGCTCGATCCGGGACTGGCAGTATGTGGACCGGCTGGTGGGCCTGTATGAAGAACGGGGGGTGAGGATCAACCGCGAGCCTTTCGGCCCTCTTACCGGTTCGCTGGTACCTCCTTTCATCTCCCACACCGTCGCCATCCTGGAGGGTCTGCTGGCCCTGGAGCAGGGGGTGCGCTGCCTGACGCTGGGCTATGGCCAGTTGGGCAATCTGGTTCAGGACGTGGCGGCCATCCAGTCGCTGCGGGAACTGGCCGAGGAATTCTTCCGGCTGCGGGGCTTCGAGGACTTCCAGTTGACCACCGTCTTCCACCAGTGGATGGGCGGCTTCCCCGAGGATGAGTCCAAGGCCTTCGCGGTCATCTCCTGGGGAGGTGCGGTCTCGGCGCTCTCCCGGGCCACCAAGGTCATCGTCAAGACCCCGCACGAGGCCTCCGGCATCCCCACGGCCGAGGCCAACCTGCAGGGGATCAAGACCACCCGCCAGATCGTCAGCATGCTGGCGGACCAGGTCTTCGCCGACGAGAACCGTCTGGCCGCCGAGGTGGACCTGATCAAGAAGGAGGTCCGGCATCTGTTGAAGGCTGTCCTGGACCTGGGCCAGGGCTCGGTGGCCGAGGGAGCCATGCGGGCCTTCCAGGCTGGGGTCCTGGACGTGCCCTTCGCGCCTTCTAGCCACAACGCCGGCAAGTTGATGCCGGTCCGAGACAACCAGGGGGCCATCCGGATCCTGGACCCCGCTCGGGTCCCCCTGCCCGCGGACGTGGCCGACTTCCACCGCGAGCGCATCCAGGAACGGGCCCGCTTTGAAGGGCGCAAGCCCTCATATCACATGTTGATCGATGACATCTATGCCGTCAGCAAGGGGCGCCTGGTCGGCAGACCGCGGTAACAAGGAGAGTCAAGTATGCGAGTTGTGGATGTTTGTTTCGCCCAAGGGAAGACGGGTTTCTTCTTCGATGACCAGGCGGCCATCAAGAATGGAGCGACCCGCGACGGATTCGTGTACCGGGGGGAACCCTCGACCAGTGGATTCCAGCAGATCCGCCAGGCCGGCGAATGCGTCTCGATCATGCTGGTACTGGAGGATGGGCAGGTGGCCCTGGGGGACTGTGCAGCCGTCCAATACTCCGGTGCCGGAGGGCGCGACCCCCTCTTCCTGGCCGAAACCTACCTGCCGTTCCTACAGCAGGAGATCGCCCCGCGCCTGAAGGGTCGCACTTTGAACTCATTCCGCCAGGCCGCTGCCGAGTTCGACCAGTTGCAGATCGAGGGCCGGCCCTTGCACACCGCGATCCGTTATGGCCTCTCCCAGGCCCTTCTGGACGGCGTGGCCCGCTCGTCCGGGCGCCTGATGGCCGAGGTGGTGGCTGAGGAATACGCCTTGCCCCTGCCGACCAGCCGGGTCCCGGTCTTCGCCCAGTCTGGGGATGACCGCTACCTGAACGTCGACAAGATGATCCTCAAGGCTGTGGATGTGCTGCCTCATGCCCTGATCAACGCCGTGGACGGCAAGTTGGGCCGTCATGGCCAGGAGCTGTTGGAATACGTAGGCTGGTTGGCCCGGCGCATCCAGGACCTGCGCCCCGACCCCACCTACCAGCCCGACCTGCACATCGACGTGTATGGCACCATCGGCCTGGTCTTCGACCACGACCCGGCTCGGATCACCGATTATATGGAGGCGCTGGAGAAGGCAGCCGCTCCCTTCCGGCTCTACCTGGAGGGACCGGTCGACATGGGCGGGCGCGAGCGTCAGATGGAGGTCCTGGGTCAAGTCCGCCAGAGCCTGGACCAGCGGGGTTCCACGGTCCGGATCGTGGCCGACGAGTGGTGCAACACCTATCAGGACGTGGTGGACTTCACCGACCGGAAGTGCTGCCACATGGTGCAGATCAAGACCCCGGACCTGGGCAGCCTGCACAACACCGTCCAGGCCATCCTTTATTGTCGTGCCAATGGCATGGAGGCCTACCAGGGCGGGACCTGCAATGAAACCGATGTCTCGACTCGAGCCTGTGTGCATGTGGCCCTGGCTGCCGGGGCCGAGCGGATGCTGGCCAAGCCGGGCATGGGCTTCGACGAGGCCTATATGATGGTGAACAACGAGATGGAGCGCACCCTGGCGTTGCTGCGCCGGCGGGTCCTCGTCTAGAGAGGCTTTGGATATGGCACGAGAATACAAGATCCTTTCGCCGACGGCGATCCTGGGTTACGGATTCCCCGAGTCCTCCTTCCTGAAGGGGATGGAGGAAGGCCCCGACCTGATCGCCGTGGATGCCGGCTCGACGGATCCGGGTCCCTATTACCTGGGTTCGGGCCAGCCCTTCACCGATCGGGTGGGGGTGAAGTCCGACCTGCGTGCGATGCTGACCCACGGAGTGCGTCGGGGAATCCCGGTGGTCATCGGTACGGCCGGCGGCTCGGGCGCGCGTCCCCACCTCGAGTGGTGCCGTGCCCTGGTCGAGGAGATCGCCCGGGAGGAGAACCTGAGCTTCCGCCTGGGCCTGGCCTATGCCGACGTCGACGCCGAGGTGGTCGTGGCCGGCCTGCACTCGGGGAAGGTCCAGGCCTTGGATGGCCTGGAGGATCCCACCGACGAGCAGGTCCGCTCCTGCCCCCACATCGTGGCCCAGATGGGCAACGAACCCCTGCAGGCCTTGGCCCGGGAGGGCGCCCAGGTGATCCTGGCCGGTCGCTGCTACGACCCGGCGTGTTTCGCGGCCTTGCCCATCATGGCGGGTTACGATGCGGCCCTGGCCACCCACCTGGGGAAAATCCTGGAGTGCGCCGCCATCGCCGCCACGCCCGGCTCGGGCTCGGACTCGGTGTTGGGGATCCTGCGCGAGGACTCTTTCGAATTGCGGACCCTGAGCCCCGAGAGGAGTTTCACTCCTCAGTCTACGGCCGCTCACACCCTGTATGAGAAGAGCGACCCCAGCCATCTGCCGGGGCCAGGCGGCAGCCTGGACCTGACCGATGTCACCTTCACGGATGTGGGTGAGGGCCGGGTGGAGGTGCGCGGGACCCGCTTCGTGCCCACCCCCCGCTACGCGATCAAGCTGGAAGCGGCCCGCCCGGTGGGCTTCCGGACGCTCTCTATTGCCGGGATTCGCGACCCGATCCTGATCGCTTCCATCCAGAAGGTGGCCGGGCAGGTCAAGGCTCGGGTGGACGAGCTGTTGAGTCGCGAGGCCGTGCAGGGCCAGGTTTTCTTCCATATATATGGCCTCAACGGCGTCATGGGCGCCCTGGAGCGCTCGGATTCCGGGACGGCTCACGAACTGGGCCTGGTGATGGAGGTCCTGGCCCCCACGCAGGAGCAGGCCAACACGATCTGCTCCTTGACCCGCTCGACCTTCCTGCACTACGGCTATGAAGGGCGGGTCGCCACGGCCGGGAACCTGGCCTTCCCGTTCTCGCCATCCGATGTGCCGATGGGGCCGGCCTATGAGTTCTGCCTCTATCACCTGATGGAGGTGGAGGATCCCGAGGCCTTCTTTACTCGAGAGATCGTGACCGTCGACGGTGCCCGGGTCACCCCCGGGAAGGAGGTGGGGTCGTGAAGAACCTGCGCGAGGTGGCCCAGGTAATCCGGAGCAAGAACTCCAGTCCCATGAAGCTGACCCTGGACATCATCTTCAAGGATGCGGAGGTCTTCGAGGAGGTCCGGCGTCGCGATCTCCTGACCCCCGAGGTGGTGGCCGGGGCTTATCGGATCCCCCCGGAGGAAATCGAGAAGGTCCTCTACTTCGAGCCGGCCCGGGCCGTCAAGATCGGGATGCGGCGCCAGGTCCGCTCGGGTTCGCCGGGCGACTCCGACGTCTATGGGGCTCAGCAGCATGCCCCCCTGCTGACCTTGGAATTGGACCTGTAGCCCATGGCCTATATCCAGCTTTCCCGCAAGGACCAACTGCTGCGCTCGATCTACTACGCTCCGCGGGGACGGCTGCGGCTTTATGCTTTGGCGGCCGAGCTCTCGCAGCGCTATCTGTTGCCTACCGACCGCCTGGTGGGCGTGATCGGTGGTGAAGGAGCCGGCAAGTCGACCCTGATCAAGGGGCTCTTCCCGGGCCTGGAGCTGACCAACGACGACGACGGGATCAACAAGCCCACCTCACCGATTTTCAACTTCGACCCCACCGAGCAGTTCTCGGGGCATACCTTCCACCTGGATGCCCGCTACGAGCTGGCCTTTCATCAGATCCACGAGGTCGTCGAGGCCATCCGCGAGACCCTGCATGCCAAGCGGCGCGTGGTGGTCGAGCACTTTGATCTGGTGTATCGGCAACTGGGTTTCAACGCCCAAATCCTGTTCGGGATCGGCGAGGAGGTCCGGGTCTATCGGCCGACCATCTTCGGGCCTTCGCCCCTGAACGTGCGCCGGGTGGCCGTCGAGAACCTCAAGTTCCGTCTGATGGCTCACTCGGCCGAGGACCTGGTGGGTCGGATCCTGCGCGATGACTACAACTTCTCGCCCGACCAACTGCACTCCGAGGTGCACCACGGCTTCGTGATCGGCTTTGACCGACCGCCAGATATCGACCTGGTCGAAGTCGAGCGCAAGGTCCTGGACCTGATCGAGCAGGATATCGAGATCGAGCCGGGCGAGGGGGATCACGTGCTATTCGCGGGGCAGCCCTTCTACTGCACCGGCAAGCGCTGCCACGTCAAGCGCACGGGGCAGATTGAACACTTCCGCCTGCTGAAGGAATACAAGTTTGATCCTTTGACGCGACGCTACCTGATGGTCGGGATCATCGGAGCAGAAGAGGAACCCATCGAGTTCTTCGACGAGTTGCCTCCAGCCCAGACCGAATTCACCGAGGAGGAGATCGAATCCAGCCGTTTCGTCGAGATCGGCCCCTTCAAAGGAAAGGTGTATTGAGCATGAGGACCATCCATTCCGACACCATCATCTCGGCGGCGGCGGCGATTTGCCAGGAGGCGGCCTTCCGCCTTCCTGCCGATGTCCGACGGGCCCTGGAAGAGGCCCGGGGCATCGAGAAGTCGCCGCTGGGTCTGTCGATCCTGGGCCAGATCATCGAGAACGCGGATCTGGCCCGGCGCGAGCGCGTGCCCATGTGTCAGGACACCGGCGTGACCGTATATTTCGTCGAACTGGGCAACCAGGTCCACATCGAGGGTCTGGGATTGGCCGAGGCCCTGGCCGAAGGCACGCGCCGGGGCTATACCGAGGGACTTCTGCGGATGTCGATCGTCAAGGACCCCCTCTTCGAGAGGGTAAACTCCAAGACCAACGGGCCGCCCGTGGTCCACGTCGAGCTGGTCCCCGGGGATCGCCTGCGGATCACCTTGGCTCCCAAGGGTGGGGGCTCGGAGAACATGAGCGCCATGGCCATGCTCAAGCCCCTGGTGGGGAAGGAGGGCGTGACGGACTTCGTCGTCGAGACCGTGCGCCGGGCGGGGGGCAACGCCTGCCCTCCGATCGTCGTGGGCCTGGGCCTGGGCGGGAACTTCGAGCAGGCCCCCTATCTGGCCAAGAAGGCCCTGCTGCGCGAGTTGGGCTCGGTCCATCCGGATCCCCGCTACGCCGACTTCGAGCGCGAGCTGCTCGCGAAGGTCAACGCCACCGGGGTCGGTCCCCAGGGATTGGGAGGGCTCGTCACCGCCCTGGCCGTCCATATCGAGGTCGCCCCCTGCCACATCGCCTCTCTGCCCGTGGCCGTGAACCTGAACTGCCACGCCGCGCGCCACGCGTCCGTCGAATTGTGAGGTCCCCGATGAAGAAGATCACCCTGCCCCTCAGCCCCCGGGAAGTGCGCTCGCTTCAGGCCGGAGACGAGGTCCTGCTGACGGGGGTCCTCTACACCGCCCGCGACGCTGCCCACAAGCGGATTTGCGAGCTGCTGGCCGCGGGTTCACCCCTGCCCTTCGAGCTGGAAGGGGCCACCCTCTACTTCGTCGGTCCCACCCCCGCTCAGCCGGGACGCCCCGTGGGCAGCGCCGGTCCCACCACCTCCACGCGGATGGATGCCTTCTCGCCCACCCTTATCGCGCACGGCCTGCGCGGCATGATCGGCAAGGGAGACCGGAACCCCGCCGTGGTGGAGGCCATGAAGACCCACGGCTGTGTGTATTTCGCCGCCACCGGTGGGGCCGGAGCTCTGATCGCGCGTTGCATCAAGTCTTCTGAGTTGGTGGCCTGGGAGGACCTGGGCACTGAGGCAGTCCGCCGGATGGAGGTGGAAGACTTCCCCGTCGTGGTCGCTATCGACTGCGAGGGCAACAACCTCTACCAGACCGGTCCGGCCGCCTGGGCCAGATAACAGGCGGGCGCCCAGGTCTTTCCCACCAGCCAAAATCTGCCGATGGGTAACCCCGGCGCGAAGTGCCGGTCCAGTGCCAGACCACCCAAAACCCTTGAAAAGCCCGTCTTTTCGGGGTTTGGGTTCCTCTGTCCCGAGACTGTGGAAAAGATGTGCACCGCGAAGTAGGGTTTTCCACAGAATCCGGTCTGCCGTCCACAGCAATTCACAGGACATCCACAGGGATTGTCGGGACCGGTCGGGGAAGGACCCCCGCAACTGCCAGTGACCCGGAGGTTCCTCCCGTGGAAGACCTTTTGACCGACATGCCCGCCCTGAATCACGGCTTTCTCCTGGCGGTGCCCGCAAACCGGGAGGAAGTCCACCATCACCTGGCCGATTCCCTTCCCTGCCCCACCCCGGCTCGCCCCAAGGTGCGAACCCGGACGGTGGCCTGCGGCTTTCCCCAACAGCGTCTGCGGGTGACCGTCCGCATGGACCGGCTTCGCAAGAGCGATTGATCGGTCTGCAGCTCGCACGTCGAGTCGCGAGCGGCTCCTGAATCCGCCGTCTGGCGTGAGAACCAAAGGCCTCGGGTCGCGCTCGGCGGCAAGGTCTGGCCTGCCAACTCCTCTCTTTCTTCATGGTCTTGATGGAGGTCTTTTCCCGCGTGAAGCACCGTTCCGAATACCCTGAACTTCTGGCGCTCCAACCTGACGAGCCCGAAGACCGGGTCGTCATGGCCTCGCTGTGGCAGGCTCTTCGCCCCTTGACCCGGACGGCTCCGTCCCTTACGCTCCGCCTGCGCTCTGCCCGGGGGGTGGAGGCCATGAGCCTGCGTCTGCGCCGAAACGCCCACTGCTACCTGCGGATGCTGCAGGATTGACCCGAGCTGAGCTCTCTCCTTCCTATTCCTAGGACTCCTGCCGGCGGCGGGAAGACGCTTCCAGGGGGCGAAAGCTCTTTAGCAGACTTACCGCTAAAAAACCCAACGATCTGCCGGCGGCGGGAAGACGCTTCCAGGGGGCGAAAGCCTGTCGTGCCGGCTCGGCCTGGAATACTTCCGGCCCCGAGGTGAAGGAGGATGCTGTGAAGGCTCTGCGCGGTCTTCTGATCGTGGTGGGGGTGGCCCTCGTGGGTGGGCTGCTCTATCTCGGAGCCTTCCGCTCGCGCCCGCAGGAGGATTTCTTCTCGGGAGTGGTCGAGACCACCCTCTGGCATCTGGCCTTCGAGGTATCTGGCCGGCTCGAATCCTTCGCCGTCGATGAAGGGTGGCTGGTGGCTGCAGGTGCACCTTTGGCGGGCCTGCACGAGGCCGATTTTCAGACGGCCCTGGAGGCGGCTCGGGCCCGGGAGGGTGTGGCGGCCGCTCAACTGGCCGCCCTGGAAGCCGGTAGTCGGCCCGCCGAGATCCGTTCGGCCCAAGCCCGCCTGGATCGCGCCCAGGCGGAGTTTGAGCGGCTGAACAGCGGGGCGACCTCGGAAGAACTCGACCAGGCCCGAGCTCAGAGCGAAGCGGCCAGAGAGTCATGGAAGGTGCGTCAGCAAGGGTTCCGCACCGAGGATATCCAGGCCGCCCGGGCGGCCGTTGAGGCAGCCCGCTCGGCTTTGGAACAGGCCCGGGCCGATGCCCGGCGTTATCAGGATCTGGCTCGCGAAGGGGCCGTCTCCCGGCGCACCCGGGAAGAGTTCGACAATCGCCTGGCCCAGGCCCAGGGGCACTTCGATTCGGCCCTGGCGGCTTCCCAGAAGCTTTCCCGCGGCTATCTCCCCGAGGAGGTCGAGGCGGCCCATCAGGAATACCTGGCTCGGGAGGCCCGCTATCGGGAGTTGGCCCGGGGGACCCGCCAGGAGATGGTGCGCGCCGCCCAGGCCGAGGTCGCGGCGGCCCGAAGCCAGTTGGAACTGGTGCAACAGGGGCCCCGCGCCGAGGATATCCAGGCTGCCCGCCGCCGCCTTCGGGAGGCTCGTTCAGCCGTCGAGCAGGCCGAGCTGAACCTGTGCAAGACCCGACTGGCAGCGCCCGCCGAAGCCCTGGTCCTGACCCGGAACTTCGAGGTGGGCGAGATGGTCCAGCCCGGGCAACCCGTCCTGACCCTGGCGGACCTGAAGAAACCCTGGGTCGAGATCTTCGTTCCCGAGCCCGAGATCGGCCAGGTGCACCTCGGGGACGCCTTCGACGTCACGGTGGATTCCGCGCCCGGTGAGGTCTTCCCGGGTCGGGTCAGCCGGATCTACGAGAAGGCGGAATACACCCCCAAGACCATCCAGACCCAGACCCAGAGGGTCAACCTGGTCTACCGGGTCAAGATCACCGTCCAGGATGAGAAGGGGATCCTGAAACCGGGGATGCCCGCCGATGCCAGGCGTCGACCCACCGGCTCGGAGGCTTCGGCTGATGGCCGCTGAGCCCATTAGGGTCCGCGACCTGCGCAAGCGCTACTCTACCGGAGTCGAGGCCCTGCGCGGATTGGACCTGTCGGTGCAGACCGGCCAGCTCTACGGTGTGGTGGGGCCCGACGGGGCCGGCAAGACGACCTTGCTGAAGGTGCTGGCGGGTGTGCTCTCGTTCCAGGCTGAAGAGGCGCAGGTCCTGGGGCGCCCTGTTCCCGACGGCCTGGCCCAGGTGCGTCACCACATCGGCTACCTCCCGCAGCGCTTCAGCCTGTACGGCGATCTGACCGTGGAAGAAAACCTGGGCTTCTACGCCGCCCTCTACCCTCCGGGGCCCGAGGGAGGGCGCACCAGGCAGGAACTGCTGGAGATGATCGGCCTGGCTCGGTTTAGGGACCGCCTGGCCGCGAAATTATCAGGGGGGATGAAGCAGAAGCTGTCCCTGCTGTGCAACCTGGTCCACCGTCCCCGCCTGTTGCTGATGGACGAACCCACCGTAGGCGTCGACCCGGTCTCTCGTCGGGAGTTCTGGACCCTGGTCTTCGAACTGCAACGCGAAGGGCTCACCGTGTTGGCTTCAACTCCCTACATGGACGAAGCCGAGCAGTTCGACCGGGTGGCCTTGTTGAGCGAGGGGTGCCTGCTCCGGGAAGGGACGCCGGCGGAGCTCCGGGCCTCGGTGCCGGGGGTGGTCCTGGAACTGGTCTGCCCGCAGCCCTTTCAGGCAGCTCGTTGTCTGGAAGGGGCCCCGGGTATCCAGGATGTCCAGCTCTTCGGCGACCGTCTGCACCTCTTCACCGCCCAGGACGCGCCGGCCCTGCGCCAGGCCCTGGAGCAGCGCCTGGGCCAGGCAGGCCTGCAAATCCAGCGCCTGCGGGTCGTGCCCTTCTCGATCGAGGACGTCTTCCTGAGGTTGACGATATGAGCGACCTGGTGGTGGACGTGCGCGACCTGACCCGCCGTTTCGGCCATTTCGTCGCCGTGGACCGCGTCAGTTTCCAGATCCCCCGGGGAACCATCTTCGGCTTCCTGGGGCCCAACGGGGCCGGCAAGTCGACCACCATCCGGATGCTGCTGGGGATCCTGCCGGTTTCGGAGGGTGAAGGACAGGTCCTGGGTTTCGATATCCGCACCTCTTCGGAAGAGATCCGGGCCCGGGTCGGCTACATGTCCCAGCGCTTCAGCCTGTATGAGGACCTGACGGTGCTGGAGAACCTGCGCTTCTTCGGCGGGGTCTTCGGCCTTGCCGGGACTCGCCTGGACCAGAGGGTCCGCGAGCTGGTGGAGATGACCCGTCTGGAGGGTTTCGAGAAGCAACTGGCTCAGGGCCTTCCCGGAGGGATCCGCCAGAGACTGGCCCTGGCCACCAGCCTGCTGCATGATCCCGAGCTCGTGTTCCTGGATGAGCCTACAGGGGCGGTGGACCCGGCCCTGCGCCGCTACTTCTGGGAACGGATCGCCGAGTTGTCGGCCGCGGGACGCACGGTCATGGTGACCAGCCATCACATGGATGAGGTCGAGCGCTGTCACGACATCTGCTTCATCCACCACGGTCGCCTCATGGCCCAGGGGTCTCCCGGGGAGCTGAAGAACCGTCATCTCCCCGGGGAGATGTGGCAGGTGCGGACTCCTGCCCGAGCCGAGGTCGTGGCGCACCTCGCACGGGTACCCGGCGTGACCGGAAGCTTCCCCTCCGGAGAGATGGTGCGCTATCTGCTTGAACCCGGCTGCGACCCGGCCACCCCGGCCACGGCGCTGCGGGCCTCGGGCCTGACCTGTTCGGACCCGGAACCCGCCGAACCGACCTTGGAGGACGTCTTCGTGGCCTTGTCCAGGAAGCGGGGGAAGCCATGATTTCGCATCGCCTGCTGGCCATAATCCGCAAGGAGTTCGTGCAGATGCGCCGGGACCGGTTGACCCTGGCGATGATGCTCTTGTTGCCCCTCGTGCAACTGGTTCTCTTCGGCCTGGCCATCAACACCGACGTCAAACACGTCCCGATGGCCGTCCTGGACTATTCGCAGTCCGTCGAGAGCCGGCGCCTGATCCAGGCCTTCACGAACTCGGACTATTTCGATGTGGTGGCCTGGCCTCAAGACACCCGGGCCATCTCCCGCCTGATCGATTCGGGAACCCTGAAGGTAGGGCTGGTGATCGATCCGGACTATGCCCGGGACATGCGCGCGGGGAGGGTGGCCCGGGCCCAGGTATTGGTGGATGCCTCGGACCCGATAACCGCTTCCTCGACGCTCGCCAACAGCGCGGGAATCGCCAACACCCTGGGTGTCCAACTTCTGGGGCGCTACCTGCGGCCGGGGACTCCCTTCACTCCTCCCCAAATGCCGATCCAGATCGAGGTGCGGGGCTGGTTCAACCCCGATCTCCTGACCGCGAACTATATAGTGCCGGGCCTGATCGGCGTGATCCTGGCCATGACCATGATGATGATCACCTCCATGGCCATCGTGAAGGAGCGCGAGACCGGGACCCTAGAGCAGTTGATAACCACCCCCATCAAGACCTGGGAGCTGATGTTGGGGAAGATCGTCCCCTATATACTGATGGGCTATACCCAGATGACGATCGCCCTGCTGGTGGGGATCTACGGGTTCCATGTGCCGGTGCGGGGAAGCCTCTTCCTGATGTACGCCCTGACCTCGATCTATATCGGGTGCTATCTGGGACTGGGACTGGTGGTCTCGACGGTGGCCCGCACCCAGCAGCAGGCAATGCAGATGGCCTTCTTCCTCTTCCTTCCGACCATCCTGTTGTCGGGATTCATGTTCCCCCGGGCCGGGATGCCCGAGTGGGTACAGGTCCTGACGCTGGTGATCCCCCTGACCTACTACCTGGAGATCATGCGCGGGATCGTCCTGAAGGGGGTCGGCCTGGTGGCCCTGTGGCCCTGGGTCGCTCCGATGCTGGCCTTGATGATGGCCATCCTGGGCATAGCCATGTTGCGCTTCAAGAAGCAGTTGGACTAGGGGCAAGTCCCGAGGCTGAAATCACACGGAACTTCAGGCCCGATCCTGCCCCTCTCCCCAACCGGGTTCCGCTCACCATCCGGCGGGATGAGACTCGTGACACCGCACTCCGCTTCCGGTATGATTTCCCCGTGAAACAAGCCGCTGCTCACGCGGATTCTGGGGGGAGTCGGCCGTCGGCGACGTCTGAATCCGCCTTCTGGCCTGAGAATCGGGGTCCGGATGCCACGCCAGGCGGCGGATCCAGGGGAAGGTTGCATGATGGACAGGTCGCGTCTGTTGATCCTGGGGGCCAGCGGGCACGGCCGCGTGGTCGCCGACATCGCCTCGTGTTTGAATCGCTATGAGCAGATCGCCTTCCTGGATGACGACGAGGGCAAGACCAGCGCCATGGGGCATCCGGTCCTGGGAACCATCGCGATGGTGGACCGCTATCTGGAGGACTTCGACCTTTTCGTGGCCGTAGGCAACAACCTGGTCCGTCAACGGATACAGCTCGGCTTAAAGTCCCGTCAAGCCCGCCTGGCAACCCTGGTCCATCCCAGCGCGGTCCTGGGCAGCGAGGTGAGCCTGGGCGAGGGGACCGCGGTCATGGCGGGCGCCGTGATCAACTGCGGGAGCATTGTCGGGCGTGGCTGCATCATCAATACCTCGGCTTCCCTGGACCACGACAACGTCCTGGAGGACTTCGTGCACATCTCGCCGGGAGCCCACCTGGCCGGGACCGTCCACGTCGGAGAATGCACCTGGATCGGCATCGGCGCCTGTGTCATCAACAACCTGCGCCTGGCCGGGGGCTGTCGGATCGGCGCCGGGGCCGTCGTGGTCTCGGACATCGTAGAGAAGGGGACCTACGTCGGGGTCCCTGCCCGAAGGCGCAGATCTTGACTCCGCCGGCTCAGGTTCCTCCAGGCCTCCGCATCTTCAGGACCGGGACGCCGGGTGCCAGGGGTTCCCAGGAGGTGTGGCGGAAGAACTCCTCGAGGGTTTCAGGATGGAGGTCTCCCCATCCGTCGCCGTGCTCGAAGAGGATGGGGTCGGCGACCACCCGGGTGCCCTCGGCCAGGGCCTCTTGCAGGCGCTGCCGGGCGTAGAAGCGAGAAACCGGGCTGTTGGGCTGCAGGAGCACCACGCGTTCACCCAGGGCATGGCAGACGTATCTGGTGCGCAGGGCATCGCGGCTGAGAAGGAGCCCGTCAGGGCCCACCCAGACCAGGGCCTCCCGCACGAAGACCAGGTGGGGATTGCGCTCGGGCCAGCGGTTGGGTTCGATGAAAAGGCAGAAGTTGACCAGGGCCAGGACGGCGACTGCGGCGGTAGCGTCCGGCATGTGTCGCCCCAGGGGCCTGGCGGAAAGCCCCCAGAAGGCCAGGACCAGGGCCGCCAGGTTCTCGTTGGGGGGGTCCACCAGGGCCAGGATGCCCAGGTGGAGGGGGACGAAGAGGGCCAGGGCCTGCTCGGTCGGGGAGGCTTTGAGGAAGCCTGGGCCCAGCAGCCCCAGGACCAGCACCGTCAATCCCAACACCCAGGGGGCCGCGGGAGCGGCCCAGTCCGGCAGGCCCAGAACCTCGCCGGAGGGGGCACGAGAGCCGCTCAACAACAGAGGCAGGGCCTGGAAGGGACGCAGGAGATCGGACTGGAGGAGGTTGCGGGACTGGAAGTCCTGCAACAGGGCCTCCTCCGGCAGGATCTCTTGAACCAGGGCCAGACTTGCGCCTGCACCCAGCAGGACCAGCAGGGCCGTAACTGCCAGGAAGAGGACCGCGTGTCGCCTGCCGCAGCGGAGCCCTACCACCGCGACCAGGGCCGCGGTCAGCGAGATGAAGGTCCCATGGACCAACACTCCCAGACCGGCTGCCACTCCGAGCCAGGCCGTGCGGGCCACCCTGGGGGGGCGGCGGCTCCATCCCTGCAGGACCAGCAGGATCCCGACCAGGCACAGGTTCGTGAAAGCATACCATTTGGGGTGGGTCGCGTGGAACCAGAATCCCATCGACACCCCGGCGCCCACGGTCGCCAACAGGGCTGAGGGCAGACTTCCGGTCTGGCGCGCCAGCAGGACGAAGAAGGCCGAGAGCGCGCCGGCCGAGAGCAGGGCGCTGAGGACCTGAAGGGCGGCCAGGGGGTCGGGGAAAAACCTCTGCACCGCGGTCCACCAGGCCATCGCCGGAAGGGTAGAAAGGGGGCGATAGGGAGATATCAGGAGGGTCCACTCTCCAGAGCGCAGTTGACCTGCCAGGAACAACGCGTCCCAGTTGAAAAGTGTCCCCGAGGTGCTGAGGAAAAGGGCGGCAAAAACCAGCCCCAAGGCCGCTGCGGGCCCGGCGATTCTCATGCAGGACCTCCCCGGGCAGGCGTGCAAGCCCCGGGACAGGTGCGATCACTAGGAATCCTGGCCCTGTTATTCTTGTGCGCATGCCTGCCCGGCACGCGGGATCCCCTTCTGGAACAGACCCTGAGCCGTCTGGAAAAGGTCCGCATGGTCAACCTCAAGTCCGGCTCGTTGCGGGAGCTGAACTGGCTTCCCTTGCGCGAAGGGGACCTCCTGGCAGGGCGGGACCTGGTACTCACGGCGGTGGGTTCGCGGCTGGCTTTGAAGATTCCCGGAAGGTCCTCTCCTCTGCAGGTTCGGGGCTATCTGCCCCTCTCCACCCTCAAACTGGCTTTGGGCCAGAAGGTTCAGGTTCTTCCCATCCGGGGGCAAGCCTGGTGGGCGAGTCCGGGGCTCAGAGGGTGGTTGGCAGGGGAAGTCCCCCTGCCCTTGGAGTGGGAACCGTCCCGGGGAAGCTGGGGTTTTGCGGGAAGGCAGGCCTTCCGGCAGGGGACCGGGGAGTCCGGAGTCGAGGTGACCCTGGTCTTCCCGGACAGCCCCGCCGACCGGCTGGGGCTGCGTCCCGGAGACGTGGTGGTTGCCGGGCCCGGAGGACGGGTGCGGAATCCAGAGGACCTGGTGGTTGGCCTCCAGGGACGCCAGGAGGCCACTCTCTACGTATCCCGCTGGCCCCTCATCTGGAGGGGGACCATTCAGGCCGGTCCCGGGGCGGAATCTACCGGGATTCGAAAGCGGGGGGATGGAACTTGATCGGCATGATGGCGTAGCAGTGCACGCCGGGCGGGGCCCATTGCGCCATCGAGGCGAAGTATTGCAGGACTTCGCGGATCTGGGGATTGTAGGGGGCCTTCAGGACTCGGATGTTGAGGACCTTGCCCGACGGGTCCAGCTCGTATTCGTACTCCGCCTCGACACCCCCCTGCCGGGTGGGATGCTGGTTGATCTGCCAGCCCGTGTTCAGGGACATCATCTCGAGGTTCAGGGGACGGGTCGGTTGGGGGGGGTCACCGGCCATGCTCGCACGGTTCACGTGACAGCCGTTGCAGTCGATGA
>JAAZKF010000135.1 GCA_012799975.1 Burkholderiales bacterium
GTGTGGGTGGGAGGGGCCCGTCTGCGTCGTCAGGCGCACCTCTGCGGTGCTCACGTAGTTTCCAACTACGCTCCGCTCCTCAGAACGCACGCCTTCCTGGCATCCAGACCCGCCTCGATGGCCTCGATTCTCACGCCAGGCGGCGGATTCAAGTGATAGGGACCCTTTCATGCTTTACCAAATCCTACTTGTGACCGCCTGATGGGTGCTGATGGAGACCTGCCCCGCCCAAGCCTACCTGCCCCCCGGGACTCCCGACCCCTGGTCTGGCATCCCTTCCTGCTGGCGCTCTACCCGGTCGTCTTCCTGTACGCCGCCAACGCCGGCGAGGCCCGCCTGAACCAGGTCTGGTTCCCCTCCGCTGTCCTGGAGCTCTTGGCTGGAGTCCTGATCCTGCTTGGTCTGGTCCTGTACCGCGATCTCCGCCCGGCAGGAATCCTGGCCTCCGCGATCCTGGTGGTCTTCTGTTTCTACGGCCACATCAGCCGGCCGCTCGGCCAGATCCACCTGGGGGAGCTGACCCCGTTCCGGCACCGGGTCCTGCTTCCCCTGATGTTCCTGGCTCTTCTGGGTTTGGCCTGGGGCCTGCTTCGGCGCCGAAACTCCTGGTCGGGGCTGACCTCGATCCTGAACAGCGCCGCCGCGATCCTCCTGGCTCTGGCCCTCCTGCAGGCGGGCCAGTACGAACTCTCCCGCCCGCCCCGGACCACCCTGGTTCCCGGAGAGGCCATCACCCAACGGTCCCCGCTCCAAACCCGGCCAGACATCTATGTGCTCATTGCGGACGAATATGCTCGCACCGACACCATGCTCAAGACCTTCGGCGTAGACGACTCGGCCTTCCTGGAGAACCTGCGGCAAATGGGATTCGTCGTGGCCCGGGGCAGCCAGTGCAACTACTCGCGCACTACCCCTTCCCTGGCCTCCTTCCTGAACCTGGACTACCTGCCAGCTCTCCAGCCCGACGACCTGCTGGACCCGCCGCGCGATCCCCATTGGATGGACATGATCCGCCGGAATCGGGCGATGGCCTTCGTCCGCCGCCAGGGCTACCGGACAGTCTCATACGTCTCGAGCTGGACGGCCACCCAGGGGATCGAGAACCTGGACCTCGAGGTGGACTCCACGCCTCACTTCAACGAATTCACCGGATTACTGATCCGCGGTTCCTTCATCAGCTTCCTGCAGGATGTCCTGGGCCTGGCTGACCTGGACCCCGAGGTCGCGCATCGCGTCCGGGTCCTGGACATCCTCGACGATCTTCAGACCCGTCCCCGGGCCCCGGACCGCCCCACCTTCACCTTCGCCCACATCCCGGCGCCCCACGAACCCTTCGTCCTGCGCGCCGACGGTAGCCTCATACCCCGTGAGGCCAAGGAGAGACTGGGATTCAAGAACAGCTTCTACTCCTCGCCCCCCGAGGCCCAGGAGCGTATGTACCAGGCCTTTTACCCCGACCAGGCGCGCTTTGTGGCCGGTCGACTGGAAACCATCGCCCGGACCCTCCTGGAGCGGCCCGGGCCCAAGCCGATCATCCTGATCGCCTCCGACCACGGCTCCTGTCTGAGCTTGGTCCGGCTCCCCTACCAGGAACGCTACGAACCATCGCCCGAGTTCCTGGCAGAGCGTTTTCCCAACCTGATCGCTCTGCACATGCCGGGCATCAGACAGGAAGACCTGGACGGAATCAGCCTGGTCAACGTCCTGCGCCTGATCCTGCGCGAAGGCCTCCAGGCCGACCTGCCTCCCCTTCCCGACCGCTTCTTCTTCGTCAGCAAGCACCTGCGCGAGGTTACCGAGCCGGTCCTGCGGAATCGCCAGGCAGCCCTCCAAGCCGAAGAAGTCCCTTGATCCGTGGCGACCACTCCCGACGTAGGTCGCGCCAGCTTTCGCGCAGGGGTCGGGACTGGTGGACGGCCCGCATGTAATAGAGCCGATAGCCTCGCAGGAAGTCCTCCCACACGCGGAGGGTCCTGCCCCCGGGATGCCGGAGCAGGACCTTCATCGAGGGACGGTCCTCTCCGGAGACGGGGTCCGGGTGCAGGCTCAGGGCATAATCCAAGGGCCATTTCTCGCCCAGGGCCCAGGCCGTCCCGGACAGGCGATGGCGATCCATCTCGTTCAGCAGACGATCGAAGAGAGCCAGCCAACCGGGATCGGCGGGGCTGCCAAATTCGCCGATGAAACCCGGGAGCCCGTTGAAATCGCACCAGTCCGCGAAGACCTGAAGGCGCCTCCAGGCCCGATCCTCCAGGTCGGGGTCCTGCTCGAGCTCCTGTGCGTAGGACATCCCGAAGGAAGGTGCAGCGTTCAGATAGCAGTGGGCCTCATAGGCCACCCTCCCCAGGGGGTCGCGGATCCAGGCCTCGTATCCATGGCACATCACCCAGATATGGGCCGCCGACCAGTTACTTCCCGGAACCAGGATCCAGCGGCGATCCCCCGTCTCTCGGATGGCCGTGACCGCCTCCTGGGAGGCTTCCTCCCAACGCCGCGTAACGATGTCGTGGGGCTCGTTCATCAAGCCCCAGGCGTAGATGGCCGGGGCGTCTCGGAAGGCTTCGGCCATGCGCCGCCAGAAGTCGGCCAGGAAGGTGGAGGGGAAACGGGGGTCTCCCACTACCATGGTCTGGAGAAGACCATCCGAACCGACGCGGTTGAAGCGCGCATAATTGTGCAGGTCGGGGATGACCTGCAGGCCGTGGCGGTCGGCCTCCTCGAGATAGGCACGCAGGGCTGCCACCGAGTGGGGGTCCAGGGGGCCGCCGGGAATCGGCTGCATCTGCTCCCAGGCGAAAGGGAGCCGAACCAGCTTCAGGCCTTTGCCGGCTATATATTCCAAGGTCCGGGGAGAGGAGAAAGTCAGCGGGTGGCCTTCGGGAAGGGGCAGGGGGATGAACTCCCCTCCAGCGTCGTTTACTCCCCGAAGGACCGGATTCAACCCCAGGGCTACCCCATGCAGGCCGGGGATGGTCCACAGGAACAAGAACAAAGCACAGGACACCAGGAACCTGGTCCCGGGCCAACCGCATCGCTCATGCCAGGGGACCACAGCGCTGGGAAGGGAAGCAGCAGAACGAGGGTTTCGCATCCGGTTCCTTTCGAGGGCCATTCTTCGAGGCACCGACGCTTATCCTAACAAACCAGGAGCCTGTGTGACCCGGATCATACCCGTTCAGGATTGGAGAAGGGTAGGATGCCCCGGACGCGGAAGGACCGCCTGCACTACGGCGCTTTTTCTGCAGCGCGACACGGTGCTTCCCTCCCCCGAGCACCGACTCGGGGCCCTCCACTCCAAAGTCGGGAGCCGAACATGAGCACCCAAGAGAGAATCGAAAGCCTGCGCCAGACCCGAGAGCGACTGCGCCAGGGCGGCGGCCAAGCCCGCATTGACAAGCAGCGGGCTGCTGGCAAGAGCACCGCGCGGGAGCGCCTGGGGCTTCTCTTCGACCCCGAGACCTCCCAGGAACTCTTCCTGTACTCCCGACATCGCTGTACCTCCTTCGGCATGGAAACCAAGGAACTGCCGGCCGAAGGAGTCGTCTGCATGGCGGGGGCCGTCGAGGGCCGCCAGGTCTTTGCCGCCTCCCAGGATTTCACCGTGGCCGGTGGCACCGTCGGTGAGATGCACGCGGACAAGATCTGCCAGATGATGGAGCAATCCTTGAAGTGTGGAGCTCCCTTCGTGTTCATCAACGACAGCGGGGGAGCCCGAATCCAGGAGGGAATCGACGCCCTATCGGGCTATGGTCGGATCTTCTTCCGCAACGTCCAACTCTCGGGCGTAGTGCCCCAGATCGCTATCATAGCCGGACCCTGCGCTGGCGGAGCCGCCTACTCGCCCGCCCTGGCCGACTTCATCATCATGGTCCAGAAGACCGGAAGACTCTTCATCACCGGTCCCCAGGTGATCAAGGAAGTCACGGGCGAGGAAATCTCGGACGAGGAACTGGGTGGAGTCCAGGCCCAGATGAACTACAGCGGCGTGGTCCACTTCGTGGCGACGGACGACGCCCACGCCGTGGCCATCTGCAAGAAGTTGCTGAGCTTCCTGCCGGCAAACAACACCGAGGATCCCCCGGACCTGGGCGACGGCTCGCTGACCTTCGCCTACGACCCCATCCTGGATCTGATCATCCCGGACGACCCGCGCAACCCCTACGATGTTCGGGACGTGATCCGGCGAATCGTAGACGCCGGTGACTTCCTCGAGGTCCAGGAGAACTTCGCCACCAACGTGGTGGTCGGCCTGGCCCGGGTAAATGGCCGCACGGTGGGGGTCATGGCCAACCAGCCCAACGTGCTGGCCGGTTGTCTGGACATCGACGCCTCGGACAAGCTGGCCAGGATGGTGCGCTTCTGCAACGCCTTCAACATCCCGATCTTGACCCTGGTGGACGTGCCGGGCTTCCTGCCAGGGATCCGCCAGGAATACGGAGGGATAATCCGCCACGGAGCCAAGATCCTCTTCGCCTACTCGGCGGCCACGGTCCCCAAAATCACCATCATCCTGCGCAAGGCCTACGGCGGAGCCTACCTGGCCATGAGCGGCAAGGAACTGGGCGCCGACCGGGTGGCCGCCTGGCCCACCGCCGAGATCGCCGTGATGGGGGCCGAAGGAGCCGTCAACATCATCCATCGAGATACGCTGAAAAAGGCCGAGAACCCACAGGAGAAGCGTCAGCAATTCGTCGAGGAATACCGCGAGACTTTTGCCTCGCCCTTCCTGGGCGCCGGACGCAACCTGATCGACGACGTGATCGAGCCTGGAGATACCCGCCGTTACATCAGTCTGGCCCTGGAATCCCTGCGCACCAAGCGCGAGACCAGGCCCCAGAAGAAACATGGACTAATCCCGCTGTGAGCGAAACCACCCTACACGATCTGGCCTTTGCCTGGAGATTGACCTGCTTTGGAACCGCCGTGGTCTTCGTGGCCCTGAGCCTGGTCTCAGGTGCCGTCTGGCTCTTCCAGAAACTGGAGAACTGGAAGCCTGCCCCCGAGACCGCTGAGGTACCCACCGCCCCCAAACCGAACATCGAGGCCGGGATCAGCCCGGAGATCGTATCTGCCATCAGCGCGGTCCTGGCTTTCCACTTGGGCCAGCACACCCGGGTCCACCACATTCGATATCGCCGGGAGGCCCCGGAAGCGACCTGGTCCCGTGAGGGCCGACGCAACATCATGGCCTCTCACCGGCTTCGCTGAAGGAGTCCTACCCGTGAAGAAGATGCGCGTCACTGTCAACGGAGTCTGCTATGAAGTCGAGGTCGAGATGGTCGAAGACGACGAGCAACCCGGAACCTCCTACGCGACCACCAGCCCCCAGGCACACCCCGCGGCCCCTTCTCCCGCCCGCCCGATGCCTGCACCGCCACCCCCCCGCCCGGCTGCGGCAGGCTCCGCTGGAGTCGTCGACTCACCCATCGCCGGGATCGTGGTGGAGGTCAAGGTGAAACCGGGAGACACCGTCACCAGGAACCAGCCCCTCCTCATCATCGAAGCGATGAAGATGAACACCGGCGTGAATTCGCCCATGGAAGGCCGGATCGCCCAGGTCATGGTCAAGGCAGGCGACAACGTGGTTCAGGGCCAACCCCTGGTCAAGTTCGGGTAGGCCGTCATGGAGGAAATCGCCACTTTCTGGGCATCCACCGGGTTCTCCAACATGACTTTCGGCCACGGGGCCATGATCTGCGTGGGCCTGTTCTTCATCTACCTGGCCATCCGGAAGGGCTTCGAGCCCATGCTCCTGGTGCCCATCGGTTTCGGCATCCTGGTCGGCAACATCCCCTTCCAAAAAGGAAATGAGATCGGCATCTACGAGCCCGGCAGCGTCATGAACCTCCTGTACTGGGGTGTCGTCAAGGGAGTCTACCCCCCCTTGATCTTCCTGGGTATCGGGGCGATGACCGACTTCTCGTCGCTGATCAGCCGCCCGAAACTGATGCTCTTGGGGGCAGCCGCCCAGATCGGCATCTTCGGAACCCTGATCACCGCAGTGCTCGTCGGCAGCGAGTTCCCCTGGTTGGGGCTGATGGACCCGGCCAATCCCGAGCGCCTGCTCAAGGCGGCGGGCTCAATCGGCATCATCGGGGGCGCCGATGGCCCAACGGCCATCTTCCTGACCAGCAAACTGGCCCCCGATCTGCTGGGAGCCATCACCGTCTCGGCTTACTCCTACATGGCCCTGGTGCCGGTGATCCAGCCGCCCATCATGCGCCTGCTGACGACCCGGAAAGAGCGCCTGATCCGGATGAAACCGGCCCCCGAGGCCACCCCGCTGCAGAAGATCCTCTTCCCCATCGTCGGCCTGGCGGTTTGTTCCTTCATCGCCCCGGGGGCCCTCCCACTGTTGGGCATGCTCTTCTTCGGGAATATCCTCAAAGAGAGTGGAGTGACCGAGCGCCTGGCCCGCACTGCCCGGGGGCCCATGATCGACATCGTCACCATCCTCCTGGGCTTCACCGTCGGGGCCAGCACCCAGGCCGATACCTTCCTGCAACCCCGGTCCCTGGCCATCTTCGCCATGGGTGCCTTTTCCTTCGCCCTCGCCACGGCCAGCGGTGTGCTTTTCGCCAAAATCATGAACCTCTTCTCGAAGGAGAAGATCAATCCGCTGCTGGGGTCGGCGGGGGTCTCAGCCGTGCCGGCCGCAGCCCGGGTCTCGCACATGGTGGCCCAGGAAGAGGACCCCCAGAACTACCTGATCATGGACGCCATGGCGCCCAACGTGGCGGGAGTCATCGGCTCGGCGGTGGCGGCCGGCGTGCTGCTCTCGATGCTGGCCTGAGCCTGTCCGGACAAACAACCTCAGACAAAAATAAAAATGAACCGCGCCCCTAGGAACGGGGCGCGGTTCATTTTCCGGGCAGAGGAGCCTCCTGGACTATTTGGCCCCCTTCATGATCCTGGCCCAGGTATCCTTGAGGGTCACGATACGGTTGAAGACGGGCCGACCTGGGGTGGTGTCCGGATCTACCGAGAAGTAGCCCTGACGCTCGAACTGGAAGCGCTGCCCAGGGGTGACCTGCTCCAGGCTCTTCTCGACGCGGGAGTGCTGGAGGGTGACCAGCGAGTCGGGGTTGAGTTCCTGCAGGAAGTCCACCCCCTCGGTGGTGCCCGGGCGATCGTGGGCGAAGAGGCGGTCATAGAGGCGCACCTCGGCCTGTAGCGAGTGCTCTTCCGAGACCCAGTGCAGGGTACCCTTGATCTTGCGGCCATCCTTGGGATCGCCGCCGCGCGAGTCGGGATCGTAGGTGCAGCGCAACTCGACCACCTGACCGGCCTCGTCCTTCACCACGCCGACGCACTTGATGATATAGGCCCGACGCAGGCGCACCTCACGTCCGGGCGCCAGGCGGAAGAACTTCGGCACCGGCACCTCCATGAAGTCTTCCTGCTCGATGTACAGCACCCGCGAGAAGGGCACCTTGCGGCTTCCCATGCGGGGCGGGTCATCGGGGAAGTAGGGGGCTTCGAATTCCTCCACCTGACCTTCAGGGTAATTCTCGATCACCACCCGCAGGGGCCGAAGGACCCCCATCACCCGGGGGGCCTTGGGGTTCAGGTCATCGCGGACGGCCTCTTCGAAGACCGAGAAGGGGATCCAGGTCTCGGCCTTGGAGATCCCGATCCTCTCGGCGAAGAGTCGGATGGACTCGGGAGTATAGCCCCGGCGCCGCATGCCGGCCAGGGTGGGCATGCGCGGGTCATCCCAACCCGAGACATGCTCCTCTCGGACCAGTTGCAGCAGCTTGCGCTTGCTGACGATGGTGGACTCGAGGTTCAGACGGGCGAACTCGATCTGCTGCGGGTGGCACTCCAGCTCCAGTTCATCCAGGACCCAGTCGTACAGAGGGCGGTTATTCTCGAACTCCAGGGTGCACAGCGAATGGGTGATGCCCTCGATGGAATCCGAGAGGCAATGGGTGAAGTCATACATCGGGTAGATCACCCACTTATCCCCGGTGTGCGGGTGGGTCTGCCGGCGGATGCGGTACAGCGTGGGGTCGCGCATGACCATGTTGGGGTGGGCCATGTCGATCTTCGCCCGCAGGACGCGTGAACCGTCGGGGAACTCGCCAGAGCGCATGCGGCGGAAGAGGTCGAGGTTCTCCTCGACCGAGCGGTTGCGGAACGGGCTGTCCTGGCCGGGCTCGGTCAGGGTCCCGCGGCGCAGACGGATATCTTCAGCCGAGGCATCGTCCACGTAGGCCTTGTCGCGGCGGATCAGCTCCTCTGCGTAAGCGTAGAGCTGCTCGAAGTAATCCGAGGCGTGGTACTTGTGCTCTCCCCAGTCGAAACCCAGCCACCGGACATCCCGCTCGATGGCCTGGATATACTCCAGTTCCTCCTTCTCGGGGTTGGTATCGTCGAAACGCAGATGACAACGGCCCTGGTAATCCCGAGCCAGGCCGAAGTTCAGGCATATCGACTTGGCGTGCCCGATGTGCAGGTAGCCATTGGGCTCGGGCGGGAACCGGGTCACCACGGACTGATGCTTGCCCGTGGCCAGGTCCTCGTCGATGATGTTACGGATGAAGTTGGTGGCGTGGGGCGAGACTCCGGAGGTCTCGCGCTCGGGGTTCTGGAGGCTCATCGCGATGGGCTCGATCCTGAAAAGATGGGCCGGACCTTCAGGCCCGGACGGAAAGAGGTAGGTTCAGCCAGGCCGGGGCCATTCCTCCTAAAGCAGCAGCAGGACCCCGACCCCCAACCCCAGCCCCACGATCACCAAGCGAAGCGGGCCCTCCGGGATGAGGCTGGCCACCCGACCTCCGAGATAGCCTCCCAGGGCCGCCCCCAACATCATGAAGCCCACCAGTTCCCAGACCACCGCTCCGACGATCAAGAAGAAGACGATGGCGGCCAGATTGAGCATGGTCCCGAACAGATTCTTCAGGGCGTTGGCCCGCTGCAGGCTCCCTACCCCCAGAAGACCCAAGGCCGCCAGCATCAAGAATCCCATCCCGGCGCCATAGTATCCCCCGTATACCGAGACGGCCAGGATTACCCCACCCCCGCCCAGACGCCAGGCCAGCCGGTTTCGGTGATGTTCCCCGACCGGCATTCGACGGCGCAACCAGGGTTCAAAGGCCAGCAAGAGCGAGCCGCCCAGGACCAGGTAAGGGACCAGGCCCCGGAAGAGCTCGCCCGGAGTCCGGATCAGAAGCCAGCCGCCCAACCACCCCCCCAGGAGGGCCGGGATGCTGAACAGAAGCCAGATGCGTGGGGTGGTGCGGAGCTGCTCGCGGTAGGCCAGGGCTCCCAGGGCCTGCCCCAGCCAGAGGCACACGGTGCTGGTGGAACTGGCCCGGACGGGATCCACCCCCAGCCAGAGCAGGGCGGGAAAGGTCAGATTGGTGCCGCCGCCGGCCAGGGTATTCAGGACACCACCGCCAAAACCGGCCAGCAGGGCCACCAGGGCTTTCCAGAGCATCATGATATCAGGCACGCCCGTGCCTTCGTTCCAGGGAGACCCTGCCCTCCCCCTGCAGGCTCAGCGAGCGGGTCCAACGAGTCCCGGAAGGCTGTAGACCTGGAGGGATTTGCTCGAAATCTCGGAAGAGAGGGCCTCATGGCTGAAGCCGGACCCTACCTCATCGGAGTCATCTCCGACACGCATGGCCTGCTGCGAACTCGAGCCCTGCAGGTGCTGGAGAAGTGTGACCTGATCCTGCATGCGGGCGACGTAGGGGGGCCGGAAATTCTCGAGGAATTGGGGACCCTGGCACCGCTGACCGCGGTCCGGGGCAACTGCGATGTCGGCGCCTGGGCCGAGAGGCTCCCCATCAGCACCGTGGTGGCGGCCGCCGGCCTGTCGTTCTACATTACCCACATCCCCCAGGCTCCATCCCGGGTTCCCCCCGGCAATCAGGTCGTCGTCTTCGGTCACACCCACACGCCCGACCAGGAGCAGCGGGACGGGGTGCTCTATCTCAACCCGGGAAGCGCCGGTCCCCGACGCGGAAGCCTTCCCGTCAGCCTGGCCCTGCTCCGCCTGGAGGGGGGCTCGATCCAGGTCGAATTCGTCGATCTCCAGGCTCCGGCCTGAGCCTCCGTCGTCATCTGCACCACACATCCAAAAAAGCGTGCATCAGCAATGTTTCCGAAATAATCCCCACAGCTTCGGAGCGTCCCGAACCTCCCCTGAAAAGCGCCTGAATTTTCGCATGTTGTTCACAAACCCGCGGAGTAGCCGGATAATCATTCTGATAGAATGCTGACAGGGGAGTCTGCTGAAAACGGAGCGCTATCGTGATAGACAAACTGTCCGCCAGCCATGTCCAGCCCACCCAGTGGGAGCCTCGGGACGGATCTACCTGGAACTCTCCGGGCAAGACGGGGGACATGTTCGTCCGCGATCGTCCCGCCGAGAACCAGTCGGAAGTCGCCTTCCGGGATGCTGCCCGGCTCTTCCGGATGCGCCAGGCCGAAGCCCAGCAGGACGTCGGCGAACTCAGCAGCAACTACCCGAACCGCAACGGATATGACGAAAACTTCCTGGGCAAGCCCCTGCCCCTTCCCACCCTGTCCCCGGCCCTGAAAGACAAGGTGGCCTATCGGTTAGACCAGCCGGACAACCCCGTGCTGGACTACACGAACTTCTCGATCGTGATGAACAAGGACCGCCGCCAGGCCTTCTTCACCGCCGTCAACATCGACGGTTCCCAGACCAAGAGCATCCCTCGGAACGGCGAGTGGACCATCGACGGACGGATTCCCCGGGACGCCCAGTTGGGCAACGAGGCCTACCAAAGCAACTCCATCGACCGGGGACATCTGGTCCGCCGCAACGATCCGGCCTGGGGTTCACGGGCCAGCCAGGCCAGCAACGACACCTTCGCCTATACCAACGCCTCCATGCAGCACGAGGCCTTGAACCAGAAGGAATGGCTGGCCCTGGAGGACCACGTCCTGGGCTCGGCCAAGGCCCTGGGCCAGAAAATGACCGTCCTGACCGGGCCGATCTTCCGCGACGACGACCCCAAGTTCGACAACAAGGGAGCCGTCAAGCCGCCCACCCAGATCCCCATGCAGTTTTACAAGGTGGTGGTCTGGAACGACAAGAAAGATGGCCTGAAGGCTGCCGCCTTCGTCTTGTCCCAGGAAGACCTGGTGCATCGGGACCGCAGCCTTTTCAAGGGCGACTTCAACCCTGGCCGCTTCGATGTCTACCAGGTCCCCCTCCAGGAGCTGGAGGATATGACCCAGATGAAGTTCGGACCCTTGGGCAACGTGACCAATGAGCCCCGGTTGATCGACCTCGATAGGGGTATCCTACCCTTGGTTTGAAGCTGACTGGACCTGCGTGTATTGAAGCCCGGCCCGGGAGCCGGGCTTCAATCTTTTCCCCGCCCCGTCAGGAAAATCAAAAGGTCCGGAATCCTCCTGACCAGGGATTCCGGACCTTATATAATCTGACGTGAATCAGGTGCGTTGGAGGATCACCGTCGACCCTGCCGGCAGGTAGACCCCGCTTGCCGAGTCCAACACGCCTCCAGCGTTCCCGGAGCCGGTCCCCCCGTAGATGCGGGCATTGGTGTTGAAGACCTCGCGCCATTGCCCGGGGGGCAGATTCACGGGATAGCCCGGACGGTCCTGGTTGGCGAAGTTGCTGACGACCACGAATTCTTCGTTCGAGCCGCCTCCATCCCGGCGCCAGGCCAACACGCGATCCGCGTTGTGGGTCTGGACCCGGTGGATGCCGCCGGTCGCGGACAAGGCTCCGGAAGAGCGGCGCAGGGCGATCAGGTCCCGATTCATCACGAACTGTCCGACCTGGTTGGCCATATCCTCAGCCTGCTTGCGCTCCTCCGTCGACATCCCCAGGAAGCGATCAAAGAGGACCTGTTCGTTGGGATCCAGGCGCGAGCGCTCGATCTCCTGCTGGGAATGGTCCATCCCCAGCATCTTCTGGAAGTGGTCCAGGCGGTCCGGGGTAACCTTGAAGTTCATCCAGTCCATGTCCGCACCCCAGGTAGAGGTAAGTCCATGCTTGAAGTCGTTGTTGGCCAGGAACTCCTCGCCCTGGAAGAGCATCGGAACTCCCGGACCCGTCAGGGTGATCGCCGAGGCTGCCCGGGCCACCGCTCGGGGGTAGGGCTGCCGAACGGCCTCGTCGTCCTTGCTGGCCGCCGCCGCCCGCGCGATCCAATTGCCCGTATTGCCGACCTCGTCGTGACTATGGGCGTAGGTGACGGCTCGATCCCAGCCGGTCACTCCGTGATGGTGCAGGATTCCATCCATCAGGCGATCCGCGTTGCCGATGCCCTGGGCCATCTCCAGGAGGTCGTCGTGGAAGCGATCGTTCCAGACGTTCTGGAAGCCCATGCCCTTCTTCTCGACCCGATGGGGATCCGAACCCTGCCACTCCGAGGCTTCCAGGTCGGCGGCCACAAGCCAGTTCCCGCTGAAATCCTCGGCCACGGTATAGGTGCCGGGCTTGACGAACTGCAGCGTCCGGTTGATCTGGCGCAGCGTGTTCATGCCCTCGACCTGCTCGGCCGTATTCCCGGTGTTGTGCAGGACCTGGGTAAAGTCAAACCGGATCCCGTCGAAGCCGAACTCCTGCACCTGCTGAACGGCGTTGTCGGTGAAGAAATTCTTGACCTGCTGATCGGCGAAGTTGGGCTTGGCGCCCCAGGGCGTATAGGACTCGTACTGCCCCCACCATTTGAAGAACGAACGTTGGTCCCCGTCGATCTGCCACAGGGGGTTGTCAGCGTCGGGCTTGCCCGAGGTGTGGTTGTATACCACGTCGGCGAAGACGTTGAAGCCCCGCTTGTGGGCCTGGTCTACGAAGAGCTTCATGGCATCGGTTCCCGAGATCCAGACCTGCTCGGCGCCAGGCTGTTCGTCGGGGTGGATCAGCTTCCGCTCCAGCGCTTCCTTCCGATCCATGGCAAAGCCATAAGCGTCGGCCCCAGCGAAGTAGAAGTCGGTGGTATAGCCCCAATCCTTCTTGCCGCCGAACTCCTGGGTGGGCAGCAACTCAATAGAATCGACCCCGAGTTCTTCGAGGTAGTCCAGATTCTTGATCATATCCTCGAAGGTGGCCGGGACGGCGTTGTCCTTCGAACTCAAGAAGGAGCCGACGTGGGCCTCATAGATCACGAACTTGCGATAGTCGGTCTGCTTACGAGGGACGTCGTCGTGAAGGAATTCGAAACTGGACTCGCGGATCAAGGACTTGCGCGCGGAACCGGGCCGCGCCTGAATCACGTTGGAGTAGGGGTCGTTGAAGGGGGTGGCCAGGCGCTCGGCATCCTGCAGCCTACCATCGGCGTTGCGGTCGCCGACCAGGCTCCCTTCCTTGAAGACCTGGAACTCATAGCTCAGGCCCACCAGTTTAGGGAAGTTGTTGACCACCGTGACCCAGGCGGTGCCGGCACCGGGACTGTCCACTCGCTTCATGGCGATGGAACCATCCTCGGCGACGGCGTCGGTCCAGAGGTACTTGCTGAGCGGCTCGGTCTGATCCAGCTTCCAGGAACGCAGGACGTCCACGTCCCGCCGGTCCTTCGCGGGAGCCTGCTCATAGGAGAGCTTCTCGGGTTTCCCCAGCCGTTCCATAAGCTGCTCTCGGGACAAGGGGCGGCCGGATTCATCTTTCAGGACCAACTTCACCTGGTCGGCGTCCGGGTTGGAGTCCACCGTGAAGCGACCCCACTGTGGGTTGTCGGCATAGTTCGGCCCACCCGACCCGCTGTCGTCATACCAGCCGGTCTCGAAGCCCAGGACAGGGTCGACGAAGATCCGCTCGACCCCTCGCTGTCCACCTTGGAGATAGCGGGCGTGAGGGTCGCTGTAGACCACCGGTGAACCGTTCTTGTCGCGCAGAAGGGTACCGTCCTCCTTGCGGACCGAATACTGATAGGCCTTCCCGCGGAGCTCTCCCCAGCCCGAATCCTTCTCCAGGGTCCAGGTGCCGGTCCGCTCCTCCTTCTGCATCGGGAGCGAAGCCTCCAGACGCCCATCCGCCGAGGAAACGTCGACGAAGAGTCGATAATCCGCCAGCTCGCCGCGCCCGACCGCAGGCGACCAGGTCTGGAAGCGGATTCCATCCTCTCCCTGCCGATGGACCCCGAAGAGATGGGTCGAGACCGGAGTATAGCTCTGCACCTCGGAATCGCCCAGACTAAAGACCGGTGGCGTCTCCTTCATGACCAGCCAGCGGGCCGGCTCGACCGAGCCGTCAGGACGGACCACGTCGCCCACGACTCCCCACTGGAACTCTTGGGAAGGTGCAGCCGAGAGCTGGACCTGCGCGGTGAAGACGCGATCCCCGGCTACCCGGTCTCCATCCTTGCCATCGTCATTCATCGGCAGGGTCTTCCCAGCGTTCCACTCCGGATCGGGCTTCCCGGTCTGGGGATCGAAAGACCCCTTGAGGCCGACGTTGCGGAGCTCGGGTAGCTGACGAGCGTCGAATTGGAAGGTCACCGTACGGGTGTCCTGCGAGCCCTCGGTGGTAGAGCCGATCTCGACGCGGTCCCGGGGGGCTTTGGAACGGACCGGCGGATCGGTCGGCACCGGGGTCCGCTCCTGACTCAGTGGAATGTCCGTTCGCTTGATCTGCATGGTCATGCCTCCGCCCTTGGTCCTACTCTCACTCTTTTGAAGATACCCTCCGCAGGCGACCATGGACAACTCCCAGAGAACCTCATGGAGGCCGATATCTCGACCTTTGACATCATGTTTACAAGATGGCACCTCCCCGCCCCCCCCAGACTGAGGTCATCTGCCTTTTCCGGGCGACGCAGGCCCGAAGGCACCGGCACCGAAGACAGCTAAAATGACCCGCCTGTTGGCTGCCCTGCCCGGCATGGTTCGGGCCTTGATCTGGGTCCTGGCCTTGGACCTGGCCGGGGTGACCCTGAGCCGGAACGGGGCTGGCGGGGCCTTCGTGCTGCTCTCCCTGGCCAGCAACCTGGTGGCTTTCTGGGGTGGCCTGGAGGCCATCAACTGGATCCTCCACCGCTCGCCCTGGGTTCGGCTGGTGCAGTTGCTCTCCAGGGGCTCGGAAGAGCCCAGCACACTGCGCGAAGACAGCACCGAAGCGGAACGCTGGGTGGCCCTGTTCCGGAATCTGCCCCTTCAAGACCGGCCCGAACTGCGCCGAGGCTTGTTGCGCCTGTTGTCGGGAGCCGGCCTGGTCTTCCTGGCCATGTCGCTGGTCCACTTCGGACTGCCCGAGCACGCTTCGGGTCCTGCCGGATGCCTTCTGGATCTCTTTCTCTTCGAAAGGCTCCGACTGGCGCCGCTGGTGCTGGCTTCTGCCTTGATGGTTCCGCTTCTGGTCCTCTTCTTGGGGCGCGAAGATCCTCCGCGGGGCTCGGAATGGTACCACGTGGCCCTGGCTGGCAGCCTCTCGGTGGTGGCGGCCCTGCTTCTGTACCCGGATTTCGGCAGTCCACCACCCGGTCGCTACCTCGAAAAGCTCCTGGAAACGGTCCTGGACCCGTCCGGGGTCTTCCACGGGTTGATGATAGGAGGCGTTTTCTGGTGGCTGGTCGGCCTGGCCGGCCCACCCCAAGGTCCCAGCCTGGTACGAACCGACTGGTCGCTTGGAAACGATAAGCCTGGCCCTTCGCCGCGGGCATCATGACCCGAAAGAGTCGGGAATTCCTGGAACCCATAAACCAGCGCAGCGGTAATCTGACTGAAGGCGACTTTGCCCCAGACGGCCTCAGCCCAGGGCCACGTCCAGGACCATCATCAGCACGAATCCCAGGGCCACTCCGATGACCCCGATATCCGAGTGTCCTCCGGCCTGAAGCTCGGGGATCAATTCCTCGACCA
>JAAZKF010000136.1 GCA_012799975.1 Burkholderiales bacterium
CCTCCGGAGCGCTGCTGGTCTTGAGCCTTTTCGTGGCCCGGGACCAGGAATACCTCCGCTTGAGCTCGCCCATCCTCTCACTCCCTGCTCAGGGCGTGGACCCGGCCCTCTATCAGCGCCTGCTGGAGCTGAACGCCGAGATGGTCTGCGCTGCCCTGGCCACGGTTTCGCTGGAGGTCCACGTGGTGGCCGTGCGTCCGGTCGGGGACGCGGGGCCCCAGGAATTGGAGGACCTGCTGGTACGGGTGGCCGGCTATGCGAATCTCTTCAAGACCCAGCTCTCCGAGGAGTTCGGGATTCCGGTCTGGGAACTGGCAGCCGTTGCCGAGGGGAACGATGAGGGAATCGAATGACCCCCTTTGGGGTGAGCGGCCGGACGGACCTCCGAGCGTTCTGGTCCTGACCCAGGACCGGGCCTTGGCCTCCTGGCTGGTGGCCTCGACCCTGGAACCCCTCCATCTGGCCTGGCGGGTCGTGCCCGAGGCTCCCCATTCGCCTCGGGCAGCCGTCGCGGTCTGCGCCCTGGGGCCGGTTCAGGCCCGTGAACAGGAAGCCCTGCAGTTGGCCAGGGGCTGGTCCATTCCCGTCGTGGTTCTGTTGGGGCGCACGGTGCACGACTCTTCCGCCTTGGAAGAGGCAGGGGTCCTGCCCTTGCCTTGGCCTTACGCCCCCTCGCAGGTGCGGGATGCGCTGTTGATGTCCCTGGGTAGGGACCCTGACACCCGGCGCCGACCGCCTCCCTGGGCTCCGCGCGTCTGTCGGCCAGAGGAACACCGGGGTGGCTTTGGGAATTAGATGGATTGTGTATACTACCCAGCCTTTCGAGGCCTCGAAATCCCATCGCCTTTCGGGCTTCCGGCCTGAATTAGTCGCCTTCCTCTTGTTCATGTTTCTCGTATTCGGTCTCCTGGGAGCCCGGCCCGGATCGGCTCAGTCGGACCTGATCCGTGGCGGGCAGGGAGTCGGAGTCGTCCGCCTGGGCCAGACCCTGGGAGAGCTCCGCAAGGCTTTGGGCCCGCCGGCCCGGGTCACGTCTTCGCCCAATGATCCCAATTCCAAACTGCTGGACTATCCGAAGCGGGGGATTTCGGTTTTCCTGGGGTCCAGTGGAGGAGTCATCGGGGTCGTGGTCCACGGTCGCTCGTGGCAGACCCCAGAAGGGATTGCGGTCGGGACTTCCCAGGGGCAGGTCACGAAATTATTCGGCAAGGGTCTGGTCCGGGGTGAGGGCAACCTGACCTATCCCGATCGAGGTCTGGCCTTCAGCTTCCGAAATGGTAAGGTCCACACGATCTATGTCTTCCAACGTGAGGAGAGCCGGGCCTTGATGGGGGACCGCCTGATCGATCCGGGGCGAAGGGTCGGCCAGATCCTTCTCGGCGACCCCATTTCTCGGGTGGAGGAAGCCTGGGGACGAGCTGATCGGGTCCTTCCCCTGGGCCAGGGTGGTCAGGAGAAGTTGTATAGTTTCAAGGAGGAAGCCGTCGGTGTGGTCGTGCTGGGCGGGCGCATCCAGGGCGTGATCCTCGAGACCGGGGACTTCATCACCCGGGAGGGGGTCAAGGTGGGGTCCACCCGAGCCGAAGTCCTGCGCGCGTTCGGGACCACCTTCCGGAGCGAACCGGGGCGGATATGGTACGACGTCCGGGGCATCGGATTCTGGTTCCAGGGAGACCGTGTCCGCCAGATCCAGGTGGTCTCGGGAAGTCGCTGACACATTCTCACTGCGGGCGAGCTCCGGGCGGCAGCCCGATCCCCAGATCAGCCTGAATCCGCCGCCTGGCGTGAGAACCGAGGCCATCGAGGCGGAACGCCTCGACGGCCGAATGCCACTCCAGGCGGCGGATTCAGGATCAGGTCCCGGGAAATATCCGGGGAAGTTTGACCTGGTCGGGTTTTGGGGAGCATCCCTGCACGGCGCTCTCGGGCCTCTGCATCTTCCTGACCAACCTCAGGGATTGTGGTGTCTCTCAGACCCGCCGGGTTTATTCGGTCCGTTTTTCATCCTCTCCCCGGGACTGGACAAGTCCCGAAGATTCCGAATCCTGCCCAGCGTATGGGCTAACACGAGGTATGAGGAGGCGTCATGAAAGAGCCAGTTCGCGTGGCCGTCACCGGTGCGGCCGGTCAGATCGGCTATAGTCTTCTCTTCCGGATCGCCGCCGGCGACATGCTCGGACCCGATCAACCCGTCATCCTTCATCTGGCCGAGGTGGGTCTGGGTATGAAGGGCCTGGAGGGTGTCGTGATGGAACTGGAGGATTGCACCTTCCCCCTTCTGGCGGGGGTGGAGTGCACCGCTGACCCGGATCTGGCCTTCGCCGATGTGGACGTGGCCCTCCTGGTGGGCGCCAGCCCGCGTCGCGCCGGCATGGAGAGAGCGGAGCTGCTCTCCCTAAACGGGGCGATTTTCAAGCCTCAGGGCCTGGCCTTGGGTCGCAATGCCCGCAAGGACGTCAAAGTCGTCGTGGTGGGCAACCCCGCCAACACCAATGCCCTGGTGGCTTTGAGCAACGCTTCCGGGCTGGAACCCAGGCAGTTTACGGCTTTGACCCGACTGGATCACAACCGGGCCATCTCTCAACTGGTGGCCCGGCTGAACACTTCGGTGGCCGCCGTCCGTCGGATGACTGTGTGGGGGAACCACTCCTCTACGCAATATCCCGACCTGCACCATTGTCTGGTCGATGGTCGCCCGGCCATGGAACTGCTGGCGGACCCGGAATGGTATGAGCAGACCTTCATCCCCACTGTAGCCAAACGCGGAGCTGCCATCATCGACGCCCGTGGTCTGTCTTCGGCGGCCTCGGCCGCCAATGCCACCATCGACCACGTCCGTGACTGGGTGCACGGCACCCCCGAGGGAGACTGGGTTTCGATGGGCGTCTGGAGTGATGGCAGTTACGGAGTCCCCGAAGGGTTGGTCTACAGTTTCCCCTGCGTCTGTCGGGACGGAGTCTGGAGCATTGTGCAGGGTCTGGAGATCAACCCCTTCTCACAGGCTCGGATGGAGGCCACGACGCGTGAGCTGGAAGAGGAGCGTCGGGCCGTCCTGGAATTGGGTCTGATCGAGAAGGCTTGAGCCACCCCGAGGCGGCCTGCGCGTCGTTCTGCGATCGCGTAGGCCGCTTCTCAGACCTGCGTGGGCCTTAGCCTTCATCTGAGGCCTGGCCAGTCGGCATATCCCCGCTTCAGGCGTTCAGGTTCATGATCACCTGATACAGGGGCAGGAAGACCGACAACAGGACGAAGCAGACCAGCAGGCCCATGCCCGCGACCATGATCGGTTCGAGCATGGCCAGGAGACCATCCAGGGTGTAGATGACCTCCTCGTCATAGAACTGTGAGATGCGCAACAGCATCCGGGGAACTTCGCCGGTGCTCTCGCCCACGGCCACCATGTTGGACACCATGTCCGGGAAGAATTCGAGATCCAGCATGACCTGGGAGACGCTTTGACCTTCACGGACCCCGTCGTAGAGCGGGGTGACAATCGAGGTTCGGAAGAACTCGTTTTCCGAGAACTCCATCAGGATCTCCAGGCCGCGGGTCAGGGGAATGCCGGTCGAGAGCAGCGTTCCCATCACCCGGCAGAAGTGGGCTATCAGCATCTTCTTGTTGATATCCCCGAATAGCGGGAGCGTCAGCTTCAAGCGGTCAAACCTGTATTTGCCCGCCGGCGTCTTGAGGTAGTCCTGGAAATAGATCAGGTAGTAAAGAACAGCCAGGAGGATTCCCAGGAATATATAGGGGTTCCGGGCCAGCGAGACGATCATGAACATGACCCGGGTCGGCAGCGGAAGCTCGCCGCTGGCGATCTGCGCGAAGACTTCCAGAAGCCCTGGCAACACGAACACGAAGATGCCGGCAATGATCAGGATGCAGAAGACCAGGATGAAGGCCGGATAGGTCAGGGCTGCCTTGGCCTTCTTGCGAATCCGGAGATCCCGTTCCAGGAACTCGCCAAGCTTGTCCATCATCCCGCCCAGGTCGCCCGTGGTTTCACCTACCTTGACCATCGAGATGTAGAGCGAGTCGAAGACTGCGGGATGCTTGGCCATGGCCCAGGAGA
>JAAZKF010000137.1 GCA_012799975.1 Burkholderiales bacterium
CCTGAATCCGCCGCCTACCGTGGCATTCGGCCGTCGAGGCGTTGAGACCCCACCCACACCAGGGTGTGGGTGGGAGGGGACCGTCTGCGTCGTCAGGCGCACCTCTGCGGTGCTCACGTAGTTTCCAACTACGCTCCGCTCCTCGATGCACGCCTTCCTGGCATCCAGACCCGCCTCGATGGCCTCGGTCCTCACGCCAGGCGGCGGATTCAGGATGAGTCTGTTCAGCAACTGGAGGAACCGCGACCCGCCGGGGCCAACTCCAGGCGCATGGAAGAAATCGTCGACCTGGTCGACCCCGCAGACCGCATCGTGGGCCGGGCTCCCCGCCCGGAGGTGCGCCGACTCAACCTGCTGCACCGGGGGGTGGGCATCCTGTGCCGCAACCCACGCGGGGAGGTCTACGTCCATCGCCGCACTCCGACCAAGGACGTCTTCCCCCACCTGTACGACATGTTCGTCGGGGGGATGGTGGCCTCGGGTGAAACCTATCTTCAGGCCGCCACCAGGGAAATCGCCGAGGAGCTGGGCGTCACCGGGGTTCCTCTGGAATTCCTCTTCGCCCACCTCTACCAGGGCCCCCACAACAGGGCCTGGGTGCACGTCTTCCAGGTCTGCTGGGATGGCCCCATCTGCCATCAGGACTCCGAGATCGAATGGGGCGGGTGGATTCCCGAAGAAGAGCTGGAGGCCTGGTCCCGTCGCGTCGAGGTCGTCCCCGACGGGCTGGAGATCTATCGGCGCTACCTGGCCGAGAAGGCCTCCCGTCCCTGAGCCCCGCGCCCCACGGGCGGGGTCCATGGGGTCCGGGAGGCCTCACGCAACCTGGCTGCTAGCAATCCAGACCGGGACGGTCCAGGAAATTGCACCGGGCGGTGGTGCCCATGGCATGCCAGAACATCAACTGCACCGGGAAGCCCAACATGACCGCCACCAGGGTCCCGAAGAAGGGCACGAATCCGGCCAGCGAGGAGGCCGTCATGCAGCCCACCGACAAGATCCCCAGGGCCACCAGGAAGTCCAGGGGAGCCACCCGGATTCGGCGGATGATCTCGCTGATGCGGAAGGCCTCGCCGAACGAGCCGGTCTCGGCGTAGAGGGCACCCCCCTCCAGGGCCAGGACAAACAGGATCAGGCCCAGGATCGTCGCCGCCGCCACCAGGAACAAAGTTCCCAGAAGGCCCATTACCAGCACCGGCGGACGGTCGCTGAAAAACGACGCGATCATGGGGGTCAGGGCCACCCCCATCATCACCGTCGGGACCAACATATACCCCAGGTAGATCAACGTGATCATGAGCCCCTTGACGAAGTGGTCTCCCAGGTCAGACCACTCGGGCAGGACATCCGAGTCCTCCTTCCCCGCCAGGACGTTGCGGAACATGTTGATCGCATAACCGCTGGCCAGCAGGTGGACAACGGGAACCATGCTCAACCCGGCGCCGATCAGCAATTTTATGGACCAGTTGGGGTCCTTCCCGATGAAGGTCAAGGTTCGATTGATGTCGACTGTCATGTGAACCTTCCAATCCTGCGAAGTCTCGACGCACCCCACGCCAGGGCGGGAGGGCGAACTCCTGCCACCAGTATAACCGAATTGACCAGTGCTTCGGGAAGGCACCTCACGCGTTTTCCCGGAGCCCCATGTCAGGGATTCAGGAACCCGACCTGCCCGTAATTCGGAAACCACAGGTAGATCAAGGGTCCGGGACTTCCCTGGCTCCCTCAGAACTCGATCTGCGAGCCGATTTCCATGACCAGCGCCGGGGGAATGCAGAAGTAGGCCGTGGCATCCGTCGCGTTGCGGGCCATCAAAGCGAAGATCTTCTCGCGCCAGGCGGCCATCCCGGACCACAACCAATTCCGAGGCAGGATGGTCTCACGAGACAGGAAGTAGCTGCACTCGGAAGCTGCGAAAGGCTCGCCCCCGATGAGCAGGCCATGCAGGGCTCGGGGAACGTCCGGACGGTCCATGTAGCCGAAGTGGAGCAGGACCCGGAAGAAGGAGGAGCCCACCTCCTCGACGCGGGCCACCTCTCCCGCCGGGACGTAGGGCCGATCCTCGATGGTGACGGCCACGATCAGGTTCCTCCGGTGCAAGACCTGGTTGTGCTGGATGTTGTGCAGCAGAGCTGGTGGCATCATCGCCGGGTCGGAGTGCAGGAAGACGGCCGTGCCCGGCACGCGCACCAGCTCCCCTGAGGCCAGGTTGGAGACCAGGGTCTCCAGGGGAACCCCTACCTCCGAACGCAGCGCTGCGATCCGCTTGCGCCCCAGCCGCCAGGTGGACATGATCAGGAAAATCAGACCGGCTACCACCAGTGGGATCCAGCCACCATAAGGTATCTTGACGATGTTGCCGGCCAGGAAGACCACCTCGATGCTGAGGAAGAAGAGACACAACCCGCCCGCCTTCCAGCGTGGCCACTTCAATCCATAGCGCATGAAGAAGTAGAAAAGCGTGCTGGTGATGACCATATCCAGGGTCACGGCCACCCCGTAGGCCGCGGCCAGGCTGCTGGAACTGCGGAAGACCAGGACCAGGCCGACGCAGCAGACCATCAGGGCCCAGTTTATGAAGGGCACGTAGATCTGGCCCACCAGGCGATCCGAGGTGTGTTCAACCTTCAACCGCGGGAGGTACTTCAGCTGCAAGGCCTGGGTGGTCACCGAGAAGGTCCCGGAAATCAGGGACTGGGAGGCGATCACGGTAGCGCAGGTGGCCAACCCGATCACTGGGAAGAGGGCCCATTGCGGGACCATGAGATAGAAGGGATTCGAGGCATTCTGGGGATGGTGCAGGAGCATGGCCCCCTGCCCGAAGTAGTTCAGGAGCAGTCCGGGGAAGACTACGACAAACCAGGACAGGCGGATGGGCCGGGCACCGAAATGCCCCAGGTCAGCGTACATCGCCTCGCCCCCGGTGACCGCCAGGAAGACCGAGCCCAGGACCCCGAAGGCGGCCCACCCGCTGTGCAGAAGGAAATCCA
>JAAZKF010000138.1 GCA_012799975.1 Burkholderiales bacterium
ATCATGCTGCGCTTCGAGCAGGACTATCCCGAGGCCCGGGTGGTCAAACTGGAACAGAACTACCGCTCGACCCAGGCGATTCTGGATCTGGCCAACGCCCTGGTCCGGCACAACACCGGGCGCAAAGACAAGAACCTGTGGTGCGACCAGGGGAAGGGGGTTCTTCCCCGGGTTTTCTCGGCCGCTGACGGTCGTGACGAGGCCCACTTCGTGGTGGGGATGATGAAGAGGCTGCACGAGCAGGGCCGTTCTTTCCAGGACATGGTGGTGCTGTATCGGACCAACGCCCAATCCCGCCTTCTGGAAGAAACCCTGAATTCCAGGGGGGTGCCCTACGACATCGTGGGGGGGCTGCGCTTCTACGAGCGCAAGGAGATCAAGGATGTCCTGGCCTATCTGCGGCTTCTGGCCAATCCTGCGGACTCGATCTCGCTGCGGCGGGTCCTGGACTTCACAGAGGGAGTCGGAGAGACCAGCATCCAGAGGCTGGAGTCCTTCGCCCGGGTCCGCGGGGTTCCGGCTTTCTCTGCTCTGGGCCTCGCCAGCGAGGCCGGGGTACGAGGCAAGGCGGCCGAGAAGATGCAGGCCTTGAAGGCCTGGATGGAACCATTGATGCAGCGGGTGGAGAGCGAACGGATCGGGGTGACCGAGCTGTTGGTGGAGGTGCTCAGCCAGAGTGGTTACCGCAGCGCCCTGCAGACCGAGGCCGAGGTCAAGGTGGAATCCCAGGCTCGTCTGGAAAACCTCGAAGAGTTCCTGAACGTCACCGGTGAGTTCGATCAGGGGGCGGGAGATGAAGAATCTCCGTTGCAGGCCTTCTTAGGCCAGGTCTCCTTGATCTCCGACCAGGACACCTACCAGGAGGCCGTCGACCGGGTCACCTTGATGACCGTCCACACAGCCAAGGGCCTGGAGTTCCCGGTGGTCTTCCTGGCGGGACTGGAGGAAGAGACCTTTCCGCACCTGCGTGCGCTGGAGGAAGGCGACTCGGGAATGGAGGAGGAGCGCCGCTTGTGCTACGTCGGGATCACCCGGGCGCGAGAACAGCTCTTCCTGAGTTGGGCGCGCTCGCGCGAGATGCGTGGCATACGGCTACCCCGTCGGATCTCGAGGTTCCTCAAAGAGGTTCCGGAAAAACTCCTGGATGCGCCGGACCTCGCGCTGGGTTCAGGTCGCTATCTGGACGACGAGGGGCCGGCCATCGGCTCCGGGCGTTGGAGGGGGGCTTCCGGGCCGGAGCGTCCTGCTTTCTCGCGCCCTCCCCGGGTCCAGGCGGCCAGAGGCGAAGCTGCCCGATCCCGGGTCGCCGAGATAGGCGCGGTCCGAGCCGGTCCTCGAGCCGAGCGGGAGGCCGAGGTGGCCGGTCGCTTCCCCGTGGGAACCCCGGTGACCCACAAGGTCTTCGGCCAGGGAACCGTCCAGGGCGTCGAGCGCGACCTGGTGACGGTCCTCTTCGATAGCGGCAAGCAGCGCACCCTCAAACAGGACTTCCTGCAGACCTCGTCCCCTTCGACGCAGGCCCGGCCCAAGGAATGCGGAGACCGCATCCGTCACCCCCGCTGGGGGAACGGCGTGGTCAAGGCGGTCGATTCCCAGAACGTGACGGTGATCTTCCCCGGGATCACCGTCACCATGTCGCACGAAGAAGCCCGGCGGGGCTGAACCACGCCGGGCTTCGAAGACCACCTGATCCCGGAAGCTATTGCCGAGGGGCCAGATTCTCAGCCAGGTGCAGGGCCTGTTTGGGCTCCAGACCCTTTCCCGAGAAGCTGTGGAAGGGCCCTTCAGAACCCACCTGGAGCCAATGGCTGCGGAAGTCCACGGGTTCTTCGGATTCTGGTTCGTAGAATTCCATTACCCCCTGACCCAGCCAGGTATTCTGGAACTTCTGGCGGGACTGCCCCCGGAAGATGTCGCCGACCCCGCTGACGGTGCCCTGAACGGTCAATTCGGCCCCTTCCGGGCCTTCAAAGACGATCTGATAGGAGGCTCCCCAATCCGGAGAGTCTTCGGCAAGGACGGACTGGACCTGGAAGCCTTCGGGAAGGTCGACAGGGACGAAGACCTGGATCGGCAGGACCCGAAGTTGCCAGTCCTGGACCGGGCTGAAACTGGGGGCAGGCACTACTTGTTGGGCAGGAAGACGCGGTAGGAGGTGCCGTAGTTGGTGATCTGGTTACGGACCAGGTCGCTGACTTCCCGCCCGTCCCCCAGGGAGATCGAGATGTGGCCATGCGGATGCCCGTTGCCCTTGTTCCAGACCACGATGGCGCCGGCCGGGAGGTTCTTCAGGTCAGCCTGGCTGACCTTGACCTCGCGGAACTCTTTCTTGGTGGCCAACTGGTCGGCCGCCATGTAGGCACTGGCGCCGTGGACACTGACGCCATGGCGGGCCAGGGCCTGGGCGACGTACTTATAACACCATCCACCGGGCCCCTTGACGGAGTGTCTCAGGGCATCGGAGGCCAGCGAGCGGCCCCAGGCCGTGCCTTGGCCCAGGGAGGCGGCGCTGACGGTGCCGACATTGCCGAGTCCGTTGCCGAAGCCACCGAGGGCGGCCAACGAAGCCTCGGGTGTCACCATCGAGGCCATCTTGGAGATCATCTGGTCGGTCACTTTGCCCATCTTCATGACCGATGCCATCTGGGCGCTCAGGTCCATGCAGGGGAACATGCCGGAACCAGTATTCAGGTTGACGGAAGTTCCCAGCAGCTTCTTGAGCAGGTCGTTCATCAACTTCATCTGCTGGGTGAACATCTGGTCCAACTGCTTCATGACATCGTTGAGACCGTTGGGCCCGGCCATGAAACCAGGACTGATGCCTGTCGGAAGTCCGGTGGTGGTCGGCATTCCGGCCATCATGTTGAGGTTGTTGAAGCCGCCCGTGGAAAACATGCTTTAACTCCTTCTCCCGTGTGCCCCAAAGACAGGGGTAGGTTTGATCCTACTTCACGTAAATGGGCTGAATTGTCTAGGTCCGACGATCTAGCAGAATTCGCCACCTCCCTTGAGAAACCGAAGCCAAGGCAGCCGTCCGACCTCGCCGAACAGGACCTTCGCCCGCAAATCCGGTCCGCCCCCCGGGTCGGTGAGTCCCGCTACGAAAGTTGCGACTACTCCGGTGCCCTGAAGGGCGAGAGCCCCAGCCACCCTGGAGGCGGCATCGGGGGCCTCTCGCGTCCCTTCCGAAGAGATCAGAGCTTGTCCAGGGGCATGTAGATGGCGGCCTGCTTACCGCCCAGCTTGCTGTGGATGCGGCCGTTCTGGATGGTCACGGTCTCGCCCGTGAGCAGTTCCTTGAGGGCCATTCCCTCTCGCAGCCGGCTCTCGGCCCGGACGGGGATCTCGCGGGTCTGTTCGTGGGGGCTGTTGTTGAGGACCACCACGGCTTCATCCTGGGGATGGACGCGACCGTAGGCGTAGATCTGGTCATCCTGCCACATCTCCAAGAGCCGGCCTTCGCGCAGGGCGATAGAGTCCTTCCGAATGGCGCCCAGTTTCTGGAAGTAGGCCAACATGTCCGGGTCGTTGTCGAATTCCATCATCCGACGGCTGGTCTCGCTCCACCCCTCGAGGTCGCTTTCCATCGACACTTCCGTACCGTAGTAGACGCTGGGAATGCGGTTGAGGGTCATCTGGAAGGCCAGGGCCAGCTTGAGTCGGTCGCGGTCGCCGCCAGCCTTGGTCAGGAAGCGCTTGGTGTCGTGGTTGTCCAGGAAGGCCGACATCATCTCGGGCTTGGCGAACTTCCGGTCGCAGTCTGCTACCCGGTCGGCCAACTGGCGCATGCTGCCGCCCTTGGCCAGGACGTCATCGATGGTGTAATACAGCGGGTAATCCACCAGGCCATCCATGCCGCCGTGCTGATACTGGGCGTACTTCGAGGGATCGCCCACGTAGTACTCGCCCATCAGGTAGAAGTCAGGGCCCGCATGCTCGTGCATGGCCGCATTGAACTTGTCCCAGAAGGCCTTGGGAACGTTCTTCACAGCATCCAGACGGAAGCCGTCCACTCCGGTGTCGGCCCAGAACTTGCCGACTTCGATCAGATACTTCTCGACCTCGGGGTTCTCCTGAGCCAGGTCGGGAAGACCGAAAATCGCGCAGTTTTCGGATTGCCAGGGGTCATCCCAATCGGTGACATCGCCGTTATGGTGGAACCAGGAGTGCTTGGCCGGATCCAGGTAGAAGGGATGCTCCCAGGCGGTATGGTTGAGAGGGATGTCCAGCAGGACCTTCAACCCCTTCTCGTGGGCCGTGTTGACGAACTCCTTGAACTTGTCCATCGTGCCGACGTGCTCGTCGGTATTGAAGTGGTCGATGGGCCAATAGCCGTGATAACCATCGCTGTCGACGAAGCTGGTCTGGTTGTCCATCGGCGGGGTGATCCAGATGGCTGTGGCGCCGGTGGACTTGATGTAGTCCATCTTGTCAATGACACCCTGCAGGTCCCCGCCGTGGTATCGATTCAGGTCGTCCTTGTTGACGGCGTGATTGTTGGTGGGGTCGCCGTCGTGGAAGCGGTCGATCAACAGGAAGTAGATCGTCTCGCCCTGCCAGGAGCGCACCTTGGGGTCTTCTGGGAGCGGCGTAGGGTGAGGCACACCCGAAGGTACCGGTTGAGGCTTCTCCTGTGGGAGTGCCTGATTCTGCCCCAGGACGACCGAATCGGTGGCGACTTGGACTTGCGGAGTAGTCCGGGGAGTCTCCCTTACTGCGGGAGTCGATATGTTTGGGGTCAGGCCCACGCTCTTGATCACGGTCAGACTGCTCCAAATTTCTGGTTATTCTCTAGAGTTCTCACGACTCCAGACGAATTTATCTAGACCTATTGGACTCGAAGAATAAATCTTCTGTAACAAACATGTTGATTGTGCAACCTGGGGATCGACTTTTCAAGAGGACATTCGGACCAGTACGACTCCGCTGCGGCCCTCCAGGTCCAGGCGGATGTCGCCACCGGGCCCGGCCTTGAGGGGCCGGTTCCCTCCCAGGATTGGCTCCCAGGTTCCGGGACCGGCGGGAACGCGCAGATTGCGGCGAGCGGGGCTGTTGTTGAGGACCACCACCAGAATCTCGTCGCCCAGGCGGCGTTGGAAGGCGAAGAGGCCTCGCCGGTCGTCGGTCAGGAGCGTACGGTAGTCCCCCACCTGCAAGGCGGGGTGGGCCTTGCGCAAGGCGATGCAGCAGCGGTAGTGCTCCAGCAGATCCCGGTCCACCTCGACCGGATCGGGTCGGGGCGAGGGCTTCTGGTCCGGCAGGGTCGCTTCTGCCTCGTATTCCAGGTCTTTCCAGATCATCGGCTTGCGGCAGCAGGGGTCGTTGCCCCCCCACATGCCGACCTCGTCACCGTAGTAGATCATCGGCGCCCCCACGTAGGTCATCTGAAAGAGGACCGCCAATTTCTGGCGCTGACGTTCTTCGGGGGCAGGCTTGCGGGTGAGATACTCGGGATTGCTGCCTTTCGCCTTATCGCAGTAGGCGTGCCAGTCGCGCATGGCCACCAGGTCGGCGTTGACCACGTTGGAGGCCAACCGGGCCGTGTCGTGGCTGCCCAGCAGATTCTGCATGCCATAGGCCACTTGTGGGTCGTAGGCTTCACGGATCTCGCGCAGGCGTGCGTCGAACTCGGATGCCCGGATGGCGTGGCGTCGGGAGAAGAAGAAGTCGTGACAGGTGAAGGCGAAGTTGTAGTTCATCACCGCCGAGAACTCATCGCCTTCCAGGTAGGGTTTGTTGGCCTCGACGGTGTCGATCACCTCGGCGGTCATGTAGGCCTCGGGGTTGATCGAGCGTACCAGGCGGCTCCAGTCCTTCCAGAAGGCGTGCTTCACGCAGAAGGCGACGTCCAATCTCCAACCGTCGATTCCTTCCTGGGGTCTCCCCTGGCCGCTGGGGTCCATCCAACGCCGGGTGATCGCGAAGATATACTCCCGCGGACCGGTCACGATGCCCTGCTCGTCCTGGCGCAGATTGGGCAGTTCTTTGACGCCGAACCAGCCCTGGTATTCGAACTCCTTCCCCGTCGCGGGATCCGCCCAGGACTTGATCTCGAACCAATCCCGATAAGGCGAGGCTTGCTGCTTCTTAATCACGTCGGTGAAGAAGGGATTGGTCATCCCCATGTGGTTGAAGACGCCGTCGAAGACGATCCGGATGCCGCGCAGGTGGGCCTGGCGGATCAACTCCAGGGCCAGTTTGTCGGCGGCGGTCCAATGCCAGGTGGAGGGGTCATCGGGTTTCTCGGAGGCTATAAGCCGTCGATCCCCTTCCGGATCAGGTCCGAAGTTCGGGTCGATGTGCTGGTAGACATAGGCATCGTACTTGTGGGAGGAAGGAGCCATGAAGACGGGGTTCAGGTAGATCGCGTTGATGCCCAGGTCCTGCAGGTAGTCCAACTTGTCGATCACGCCCTGCAGGTCGCCACCATAGCGACGGCGCTGCAGATGGAACCAAATGTCCTTGTCGGCGTGGGCCTTCTCGTAAGGCTGCATCCGGTACCAATCAGAGGTCCAGGGGTGCACCTGCCAGGGCTCGGCCTGGCTGTGGGGCCAGGAGCCGTCCTGATCCACCAGCCGGGGATCGTTGGAGGGGTCCCCGTTGCGGAAGCGTTCCGGGAAGATCTGGTACCAGATCGCCTTCCTGGACCACTCGGGGACAAAGGAGTCTTCGGCCCGGGCCGTGCTGGATACCAGGCCCACCAGGATCAGCAGCAGGCAACCGACAGACGCGAGATGACGCAACGTTCCAACCTCCATATTGACCCTGAATCCGCCGCCTGGCCTTCGGCCCTCGGTTCTCAGGCCAGACAGCGGATTCAGGTTGGCTCCCCCCCCATGCTGCGAGAAGAAGTTCGACCTGCAGACCGGGGAGGCCTGTCCGGATATCAGCGCTCGCTCTCCCTGCACCGGAACTCAAAGCCCCGGTGCAGGGCCCGACACACTCCGGATTCGCGGTCGGTAGACCGAAGGTAAAAAAAAGAAGGCCCGGAGACGCGCTCCGAGCCTTCAAAAAATGTTCCCGGCAGTGACCTGCTCTCCCACCCCGTCACCAGGGCAGTA
>JAAZKF010000139.1 GCA_012799975.1 Burkholderiales bacterium
TGCCGACTCAGAAAGGAGGCCTCCAGCCCGAACAGGAGAATCGAACAAAAGCTCCGAGGTCGGGGATCGAACAAGTGGATCTTTTCATCCGATCTCTGGGTGGATCAATTAGACCGATCCGTGACACAGGAGGCGGAAGCCAAAAAGTTTGCCGAAAGGACACCGGATTGTTTTCGGTGAACCCGAATGCCTCGCAGATCAAAGCGATCTGGCTACATCTCAGATGCCCGGGAAGCCGGGACATCCTACCTGCTCTTCGTGGCGCTCAACCCATAAGGAGGGGATGAGTATGAAAAACAGCATCATGAGGTCGGTTCTTGGTCTGGCCTTGCTTCTGGCAGTGTCTCTGGCCTGTTTCGTTCGAGATGCCCATTCCTCCGGTCTGGCCAGGGCGATCAATGGCACAGGGATGGATTACGTTGCCGTTGCCTATACCCAGCCGAACTTTCAGGGCTTGGCCTGGAAGATTCCGAGGGCGGGCAATTACGATCTTGGGGGGAGTTTTGAACTGCCCAACGACAGCATCGTTTCCATCGGCGTAGCTCCGGGGTATAGTGTCACGCTGTACCAAAATGAAGGATTTGCCGGCAGGCGCATGACGGTTCAAGGGGATACCCCGGATTTGGGCAAACAATCTTATTGGGCCTCGTCCCTGAAAGTCCAGAAGAAGTCAATGATGGGCCCCAGGGCTGCCGCTGAGTGGCGTCGTTTCCATAACGAAAACAAAAATGAACCTTTCTTTGCTGACCCGGGTGTCGCAAGGGTCGCGAAATCCATCGAGGTCCACGGGAAAGAGATAGCCCTGTTCCAGAGGGCTGAAGTTGACACCTGGTACGGAGTCACTTCGGACAGGCAGCGTGTCGTCATGAGTGATGCATTACTCAAGATTTTCAGCGATTGCGGGGTGGACGTGTACCGGTGGGAGCCAGACACCTTTGCGCAGATGATGAACAACTACTTCGATTGGAGCAGTGAATTGAGCGTGTGGGGTATGGCTTGTCTGATTCTCAATGTTGATCCAGAGCCATTCAATGTAGAAGAGTGAAGAAGCGCGGATAGGAACTTTCTTCTAAAGGAGATGATTGTCATGAAACGGCTATATGCTTTCCTGCTGACGGTGGCTTTTGCTGCTATTGCCCTGACAGGCACTTCTTTCGCTGCGGAGGCAAAAAATCCGGAAGAAGTTTTCATTTTCAATGGCGAAGACTGGGTGCTGCAGTCCGGCGCTGAAACGGAAGGTGAGCGGGGAGCTGTTGTTGCTGCTGAAGGGGTGTGGTGGTATGCGGTAAACCCCGAAACCGAGGCCGCGGCGAAAGGGCTTGAAAGGGGCATCCTGCTCTACGATGCCAACGCCGAAAGCGGAAAAGCCTACACCTTCCTACCGACCACAGAAGAACAGGCACGCGTCGAGCTGGTTATGTTCAGCCCTGACAAAAAGCGGATGGTCGTGCGCTGCAACCTGAACCGCTTCGCCTCGGGGCTCTATGTCTATGATGTGGCAACGCTCGAATTGGAAAATTCGTTTTGGAGCCGTGGTGATATCTGGTTCGTGAGCAACGTGAGATTCGTCTTCACCCTGGTCGACACCAAGGTTAAACGCCCGGAAACGGCAGCCATGTGGGCCACTTCGGCAGCGATTTACGAGATCGCTGACAAGAAAGGGTACGTCGTCCTGAAGGGAGCCTCCGCCACGGAGAGCTTCACCGTCACTGGCGTAGACCAGGACCAGAACCTGGTGAATATACTCGTCACCTCGGTGAAGTCAGCCAAGGACTGGGAAGATATCGAGAAACAGCAGGAATCCGAGATCACGGTCGAGGTTCCGGCAGCCGGTTGAGGGATGCTGAATCCGCCCGTCTGGCGTGAGGACCGAGGGTCTGATATCACGCCAGACGGCGGATTCAGGCTCAGCGGTAGATATTGACCACCTGCAGAAGCTGCTTGAAATTGGGGGTCATCTGCCTGTAGCGCAGGAATACCATCTTGTCGGCACCCAGGAGTTCCTCGGCCAGCAACTTGAAGGCCCGGGGAGTGAACTCCACAAGATCCCGGAGCGGGGTATAGAAGGCGCCGTCCAGGTTGTAGCGCACCTCGATCTGCATGACCGTCTGGCGACCCTCGCCGGAGCAGTGGGGGCAGCTACCCAGGCTGGACTTGGATTCGAAGCCGCAGTTGCTGCACCTGCGACAGGCGGTGAAGGCCGAGGCCGGGAAGAGGTCGGCGGGGTCGAAGGCCGAGCGCTTGTGGCCTTCCAGCTTGACCTCTTCGACCTTTTCCGAGGTGCGCCGCCGGGTCGGCTTCAGGTCGCGGTTGACCTCGCCCAGGATCCCCGAGGCTGCGACCCGATCGGTGTAATCTTTGGCCATGGTCGGCGACCCGGGTGCCTCCAGGGCCTTTCCGGCAGTCACCGGAGGCCCCAGCATCAGGACCCCTGGAGAGACCTGGGTGGGAGTGGCGACCTGGATCCCCAGGAAAGCGGCCAGGTTCTTCAGCTCCACCTGTCCCTTGGGCGTCGCGAGCGCCTGGTGGACGGTCTCCAGGAAGGTCGCCTGCAGTTCGGGAGACTTCGCCAGGTTGGTCACCAGCAGGTTGACTGTCTTGCGGTTTCCCTCACCGGTAACCGCTCGGTCCAGCAGACCCAGCATGGCGTCCCGGGCTTCGGGTCGGGTGCCCAGGGCCTGGACGAAGGTGGTCAGGGCGCTGCGACCGGACTCGCCGGTGGTGGCCTGGGCCAGGGTTCGCAGCACGGCGTCCCGGGACTCGGGGTTGCGGTTCATCTCGTGGGTGAGGCTGAGCAGGCTCTCGGCCCCGGCCTCTCCCTGCAGGCCCAGGGCAAGGCTGTGGATGAAATCGTTGCGGGCCTCGCTGTTGGCGCGCAGCCAGGCCATCATGTCGCCCAGGGCCTCGCGGCCCTGCTGCGCCGAAGCGGCTCCGGAAAGCAGGTGGGCCAGGCTGGTCGCCCCCTCCCCAGACTTCGAGGCGTGTTCCAGGATCCCGGCCAGGGAGCCCGCGCCCTCCCAGCCCTTCCGCCCTGCCGTGCCCGGGGCCTTGCCGGTGGAGGAGGGGAGCAGGAAGGTCAGGAGGGTCTTCTGTTTCTCGGCGTCGCCGACCAGGTTGTCGGCCAGGGCCAGGAAGGCCCGGGTGCCCTCGGAGGTGCGCACCTGCTGGGCCACCTGTTTCTTCAGGGCCTCCAGCGCCGTCGGAGCCTGGGCCAGGTCCTGCAGGAACCGGTCGAAGGCCGCCCTTCCCTGAGCGTCACGAGTGGCGGTGGAGGCCATCTGCAGGAATCCGCCGGTCACTTCGGCCTGGTCCAGGAGGGTGCCCAGGGCCTGCCTCCCCTCGGCGCTTTCAGCGGCCTTCGCGAGGGTGCTCATCAGAGCCGTAGCCGTGGCCTGGTTGTTGGCGGAGTTGAGCAGCAGGCGCTCCGCCCCGGCCCGCCCCTCCTCGGTGACGGAGGCGCTGGCCAGCGTCTCCACCAGGGAAGTCGAGGCGGCCGGGTCCTGGCTGACGTTGGCCAGCATACGACTGGTCTTGGCCATCCCGTCATCGCTCTCGGCGGCCTTGGCCAGGGCTCCCAGGAAGGCCGCGGAGGCGCCTGGATCCTGCCGCACGTTGTTGGTCAGGGCGGTGAAGTGGGCCAGACCCTCGGGGGTCTCGGTGCTGCGGGCCAGGACGCCGGCAGTGGCGGTGGCGGCCTGGGGATCCCGTGAGACCTGGGTCATGGTCTGGGTGAAGTCGGAAAGCCCCTCCCTGGTTCCCGTGGCCGTGGCCAGCATCCCGGTGCAGGCCCGCGAGGCGGCGGGCTCCTGTTCGAGGTTCTGCATCAGGGCCCGGAAATCGGCCAGGCCCTGTGGGTTTGCGGTGGCCTGCTTCCATGTGCCCAGCAGGGCCGTGGAGGCAGCCGGGTCCTGCCGGAGGTTGTTGAAGAGTCTGGTCGCCTGCTGGCGGCCTTCGGCCGTTCGGGTAGCGTCGGCCATGGTGGGCAGCAGGGCCGTGCCCGTCTCGGGGTCGCGCAGGAAGGCTGTCAGGTTGGAACGGCCCGCAGGGGTGGTCGTGGAATCCACCAGGGCCTGGAAGAGCGGGCCCTGGGCTTCGGGAGTCCGGGGAGTCTGGCGCAGGACCTCGGCGAAGACCCGGCGCCCCTCCTGTGAGTCCATTCCCCGGGTCAAACCCCGGTAGAGGGCCGCCTGTCCACCCGTGGTCTTGCCCAGGTCGCCCACCAGGTTCCTGAAGGCCTTGGAACCCTCGGGGGTCTTCAGCTCCCGGCCCAGGTTCTGGTAGAACTCCTTCTTGCTGGCGGGGTTCTTTTCCAGGTCGTCCATGAATCGGGTCAGGCCGGCAGGGCCCTGGTTGGCCAGATTTCGGGCCAGGCTGGCGGTGGGCTGCTCCTTGGGCCGCGCGGGCGAGTGGCCTTGGACTTGGGGCCTGGCCTCCGCCGGGGTCCGGGCTTCGGCTGGCGTCTGGGCCCCGGTCTGCGTCCGGTCCTCTGCTTGGGGCTTGGTCTCCGCCGGGGCGCGGTCGCGGGTCGTCGAGACGAAGTCCTTCATCTTCTCGAAGCTGCTGTCCAGGCGGTCCTTCAGTTCCAGTTTCTTCTGGGCCTCCTCGGCCTGAGCAGCCTGTTTGCGGTTTGCGATACGGGCGCGGGTCTCTTCGACCAATCGTTTCAGGTCTTGCTGGAATTCTTCCAGGTATTCGCCCAGATCCAGCAGTTGTTCCGGGCTCAGGTCGCCCATCCCGGCGGCGACCTTATCGGCCACCTCTCGGTAGATGCGGCCCGCCCGCAGCGAGCGCTCGTTGATGTCCTGGCGCTCGGAGTAGCGGGACTCGTGGCCTTCTTTGGAAGGGCGTGCGGGCCGGGTGAAGGAGTCCAGGTTGTTGGAGATCTGCTTGGATAGCGCAGAAGGCTGGATGCCACCGGAGAGTTTGCCGAAGTCCATGATGTCGACCTCCTGCTCGCTTCCCAGGTCAGTCTCCGCCTGGATCTGAGATGGGAACAGTCTTTGCTGTCAACATTGTAGCACAGAGATCAAGGTATCTGCAGATCCTCCTCATGGCACAGTCGCAGCAATTCTCTCTTCTCGGCGATCATGTTCTCCAGGTGCTCCAGGATTACCCCTGCCCGGTCGGCCCGGGCCACGGCGCGTTGGACCAGGGGGCGGTCGCCCGATCTGGCTCCCTCTTCCAGCAACCACAGGGCTTCGCTGTACACCTCCAGGGCCTTGCTCATGAATCTGGCGATCTCGTGTCTCTGGGCGTTGGTTTCGGGAACGCCGGAGTATTTGGCGGTCAGGCGTTTCAGTCGGGCCTTCACCTCGGCGAGCTCGGTTTCCGCAGGCTGGCCCGCCAGGATTCGGTTGGCCAGTTCGTGCAGTTGGGAGGTCAAGGTCCGACCCAGGAGGTTCCCGCCGGCGCCTGCCCGGTTTCCGGAGCGCTCGGCCCTCATCCTGAGCAGGGGTGTCAGCTTGCGCTCCCACTGGGCGGGCGTCAGGCGGGCGAAGGTGCGGGTCACGATCTGCCGAGCCCGCTCGGCGCCTACCAAGGCTTCCAGGACTTTCTGGTAGAAGGCCCGGCCCGACTCGCGCAGGGCCTCATCTCCGGTTTCGAGCGGCAGGGAAAGAAAGTCCCGGTAGGCCTGGCCCACCTCCTGGCTGAGCAGGGCCCGGATCACCCTTTCGGCCATCCGGGTGCCCTCGGTTTCCGAGCTTTCGGCCAGGGCCTGCAGGTCGGGCCGGGCGCTGCCCGTCAGGAACTGGCGGATCTGCTCGAGCGTCAATCCCGAGTCCTGCAGGCGGCGGATCTCCGCCAGGGTATCCAGGACCTCCTCAGGGAAGTACAGCACCCGCTTGTCGGCCTTGGCGGAAGGGTGGCGTCCGGGGCGGGACACAAGGCCCAAGGATACGTAGTATTTGAGCGTCCTCTCGCTGATTTCGAACCCGCGTTGGCTGGCTTCGGCGACCACCTCTTCGGTGGTAAGCAACCGCTCCCGGGTCAACTCATCAGGCCTCCATCCAGGAGTTCCTTGTTCTCCTGGATGACCATCTCCACGGCCACCAACAGGTCCTCAGCCTCTTCGGCCCTGTCCAGGCCCTGCTGCAGCAGGGCCTCCTCGGGATCCTCCAGGTAGCTCCTCATGGCCTCGACGCACTGGGTATACAGGTCCAGGGCCTCGACGAAGAAGGCCTGCACGACCTCCCCGCCGGGAGGTGCCGGGGTCTGATAGCCGTGGTGCAGGGCCTGGATGTCTTCCAGGACCTCGTCCAACATGCCCTCCAGGGCGTCCCGGTGGAACTCCGATTCGGCCAGCATCTGCTCGCCGAGATTGCGGAGGTGTTCGTACAGGCTCATCTGCTCCAGGCCCTCGAGTCTAGGTTCCATCTCGGGAACCCTCCGCCAACCTCTCCTTGAGGTTTTTCTCGTAGTGGAGAACTCCGATCTTCTGCAGATCCTCCAGCAGAACGGCGGTCACCACGAAGGAGCATTTGTCTACCGTGGGGACGTACAGAGCGCATTCCGGGAAGCACTCCCGGTCCCTGAAGGGGCAGATGGGCATGGCGACATATCCTTCCGCTCTGAATCTTTGGGGTTCCCGAATTTCTTGCGCCGGGGGGGGACTTCCTGCTCCGGGGGGCTTTACATGTTCGGGAAGCGTGGTATATTCAGAGCATAGATGTTGACAGTAGTTGCTGTCAAGAAAATGAGAGGCCACCATGATGGATGCTGTCAGAGGCAATTACGGGTTCACCACACGGGAAACTTCGCCCCACAGGGAGACCCTACGGGCAGACCTGGTCGCGAAGGCTCGGGAGACCGCGCCGACCGGGACCCTCACCGAGATCGAGAAACAGCAGGCCCTGAGCTTCTACAACAGCACCCTGCATGACCTCGACCAGATCCGAGACCCGAAGTATGTCCAGGACCTGGCGGTCTGTTTTCCCCGTCTCCCCGAGGAGCAGGAACTGTACGCCGCCTTGCTGATAAAGCGCAGCGACAACGACACGGCCCGCGAGGTCAAGGGCGAATACCGCCAGCTCCTCAACAGCATCAAGAGGGATGCTTCCCTGGCCCGCAGGCTGTTCAGCAAGCTGGGTCCGGGCACGCATCACTTGAGCAACGGCGATGTGGTGCATATCTCTCGCGACAAGAGGGGCAACATCAGCGTGCGCACCGAGCACCCCGATGGCTCCTCCAAGGAGGTCTCGTACAACCTCAGGACACCCGGGGATGCCCGGGTCCAGACCACCTCGGCGGACGGCCATACCACCGTCACCCAGCGCCGGGGGCAGACCGTCACCCGGAAGGAGGACCGGGTGGAGACCACCTACAGCCTGGACAGGCAGGGCCGCCCGGTGCGCGAGGCTCGTGGTCCCGGCCACGATGACTACACCAGGACCACGGTCAACCGTGACGGCAGCACCGACACCCGCGAACTGCTCTACTATTCGGACGAGGTGGAGGAAGGCGAGGACCCTGCGGTCTATGAGGATACCCACCAGCCTCCTCGTGGCCAGAAGTACCACGATGCCGGAGCCGGTCGGGCCATCGAAAAACTGAAGGCCAGCAATCCCGAGACCATCACCGCCGACATGCTTCGGAAACTGGTCGTGTCGGCCACCGCCGACCGCGATAACCAGGCCGCCGGCAAGGAGTACCAGGACCTGAAGAACTTCGTGACGCAGAACTGGGACAAGCTGGACGAGGATGCCAAGCAGGCCTGGCAGGTCTATGAGCGCTACGTGTACGACGCCAAGGCCAAGGGGCAGACAGGCATCTACGCCAAGGACTTCGAGGCCA
>JAAZKF010000140.1 GCA_012799975.1 Burkholderiales bacterium
CCAAGCCGACGGTCGAGCAGGCAGCACCTGCAGTGAAGAAGCCCAAGCCGACGGTCGAGCAGGCAGCACCTGCAGTGAAGAAGCCCAAGCCGACGGTCAAGCAGGCAGCACCTGCAGTGAAGAAGCCCAAGCCGACGGTCAAGCAGGCAGCACCTGCAGTGAAGGAGCCCAAGCCGACGGTCAAGCAGGCAGCACCTAAAGTGAAGAAGCCCAAGCCGGCGGTCGAGCAGGCAGTACCTGCAGTGGAGGAGCCCAAGCCGGTAGTCGAGCAGGCAGCACCTGCAGTGGAGGAGCCCAAGCCGGCGGTCGAGCAGGCAGCTCCTGCAGTGGAGGAACCCAAGCCGGTAGTCGAGCAGGCAGCTCCTGCAGTGGAGGAACCCAAGCCGGCGGTCGAGCAGGCAGCACCTGCAGTGGAGGAACCCAAGCCGACGGTGAAGACCCCTGAAACCAAGAAGGCCTCCAAGGCAGGCAAGGGAAGTGTTGGTAAGGCGGCCAAGAAGAAGGGCAGGGGTAAGGGCAAGGGGAAGGGCAAGGGCAAGAAATAACCCCCGTTCTCCGGGGGGCGAGGCAACCGGAGGGGGGCTGGGTTCCTGGTATCGGGAGCTCAGGACGGGATCAGCAGAAGTTCGTAGCCTCCCTGTACGGGTCGTCCCAGGGCCCGGGTTTGAAGCCGGCTGGAACCTTCCAGGACGAAGGCGGGTCCGTCATACAGGGTTTCCTCCTGCCAGGGGATGGCACCCTGGCACTCCAGGATTTCCGTGGCCGGCCGGCCACGCAGCTCGTCTGCCGAGAGGACCGGGCCACGCCAGGACAAGACCCGCCCGCTGGCATCCAGCCTCATGACCCCTGCGGAAAGCTGGTCCAACCAGGATGCCAGGTGGTCCCTTTCGCACTTCGCCTCGTCGGCCTCACGCCGGATCAGGTCGTAGTCCCGCTTCTGACGGAGGATGGATTTGAGGCGGGCCAGGAACTCCTGCGGCTTGAAGGGCTTCCTGAGGTAGTTGCTGGCTCCCATGTCCAGAGCCGCTACGATGTCCTGGACGTCGTCGCGAACTGTCAGGAAGAGAACGGGGATATCCTGCAGCAGGGGGTCCTTCTTGAGGGCTGCCAGGGCTTCGAATCCTCCCATCACGGGCATCATCGCGTCCATGATGATGAGGTCGGGGAGGAATCGACGGGCTACCTCCAGAGCCTCAGCCCCATTCGCAGCGGAATCCGTGGTCAGGCCCAAGGTCTCGACCCATCCCCTGATCAGGGTGACCATGGCGGTATCGTCATCGACGATCAGGACTCGCTCACCGTTGGCTTCCGGGTTCATCGTCTTGCGCGTTCGCCTGCCCGGGAGGGAAGTCCTTCGTCTCACCCTTCCCGGTTCGAGCTCCCTCGAACCAGCAGCAGGTAGGGCTTGCCGTGGCGGGAATCAAGCGGATGACCCCGGCCCGGCTTCCGGAAGACCAGATATTCGCGGGACCAGACCCGCAAGCGAGGAGACCTGCCATGCAGAGAATCGAGATCCAGGAGATCGACCCGGAGGAGGCCTGGCGCGAAATGCAGGCCCGCCCCGAGATCCAGGTGGTGGACATGCGCGATCCGGAGTCCTACCGGACCTACCACGTGCCCGGGGCCCGGTCCATACCTCTGGCCGGACTGCCACGCCGCGTCGGCGAACTCGACTCGTCTCGTCCGGTCTATGTGATCTGCATGAAGGGCAAGCGCTCCCTGGAAGGAGCCCAGATCCTGTCGGAGGAGGGCTTTGCAGAGGTGTTCACGATAGCCCGGGGAACTGAGGGCTGGAAGGACATGGGTCTACCCCTCGAGTCCTGATCGTCTTTGGAGGACGGGTGTTCTCTTCCCCTATCGGTGGACGCAAGACGGTGATCGCTACCATGGTCGGCCTGGTCGTGGTCCTGGTCCTGGTGGTGTTCCTGCTCCTGTGGCTGATTTGCCCGCCGCTGGCCCAGACCTTCCTGGTTCTGGTGGTGCTGGCCCTGGGCTATGCCCATGCGGTGGAGCCTTTTTGGGTCGATTTCCAGATGGTCTCGGTCGGGATTCGGGGAATGCCTCGCATCTGGGAGGGAACCCGCGTCGTGTTGCTCTCGGATCTGCACCTGGGCTTTGCTGCCTCCGCGGGTTGGCTGCGCCGGGTCTTCGCGCAGGTCCTGGAGCATCGCCCCGACCTGATCGTCCTGACGGGGGACCTCTTCGCGGGTGGGACGCGCGGCATACCCAAGGAGGCTGCTGAGCTGGCCGCTCTGACGGCGCCTTTGGGGACTTTCGCAGTGCTCGGCAACCACGACTACTTCGCCCAGACCTCTGCGGTGCGCCAGGCCCTGGAGGATGCCCGGATCATCCTCCTGAGCAACCAGGCCATCCCCCTCCAGCGAGAAGGCGAGCGCCTGTGGTTGGCCGGGGTGGACGATCTGGGGACCGGCCACGACGATCTGGAGGAGACCCTGCGCGCCATCCCCGACGGGGAGACCACGATCCTGTTGTGCCACAATCCGGACCTGGTCGAGGAGGTCTCGGAACATCAGGTCCCCTTGATGCTGAGCGGACACACCCACGGCGGGCAGGTGTGTCTGCCGTTCCTGGGGCCGGTCTATTGCTTTTCTCGATTCTATCGGCGCTATGCCGCCGGACTCTTCCAGGTTGGCCCTACCTCCCTCTATGTCAATCGGGGGCTGGGGAAGGCCTTGCTTCCG
>JAAZKF010000141.1 GCA_012799975.1 Burkholderiales bacterium
CAGGTGCGAGCACAGATCCTGGGGCTCATACGTGCCGCCCCGGCCTGACGTGGTCGCGGAGCGCTCGTCACCCTCGGCTGGCGACTCGATGAACGCCAGGCTGGGCGCAGCCATATCCGAAAATCGCCGCGGGCGGGCCAGTTGGCGCCCGAGGGCCCCTCCGCGGCCCGGGGCTACCATCAACAGCCGCCCATACCTACTCAGCCGGCCTCGGGAGGACCCTGTCCCACCCGGAGGACTACCTGCGCGCCGTTGCCGGGGTCCAGGCGGCGGATTCAGGGGCCCCCGGATGCTGATCCTGAGTTTTGGCGAATATATATTCGTTTGGAATGGCGGAATTTCAGGCGACGCGGGTCTCCGGTCAAGGGGGCTGGTCTACACCGGTACTCGGGCGTGGCCTCGTAGACCCGGCCGTGGCCGGGGGCGACTCGGCCACGTCCCCCTTCTCCCAGGCCAACGCCTCTCCGTCCACCAGTCGCTCGTCGCACCACATCCGCCGGGGTTCGCCGTCCTGCAGTCCGCTCTCCCAGATGCGGGTGCCCGCGCCCTTCACGAGCATGGTGCCGCCGTGCAGATGGCGCAGGTGGTGGGCGGCGCAGGAAGACCAGGCAGAAGACATACAGGCATTCCTCGAGAGTGAGGGCCTCATCGGTGCCGCCTCGCAACCGGGCCTTCGCAGCTTGCAGCAACCGCTCCAGGGATTCCGGGAGGACCAGGCGTCGGACCTCGGGAGGGACCAGGGGAAGCCCGGATGGCAGGGGAGTCCGCAGGCCTCTGGGCAACGCGAGGTTCAAAAGTAGCTGACGGGAGGCTTCTAGGGTGTAGGCGGGGGAGGTGTGGGGCGCCTCCGGGTGCTGCTCATAGTTCCCTCCTCCGAGAAGCAGGAACAGGGCCGCTGGAATGGGGAAGAAAATGAAGCCCGGAGGGTTCCGTAGCTCCAAGACCTGGCCATTTAGGCTCCAGGGGCCTTATACAAAGGCAGAAAAGCCCGCGAAGGCGCTTGACCGGTTATGGCCGCCCTTTCTCGAGCCGGCCCCCGCTGCTATGATGCGGAAGGTCAGCGCCCCCCTGGCGCTCCAAGCCTTCAGCACCGAGACCGGAGTTTCTCTTGCCATGGCCCTCGACCGCCTGGTCATCCGTGGTGCCCGTGAGCACAACCTGAAGAATATCGACCTGGACCTGCCTCGCGACCGTCTGATCGTGATCACCGGGATTTCCGGCTCCGGCAAGTCGTCGTTGGCCTTCGACACCATCTACGCGGAGGGCCAGCGGCGCTACGTCGAGTCCCTGTCCTCCTACGCCCGCCAGTTCCTGGGGCAGATGGAGAAGCCCGACGTGGACGACATCGAGGGCCTCTCGCCGGCCATCTCGATCGACCAGAAGGGAGCCTCGCGGAATCCCCGCTCGACGGTCGGGACCGTCACCGAGATCTACGACTACCTGCGTCTGCTCTACGCCCGGGTGGGCCATCCCCATTGCCCCCAATGTGGTCGGAACATCGAACCCCAGACGATCGACCAGATGGTGGACAAGGTCCTGGCTCTGCCGGAAGGCACCCGACTCATGCTGCTCGCGCCCCTGGTCCGGGGCCGCAAGGGGCATTACCAGAAACTCTTCCGGGAGATTCGGGACAAGGGTTTCACACGCGCCCGGGTGGATGGGGAGCTTATCCGGGTGGACGAGGCCGAGGACGTGGTCCTGGAACGCTACGTCCAGCACGACATCGAGGTCGTGGTCGATCGGATCGTCGTCAAGGCGGGGGGGCGCCAGAGAATTGCCGAGTCCCTGGAGACGACCTTGGGACTCTCCGGAGGGACGGCCCTGCTGGCCGAGGTGGACGGACCGGAACAGCTTCTCAGCCAGCATCTGGCCTGTGCTGAATGCGGGTTGTCCTTCTCCGAGCTGGCCCCTCGCCTCTTCAGTTTCAATACCCCCCATGGGGCTTGTCCCGGCTGCACCGGCCTGGGTTTCATGCCGGAGGTAGATCCCAACCTGGTGGTGCCCGACACCAGCCTTTCCTGCCTTCAGGGCGCCCTGGCACCTTGGGGGAAGCCCATCTACTCCTTCCGACATCACCCCCGCGAGTCGTGGTTCTGGAGGCGGGTAGAGCGGGTGGCCGAGCATGTCGGGATCGACCTGGAGCTCCCCTGGAAGAACCTGCCGGAGGCCCATCGGAACCTGTTGTTGTACGGAGCTCGGGCGGCGGGCGTGAAGGGGTGTGAGTATGAGGGAGCCCTGCCCCTGCTGGCGCGTCGCTTTGCCGAAACCGAGTCGGACTGGGCTCGCGAGGAGATCGAGAAATTCATGACCCTGCGGGCTTGCCCGGATTGTCAGGGCGCCCGCCTGAAGCCAGAGGCTCGTGCAGTCACCGTGCAGGGCCTGGATCTTCCTGCTTTCACGGCGCTTTCGGTGCGCTCGGCGCGGGAGTGGATGGAGGGCCTGGAACTTACCGACCGCGAGCAGTACATCGCCCGGCAGATCCTCAAGGAGATCCAGGCCCGTTTGAAGTTCCTGGATGATGTCGGCCTGGACTACCTGACCCTGGACCGGGCTGCGGGCACCCTTTCGGGGGGGGAAGCCCAGCGGATTCGCCTGGCTACCCAGATCGGCTCGGGTCTGGTGGGCGTGCTCTACATCCTGGACGAACCCTCCATAGGTCTGCACCAGAGGGATAACCGACGCCTGTTGGAGACGCTCTTCTCGCTACGCGACCTGGGCAACACCCTGCTGGTGGTCGAGCATGACGAGGAGACCATCCGGGAGGCCGATTACGTCGTGGATATCGGCCCCGGGGCTGGGGTTCATGGGGGGCGGATCGTGGCCGAGGGGACGCCCGAGCAGGTGGCGGGTCACCCCGAATCGGTAACCGGGGCCTATCTGTCGGGCCGAGTGCAGATTCCGCTGCCGACCCGCCGCCGGCGCCCTCGCGGTGAGTGGATCGAGGTCCTGGGGTGTCGTCAGAACAACCTTCAGGGGATCGACGTCCGGTTCCCGGTCGGGCTCTTCACCGTGGTGACCGGCGTCTCGGGATCGGGCAAGAGCACCCTGGTCAACGAGACCCTCCATCGGGCCTTGGCCCTGGCCCTGCGCACCGGCTCGGAAAAGCCGGGTGAGTTGGCCGACATTCGGGGCGTGGAGTTCATCGACAAGGTGATCCCCATCGACCAGGCCCCCATCGGGCGGACTCCCCGGTCCAACCCGGCCACCTACACGGGGCTCTTCGATTTGATCCGACAGATCTATGCCCAGACGCCTGAAGCCCGGCTGCGGGGCTACCAGCCCGGGCGTTTCTCATTCAACGTCAAGGGAGGCCGCTGCGAGGCCTGTCAGGGGCAGGGGATCCTCAAGATCGAGATGCACTTCCTGCCGGACGTCTTCGTCCCCTGTGAGGTGTGCAGGGGGAAACGCTATAACCGCGAGACCTTGGAAGTGCACTTCAAGGGGAGGAATATCGCCGAGGTCCTGGACATGACGGTCGCGGAGGCCCTGGAGGTTTTCGAAAAACTCCCGCGCATCGCGCGCAAGCTCACCACCCTGCGCGATGTCGGTCTAGGTTATATCCGCCTGGGACAGGCAGCCACCACCCTCTCGGGAGGGGAGGCTCAGCGGGTCAAGTTGGCCACCGAACTGTCGCGCAAGGCCACCGGGCGGACCGTCTACCTGTTGGACGAACCCACGACCGGGCTGCACTTCGCCGATGTGGCCCATCTGTTGGAAGTGCTGCACCGCCTGGTGAAGGCCGGGAATACGGTGGTGGTGATCGAGCACAATCTGGACGTCATCAAGGCCGCCGACTGGATTATCGATCTGGGGCCGGAGGGGGGAGACCGGGGGGGGCAAATAGTCGTTACCGGGGCTCCCGAAGTAGTGGCCGCCTGCCCGGATTCCTGGACCGGGCGATACCTGCGCCCCGTCCTGGAACGTCACGGGAAGGACCTGAATCCTCCGCGTCCGGCGGGCCCTGCGAAGTCGCGACGCGCTGGTTTGAGGACCCGGACGTGATTCGTCGGGGTCCTTGAAGCGAGGCGCTCTCAGATCGACATGAACTCTTCGACGGGGCCCTTGCCCTCGCGGAGGACCGTGGGAGGGTCCTTGGTCAGGTCCAGGACGGTGGAGGGTTCGGAACGCAGCAGTCCGGAATCCAACATCAGGTCGATCTGGGGATAGGCCTCCTGGATGGCTTCGGGATCGCTGACCACCTCGTCCTCGGAACCCGAGGCCGAGGTGTTTACCAGTGGGTTCCCCAGTTCGCGCACCAGGCTCAGGCACAGGTCATTGTCCGGGACGCGGATCCCCACGGTGCGCTGGTTGGTCATCATCACCCGGGGAACCAGGCGGGTGGCCTGCAGGATGATGGTATAGGGCCCCGGCAGGAGGCGCTTCATCAGCCGGTAGGCCGTATTGGACAGTTGGGCGTATTCAGATATCTGGGTCAGATCAGCGCAAATCAGTGACAAGGGTTTGCGTCGGTGCATCCGCTTGAGGAAATACACCCGGTCGATGGCCTGCGGATTGAGGAGGTCGCAACCCATTCCATATACGGTGTCCGTGGGATAGACGATGACGCCCCCCGAGCGCAGAGCCTCGACGGCGCGCTGGATGGCCTTCCCCCGCACGGGTTCGCAGGAAAGAACGAGCACGCGGCACCTCCTTGACCGGTTCCGGCTTCCGACGGTTCCCCGGCGGACCGAGCAGCCTTTCGGCGGGGTCTGCCCTGCTCCTTCCCGGGCGAATCGGCAGAGTTCGGGCAGCGCGCGCTGAATCGGTCGCTTGTTAACATTTACGCAACAGGCTCCCCCGTTTTTGCGTTGCGACGCCTGGGATCAGGATGGTATCCTCGATGCAGGGGGGGTGGCGAGGCGGCCGAGGTGAGGGCCGTCTGAAGGATAGGGAGTCGGCGCCGCAGGGGGGGCGGCGAGAAGGAGGACCTGGTGAAGGCGGATCAAATCAGGCACGCCGCAAGTGGACCGGTCAGAGCCCTCCAGCGCAATGTAGGGGCGAGTTGCTCTGGTCCTGAATCCATCCGGGCAGACTCCTTCTCGATCGAGGATTCTTTTGAATCCATCTCCGGCGCGCGCATGACATCCGATGGTCGCCTGCGCTTGATCGTCAGTTTCCGAGATGCCGAATCGGCCAATCAGGTTCGTAACCTCTGCACTGACGGAAAGTGCTTCCGGATCAGCAGCGAGCTCCCCCTGGTCAATGGCTTCACCGCCGAGATTGAACCCCAACATGTGAACCACCTGCTCAAGGCACTCCCACAGGGTTCCCAGGTGGCCGTGGACCGGGGGC
>JAAZKF010000142.1 GCA_012799975.1 Burkholderiales bacterium
CGACGGGCAACCAGGCCTCCCAGGAACCAGGCCAGCAAGCCCACCAGGACCACCGTCACGCCGACGTGCAGGGCCATCTTCTGGAAGAGATGGGAGACTTCGGGCAGGTCGTAGCGCCATTTGAGGTACCAGTCTACGGGGGAGACGGGAACGGCCCCCTCCAGGCGAGGCCCCAGCTCGGTGTGGGCCAGTCGCAGGCCGGGAGTGACCCCTTCGAAGGGACGCTGCCCGGCAGCCGACGTCCCCGAGGTGGCCAGGACCGTCGGACCATCCACCAGCCAGACCGCCAGGTGGCTCTGTTCACGCCGGAGGCGGAGCAGGTCCAGTGCCGGTTCCAGGTCGACCCAGGCCAAGAGGGCGCCCTGCACGACTCCCTGGCGAGTCACGGGTTGCCCCAGCACCAGCAGGGTCGAGCCGGGTGGGGGTTGGACCAGGGACCGGCTGCGCGACCGCCGCCCTTGCAGCGCGACCGCCAGCGCGGCCTGGGACGGACGCTCGAGGTCCACCCCGGGCGACCTCCAGCGCGGGTCGAGAACCGCCACCGTCTCCTCGCCCTGGAGCGGGTGATAGGCCACCCGGACCAGGCCTTGCGACTGTTCGAGCAGGCCTCCCAGCATCCGGCGCCTCTGCGCGGCGTCCACCGCCGGAAGAGGGGAGAGCTCTGCCAGCCCCTGCAAGGCCAGTTCCCGGTTCTGCACGTAGCCGGAGATCCCCGAAGAGATCCGCGAGAGCGCGTCGACCTCTTCGACCAGGAAGGAAAGGGACCGGGACAGGGCACTCCATCCCAGGAAGAGCCCCACGCCCCCCACCAGGACCAGGGGGACCAGCGTCAGGAAGACCAACGAAGCCCGGATCCTCTGGGCGATGGAGGTGCTCCGATGCGGAGCGTCCGGTGGCCTCGGCTTCATAGGGTCTCGAGGACGATCTCGCGATTCGTGTAGATGCAAATCTCCCCGGCGATCTCCAGGGCTCGGGCGGCCACTTCGGCGGCAGGCAGGTCGGTGTGATCCATCAGGGCCCGGGCGGCGGCCAGGGCGTAGGGGGCCCCCGAACCGATGGCGGCCACGTCGTGGTCCGGCTCGAGGATCTCGCCGGTCCCGGAGATCAAGAGCATCGACTGCGAATCGGCGACGATCATCATGGCGTTCAACTTGCGCAGCACGCGGTCGGTGCGCCAGTCCCGAGCCAGCTCGACGGCCGAGCGGACCAGGTTGCCGGAGAACTCATCCAGACGTTCTTCGAACTTCTCGAACAGGGTCAGTCCGTCCGCGGCGGAACCCGCGAAACCGCCCAGGACCTTGCCGTTGCGCATGCGGCGCACCTTTCGGGCGGAGTGCTTCAAGACCGTGCGGCCCAAGGTCACCTGGCCGTCTCCCGCCATGGCCACCTGGCCGGCGCGTTTCACGCACAAGATCGTCGTCGCCTTCATCAACCCCGGGTCCTCCTGCGTCTCTTTGGAAAGGGGCTGCAGCGCGTCTCTGCAGGCAGGCCGCATGAACCCCAACCGACTTCGGGGTTCATCTTCTGGAAACATCCCGGAAACCCCCTGTCCATCCCCCGGAAACACCCTGTCAGAGTGGCCGCTTCACAATGAAGGGGCGGGACCGCCCGCGAACAAGCGAAGGGAGGCGGCATCATGGAGGTTCGCGTCAGGAGTCTTCAGAGGATCAAGAACTTCAGCCACGTCCGGGCCGTGGCCGAGGTCGAGTACGGGGGGATGCTCTTCCGGGGCCTGAAGCTGGAGGAACGCGACGGCGAGTTCCACCTGGCCTCGGCAGGGCGGAAGGTGAACGGAGCGTGGCAACTGGTCTACGAGCTGCAGAACCCGGACCTGGCCGCTCGTCTCCAACAGAGCGTAGTCCAGGCCTTCCAGGAAGCCTGAGCGCCGGGCGGGCGGCCCGACGCCCGCCCCCAGGCCCCCCACGAAAGGCACTCCGATGACACAGGCCCCTCTTGTCTCCAGAATGGAATCCCAAGACCATGACCGGGAGCGAGCCTGCTGGCTGGCGCTGTCCCAGACTCCAGGCCTGGGCATCGCGGGCTGCTGGAAAAGGATCCGGGAATCGGGCTCGGCGCAGGCGGCCTGGAGGCAGTTGCAGGCTTGTGCGGACCGCGCAAGCCTGCAACCTTCCCAGGTCCCCCGAGACCTGCTGGAAGACAGCCAGCGCGCAGACGTCCGGATCGTCACCCCGGTGGACCCCGAGTACCCCGACCGTCTGCTGGACCTGCACGATCCTCCTCTGGCGCTTCACGTCCGGGGAACGTCTTGCCTCCGCGAGCCGCCACCGGATCGCAAGACCGTGGCCATCGTGGGGTCGCGGCGCGCCACCCCCTATGGCATATCCTTCGCCGAAAGCCTGGCCAGGGACCTTGCCCGCCAGGGGATTCGCGTGGTCAGCGGCCTGGCTCGAGGCGTCGATGCCGCGGCCCACCGCGGAAGCCTGCGAGGCGGCGGCCCGACCCTGGCCATCCTGGGGTGCGGCCTGGGGGTCCACTATCCCCGCGAGCACCGCCGCCTGCGCCAGGAGATCGAGGCATGCGGGGCGGTTGTCTCCGAGTACCCGGCCCACACCGGTCCCGACCCCTGGAGATTCCCGGCCCGGAACCGGATCCTGGCAGCCCTGGCCGACGTCGTCGTGGTCGTGCAGGCGGCCTGCCGGAGTGGCGCCCTGATCACGGCAGACCTGGCCAGCGAGATCGGGCGCGACGTCATGGCGGTCCCCGGGCCCGTCGGCTGGGCCGAGAGTGAGGGCTGCCTGCAACTCCTGGCGGACGGAGCGGCCGTGGTCCGCTCGGCGGAGGATGTCCTGGACGCCCTGGGCATCCACCTCTCCCCTGCTCCGAAGCGAACCGATCTGCCGGACGGAACCTCCGGGGAAGTGCTCGCCGCCCTGGGATGCGAGGGAGCCCGGGTGGACACGTTGGTGGACCGGACGGGACGAGCTCCCGGTCTGGTCGCGGCAACCCTGGTCCGCCTGGAAGTGGAAGGTCGGGTCCGCCGCCTGCCAGAAGGCATCTGGGTGAAGCTCTGAAAGTCGATGCAGGGACACCGGGCGCCGGCTGGAATGGGGCGCGATGCGCATTCTGGTCACCGGAGGAGCCGGTTTCATCGGCTCCCACCTGTGCCGCGCCTTCCTGGGTCGAGGGGACCAGGTCGTCGCGGTGGACGATTTCAGCACGGGCCGTCGAGAGAACCTGGCGGGTCTGCCCCTGGACCTTCTCGAGCACGACATGTGCCACCCGCTTGATCTGCACGGTCCTTTCGATGCGGTAGTCCACCTGGCCA